>JADFGZ010000075.1 GCA_022567475.1 Acidobacteriota bacterium | reverse complement strand
GGGACGCTGCGCTGACTCAGCCAGCGGCGATAAGCCGCGAGGGGGAAGAAGGCCAGGAACAGCGCCACGGCGCCCAGGGCCGCGAAGAGCGATGTAGTGGGGATCACCCAGAGAATGATCGGCAAGCCGATGACGGGATCCCAGACGTCGGTCGTTCCCGAACGCAGGAAGTAGAGCAGACGCGCAGCCGGATCCGTCAGCGCCAACAAGAAGGCGATGCTGCTCCAGACGCCGATCAGCAAGAAGCGATTGGAAACCACGGGATCCGCCAGACCGATTCGCAGACGACGCTCCATGCGGCGCCAGTAGAGGAACGACTCCACGGCCAGCCACACGAAGGGCGCGACACGGCCGCAGAACGACACCCAGTATCCCGCTCCGTTCACGACGCGAACCGAAAAGCCCTCGCTCAGCCCGTAGTACACGGCCCCGCCAAAGGTTGCCGCTCCGATTACAGCCGCGAGCGGAAGCGACCAGCGCTGCTTCTGGCGGAACGTCACCCGCAGGAAGTGGAGCAGTCCGACGACACCGATACCCGCGAAGAAGACGTAGGCCGCGCTCAGTCCCCGAAGCACCAGCTCGGGTGGCGTTAGCGACGCATCGGCCCAGCCCATGTAGAGCACGCAGCTCAGTGCATTGGCCAGGAAGAAGTACGCGATGAAGAAGAGGCCAAGACTCAGCTCGGGACCACCCGACGTGCGGCGGCCAAGCTGGATCAGCCGGCTGCCGACCACCAGGCAAAGCAGCAAATTTCCAATCGTGACGACAGCGCCAAGAGCCTGCATCATCGCACCGGTTCCCCCTCCCGCCCGAAAATCGCAGCATGCGAACTCCCGGCGGCCCTCCGTGTATCGGAAAACGGCCGACTTGACTAAATACCACCCCAGCCCCGCAGTTCGCCGCCCCGGCGAACTGCAAGCCGCCCGAAGGGCGGCCCTTTACCAAAGGAGGGTGCGGCAATCGACGACGGACGCTGATCTCGCCAGGACCAGCTTCGAGCGCCGCATCGCGCCTCCGAGCTGCGAAGTCATGTCGCTGCCATTCTCAGTGCGGTGGATCGACTCCGGCTGCAGCTCTAGCCCACGCACGGCGATGCAGGTCCGTTCGCCGTCGCTTCTAACGCGTTCATCGTGAAGGGTGATGGCCTCGCGAAGAGCAGATCGCGCCGCATCGTTCGACGCGATGAACGTCAAGGATTCGGCCTGTTGCTTGGCTTGCGCCGCGGCGGGTGAGCTGCATTCGAAGAAATCCGGATAGCGACCGGAGTACGCACGCACGCTGCGCTCGTCAAGCGTTGCCATCCCGACATCGCTGAAGCTGTTGCGGCCCGAGACCAGGCTGCCGCCGAAGACCATGTACGAAGTCACGACGGAAGCGCCCTTCTCGAAGCGGAACTCGAGGTCTTCCGTCTTGACGATGACATGCTGGCCGTCCTCTCGCGGACCCGAACCAGCGAGACCGATATGGTCCACCAGGAAGTAGATCGCAGCCAGGCTGGCGGCGAACAGCACGAGCTTGCCCATGCCCCACCTATCGACCGGTCGAACGGTCTCCCCAGGACTTCCGTTGTTGCGTATATGCCACACTCGGCAGCAACAGTTGGCAGGCAGCGCTTGCACGCAGGAAGGGGCCGCGGGTGGCCTCTCCCCAGGCCTCTCCGCTGCCCTATCGGCTTCGAGATCATCCCCAGCGGGGTGCGCCACATTGGCCGGTGAGCCTTCCGGCGCGGAAGTGCCCTTAAAGGGGAAAAGTTTTTCTCCAAGCCGCTGTCAGGGCTCGTCGCATTGTGCAGAAGACACGCCAACCCACCGAGATATGCTGGTTCTAGCGAGTGGCGCGATTCCGTCGAGATTGGAACGGCGTTTGCAGCCCAACGGGTATGATACTTATGTTACTAATAGAACCGTTTCATGAGGCTCGGTCTACCGGCTTGCCCGGAGCCGCTACCTGCTGAAGTTCCAACTGTTGTTGAGGTTCCAGATGCTGAGGTTGCAGATGCTGAGATTCACACGGGTTCTGGCCGCGCTGGCCGTCTTCGCCGTCTTCGGACTCGGTGCAGGGCTCTCGAACGAGGCGGCTGCGCAGGTGCAGGACTGGCCGTTGGTCTTCGACCCCACCGTCGTCCACCACCTGAACCTCTCCACCATGGCGCCGGCCGACACGACCTGTGTGGGGCCGGAGGACCCGGCCGCGTGGACCGCGATCCAGCAGGACGCCACCTTCACGGTCGAGACGCCCGCGCTCTTCTGGCCCGACAGCGAAGCGGGGTCGAAGCTCTGCGTCAGCCTGCGCAGGAAGTCGGCCGACCCCCTCGGCCCCCCCCTGGACCCGAAAGTCTCCTTGAAGATCGACTTCAACCAGCTCCTGCCCGGCCAGCGCTGGCACCTTCTCCGCAAGCTCAGCCTCGAGAACGGCGACGACGTCAATACCGCCGCCGAAGGCGCGGCCTGGCAGCTTCAGCAGCTGGCGGCCAACGCGACGACCGCGCCGGCCGACATGACGCCCGGCCTGGCCTCGTGGGTGACGGTCGCCGTCAACGGCACGGAGTACGGCATCTACGTCAACGTCGAGCAGAGGGACAAGAGCTTCCTCCAGAACCGGGGCATCTTCGACTCCAGCGCGACCTGGATCTACAAGGTCGGGGACTTCCACGAGCTCGTGACATCGCCCCTCGGGGTAGACAGCCCCACGCAGACGAACCTCTGCTACTCGCCCTTCGAACCCGTCACGTGCTCGACCCCGGACGACGCCACACTCGCAAGTGACTTGAACTCCCAGATCGACATGGACGTGATGCTGGCCCAGGGGGACGTCGAGACGTTCCTGGCCGCGAAGGACGGACTCTCCTCGAAAGGCAGGAACGGGAATGAACTGCATCGCTAAATTCTTTTTGCCCGCACTTATCGTGGGATTCTGCTCACTCTTCATCGCCCAAAGTCCGCTTCAGGGCCAGGGAGGAGTCGGGATCCGCGCAGGAGCGAGCATTGATCCCGATCAATTCTATTTCGGCGGCCATCTGGATGTTGGGCCGGTCGTGGAACAGTTATGGTTCCGACCCAACCTGGAGATAGGCCTTGGAAGTAATCGGACTTTGGTCGGAGTAAACTTTGAATTCGCTTACTGGTTGCCGTTGTCGGACACCCCGTGGAAGTTATACCTAGGGGGCGGACCGGCGCTCAACATCATTCGCTTCGACGAGGACCGTCCCGGAAGGCTAAGAGGCAACACCGATGTGGAAGGAGGTTTCAACATTTTGGTTGGTTTCGCTCACCAAGAAGGATTTTTTACAGAGGTCAAGGTGGGAGCCCTTGACAGTCCGGAACTCAAGATCGGAGTGGGGTATTCGTTCCGGTAAATACGGCCCGCGACCCGATCGGCGTACATAAATATCTGAAACGCATCTGTTCCGCCTGTGCGCGATATTGGCTGCCTTCCAGGTGGTGGTGTTTCTGATTGCGGTGGAAGGGCTCAGTTGGAGGCAGATGGGCGTATACTCGCAACCGCCGGAGGGTCAAAAAACTAATTCCGGTTTCCCTCTCCGATGCCCAACCGGGGCTGCCGGAAAACAGGAAGGCCTCTGGTAATCCCAAGGGGCTTTGCGAGCAACTCTCGGGTGTTTCCCTTCGAGGAAGCTACCGAAAGGAGGAATCGTGATGAAGTTCAGTCAGAGTTGGAGGGTCCGCACGGGGATGATGTTGCTGGCTGCCGTAACGTTCGCAAGACCAGCAGCGGGACAAGAGACGCTGGCAGACATTGCTCCGGAGGTTCTGGCCTATGCGGACATGGTTTTCTTTAACGGCAAGGTTCTCACGGCGGATGACCAGTTTAGCGTGGCAGAAGCGGTGGCGATTCGGGATGGAAAGTTTCTGGCTGTGGGGACTACCGAGCGGATTCTGAAAATGGCGGGGCCAGAGACACGGAGGATAGACCTGAGTGGAGCCACGGCGGCGCCGAGCTTCATTGATACACACAATCATTTGGGCGACTATGTCCTGCGGTACATGTTTCTGGAAGATCGCGGGGTGCAATACGAGGGAGAGCTGGTCAACGTGTCCATCCGGTGGGCGGATCGAGAGATGGCGTTGCGTGACATAGACCGGTTCGTAAAGGCGGCTCCGCCGGGAGAGATAGTTCAGTTCAGTATGTGGGGCGCTCAGTCGCTACTCCGGCAGTGGCGGCTGAGCCGGGATGATCTGGATCGGTTGGCTCCGAATAACCCGCTGGTTCTTCGCACGAACATCCTTCCCCCGGTAGCAGTCAATACAGCCATGCTGAAGTGGGCCGATATCCCCGAGGATACGGCAGGAGCCCCTGCCCCCGGGGAAATATTCATCAGCGGTGCTGCCGCCGCACAGTTGGAGGAGCGCTTGCGGTGGGCGGTCCCCCTAACCAAGCTGGAGGAGTGGTACCGAAAGATCATGCACCGGGTCAACTCCTGGGGCCTGACCTCGGTCACCACCAGAATTCGCCCGGAGTCATTCACGGCCCTGCGGGAAATCTGGTTAAAGGGGCAGATGACGGTGAGGTGGCGCGTGGCCTTTCCCGGGCCCCTGGATATCCGCCGGACAGGCAACTTGACCGATATCGGAGATGATCTGCTGAGAATTTCTGGAGCCAGCAGTGGAGGTTTTGTCCCTGGGGACCCTGCTGCGGCAGGGCTGTGGATGTTTGATCCGCCGTTGCATCCTTTGCCGGTGGAAAGTCGCAACCCCCAAGAGTGGCTGGCCCGATGGCCGCAGGGTCGGGAAGCGATGGTAGAAGCTTGGCGCTACGGGTGGACCCTTCCCAACACCCATGTGCAAGGAGACCGTGCCGCGGCTGAGTTCCTCAACGCAATCGAGGAGGCGCGAAAGAATCCCATAGTACCGACGGCTTTCCAGAGGTTCACCATCGATCATAATCCGGTGGTGCGGCCGGAAGACATGCAAAAGATGAAGGAGTTGGGGGTTATTCCGAGTATTGTCCCGAGACAACTTTTCGTGAAATCCTATAGAGACAACTTAGTCCGGGCTTTCGGAATCGAGCGATTGTCCCGATTCATAGCAATTAAAAGCTTTCTAGAGGCTGGTGTCCAGCCTACCATCGAGGCTGACACAGGCCATCCGAATGACGGGCGACCGCTTTGGAAGATTGAGAAGATCGTGACGCGGAAAGACGATGAGGGCCGTGTCTGGAGTCCCGAACAGAAGGTTACGCGTCAGGAAGCTTTGTGGATGAATACGATCTGGGCCGCCCGGTACAACGGAGACGAGAAAATTTTGGGGACGATCGAACCGGGCAAGCTGGCCGACCTCGTCGTTCTGGATGGCGATTACTTGACGGTGCCAGAAGATCAGATCTCACGACTCCCGGTTCGGATGACTCTCGTCGGCGGTCTCATCGTTTACGAGACAAACCCGGCGGGCCGCTGATGCCGTGATCTGCCCCCAACCGGTCCCGTTCTAATATTACAGTTGAGCCTGCAATGATGCATTCAGGCTGAGCACAAATCAAACCACCCTGAATGGAGCACACCTTCACAATCACCTGGATTTTAATGAGCCCCGAGAGTCCAATTTCCCATATTCAAGAGGTTGGGGCGCCTCTGGGACAATTGACGCGCCAGCAGCTACAGAGCCGCGCCCGGACAGTGGTTGCGTGAACGCCCTACTTGCAGAAGTACCCCGGCCCACGCAAGATCACAGTGGGAGAACGTGTCCTCGGCGATTACCCGCGAGTAACGCTGATGTGTTTAGCAATCGCGCTTTACTGGACGTAAAGTTGGCAATCCGGAAACTGAACCACTATCCGGAAGGGGATTGCCGTCGGCCTGCGGGAAATTCCCATTTCCCGTCAGCCCAGTCCGATCAGCGGCCAATAGAAACTGACTAGAAGCAGCAATAAGATGAATTCGACTGCGGCCATCCAGGCGCCGAGTTTGAACAAATCTTTGGGCTCAAAATATCCGTAAGAATATCCAAGAATCAGCACGGCGGATTGGTAGACGAAGATTTTTCCGGAAGCGGCGAAGGTCCACACCATCGCGGTGGCCATCGGGTCCAACCCTTGCTCCGTGGCGAACTGGATCAAGGCCGGAATCGAAGTGCTCAACATGGACAGCTCGCTTGCCAGCAGGAGATGGTAGGCGAAAGCCGTCCAGTACAGCACTCCGGTAGCCTGCACGAAGCCTGAAAAAAGCGGGGCCATCCAGGAAAACATCACATCGGTGAGGACCTCCAGAGCCCCGGTTTCGGCCAGCACCCGGCTCATGCTGAGAACGCCGCCGACGAAGATGATCGGAAGGAAGCTGATCTGTTTGATGTCGGCGGTTTGGAGCACCCCGATCTTCGGCATGCACAGCGCCAAGCCCACACCCATGGCAATCAGGGCGGGGCTGGCATGATGCAGCTGATCGGTGGTCCATAACCCGAGCGCTACGGCCACCCACAGGAAGGCCTTTTTCTCTGCAAGCGACCAGGAGCCGAGTTTTTGCAAGCCCTCTTGCAGGAACTCGCGAGCGCCGGCGAACTGGGACTTTTCCGGCGGGTAGAGCCATAACGCCAGCCGCCAAATTACGAAGATCGTCAGCAGGCTGACCGGAAGAAAGGCAATCAGCCACTGGCTCCAATACACACGAATGTCGGTCAGACTCTCAATCAGGCCCCGCGCCAGCAGGCTGGCGCTTCCCGCCAGGATCATTTTATTGAACAGCCCCGAAGTATAGGTGAGCGTGACAAACAAGCTGCGGCCGATATTGCTGCGCGCAGGGACTTCAAAGGCCGCCACCAATCCGATCAGGATGGGAGCCAACGTGGCAATCTGCGCCATCCCCGAAGGGATGATGAAATTCAGCAGGAAGCTCACCAGAATCATCCCCAGCAGCAACCGGGAGAAGGAAGTGCCCAATGCCGCCATCAGGCTGTAGGCGATGCGCCGGGCCAAGCCGGTTTTAGTAGCTGTTCTGGCGATCAGAAGAGCGCCGAAAAGAAACCACGGCGTGTCCCGGGCGAATCCAGAAAACGCAGTGCTGAAATCAACGACGCCAAGAAACCAGAAAAGGTAGCAGCCCAGGAAGGCGGTCATGCCGTGGTCCATCACTTCAGTGATCCACAGGACGATCAGGAAGCCGACAACGGCCAGGGCGCGCTGTGCCGGAACGTCTATGCCGAAAGGCGCCAACCACAGGAAAAGAAATAGCAAGGGCGCGCCGATGGCGCCTATCCATTCTTTTCGGCTGAATCGAGCTTCCATGAAATTTCTCCTCCAGGATGAAACCTGCGCCTCAATAACAGGGGGTTCCTCAGCGTAGCAAAAAAACCGGTCCGTCCACCGGCTAACCACCGCCAGACACGGACGCTGCGCTCACTGCCCGGCGATTGCTGCATCGACGGTTTCCTAATTAAACGATTTGCAGATCGGTGGCAAGGGAAAAAAGATGAGGCTCTGTCCCCGTGGGAGCCGCTTTGGGACGGGCCGTTGACGTGGCAGGAACAAAGAGGTAGGGTGAGGATCGGCTCTCGGTCAGAAGGTAAATTCTAAATTCTTGGGCTGTCGCTCGTCTGCGGCAAGGCGAGAAACGGAAAGGGTGTCCGATGGTCCTGGTCCTGAAAAACAAAGAGATGGCAGAGTTGCTTCCCTACCGGGAGTTGCTGCGACGGCTCACCGAATCCATGGAGACGGCCTTCCTGGAGTACGGCAACCAAGTGGCGGTCAATCGTCCCCGCTCGCGCATGTACATCCCCACCCAAGAACCGAACACCTATTATTGGTTTAACAACATCGCCGGCATTGTGCCGAGTTTTCGGGCCATGGCCCTGCGAATTGACTCCTCCTTGGCGCGCGAAGTCCAGCGCGGGGGCAAACGGCGGGAAGAATATCCGGGCGACTACGTGGGGCTGGTGTTCCTGTTTGACACGGAAACCTGCCAGTTGCTCTCCATCATGGACGACCATTTTCATTCGCCGATCCGTGTCGCGGCCACCAGCGCTTTGGGAAGCCGGTTTGCGGCCCGGCCCGGCGCGAAGGTGATGGCCCTGTTTGGCGCCGGCGAGCAGGCGCGGGCACAGGCGGTGGCTTTTTCTCTGATGCACCGGCTGGAACAGATCAAAGTGTACAGCCCGGATGCGAAACGCCGGAAAAAGTTTGCCTCCTCGGTCGAGGCGGAAGCAGAGTGCCAGGTAACGCCTGTGGACAGCGCCCGGGAAGCCATCCAGGGGGCCGATATCGTAAACACCGCCACCAATTCGAGCGACCCGGTCTTTGACGGCCGCTGGCTTGAGCCCGGCATGCACGTGACCACCATTGTGGGAGGAGACTACCGCAGCAAGCGGGATGAAATCGATTCGGAAACCTACCTGCGCACACAGACAATCATTGTAAACACCCGCAATCAGGTGGAGCAGGATCACCAGGGAAATCTCTACGAGTTGCTGCAAGACGGCCGTTTACGCTGGGATCAACTGCACGAGTTGGGCGAAGTCGTCACCGGCAAGGTTCGCGCCCGCAATTCCGCCGAGGACATCACCTTGTTCAAGAACAATCACGGCATGGGAATTCAATTTGCCGCCAGCGCCCGCCTGCTGTACGAGCAAGCCAGAAAGGAAGGCGTGGGGACTGAATTGCCAGATGAACTGTTCCACACCAAACGAGAAGGGGTGTGGTCCCCCTGAGCGTCCTGCTTTCCAACGGCTCTCGAACTCAGCACGGGGGGCCGTAACTCCCCGGCAGGATTTCTTTCCATTCGCTTACACGCGCGGCTCGCAATCGAGTTGGCCTTCAGCAGGACTCACGCTACACCTCCACGAGCAATACTTTAGTCAGTCAGTAGAAGAAGGCTCCTTCCGCATTCGCAGCTGCTTTCTCAGGGATGCCCTGAAAACGCTTTAAAAGAAAAAACTTGGCTTAGGCGGCTGGTTTCAGATAAATTATCCCTCGCTTTGCCATGTTGATGGACTCGTGAGTTGTCAATAAGTTCTGTTTGCATTGCTAATTTGCCGGAGGAAGAATGGCGGAAACTAAAATTACAGTCAGAAACAACGGTCCCCTGCGGATCGAAGGAGAATTTACGATCTACGATCACGAGGGGAAGGCCTTCGGCCTGGGAGGCCGGACGATGATTTCTCTGTGCCGCTGCGGAATCTCGCAGAACAAGCCCTTCTGCGACGGGAGTCATAACAAGGCGGGTTTTCAGTCGGAGACAAAAGCCCGGGAGCTTCCTCCTCCCGCTCCCAAGCCGGCGTAATTCTCTCCCTTTTCAAGATGTTGTTTGAACTTCGACGCTCGGTAGTGGCAGGCCGGGCCGACCGGCGGCTGCTCTCAATTCATTGAAGGGCTTTGCTTTTCCTGGCAGGCTACGCAGTACCGCGTCCAGGGAACAGCTTCCAGGCGTTTCTGGGCGACAGGCCTCCCACAATCCATGCAAGTCCCGTAGCTTCTTTTGCGTAGCCGCCCCAGGGCGTCCTCTATTTCCCGCAGGAGCATCACATCAAAGCTGTTTTTCGTCACCCAAACCCATGTTTCATGGCTTCGCTCCGCCAAATCAGCCGAGTCGTGAATTTCCTCGTCGACACGCAGCAGAGCGTTAGTCTCCGGAGTCATCATGTGAGCGCGCAGTTCCGTTGATTTCTCTTCGAGCACCCGGCGCAGGTGTTTCGTAGTGTTGGAATTGGTTTTCTTGGTGCTGTTGGCCATAACGTTTGACGCCTCAGGTCCGCGCAGTAAGTTTACTCTGAATAGATTCCGATGCCCCCAAAACGATTCAGGAACCTGATTTGGTACATCCCGGTCGCTGCTGAGTTAGAGGCAAACGGAGCCGGAAGGTTGCCTGCCCACGCAGAAGAAAAATCAGCAGCATCGGACAGCAGATCCGTTGCCCGCGAACCAACTTCATCTGTTTTCGTTTCAGCAGCTTAACCGGAAATACTTAACCGGGAAAAAGAGGCTGTGGAACAACAAAGAGCGGCTCGGAATCAGCGCCGCGCGGGTATCGCTTAGCGGGGCATCGCCAGAACGATGTTCACCAGTTTATTGGGTACCACGATGGTTTTCAGCACCCGCTGACCGTTGGTGATGTGGGCGATGCGAGGGTCAGCCAGAGCGAGTTCTTTCAGTTCATCCTGGCTCAAACCTTCCTGCACCCGAATCTTGCTGCGCAGGCGGCCATTGACTTGAACGATCACCTCCAACTCCTCTTCCTTGGCAAGCACCGGATCAAAAGAAGGCCACTCGACGGCAAGCAAATCTTCCGAGTGCCCCAACTCCTGCCAGAGTTCCTGAGCCAGATAAGGAGCAAACGGCGACAGCAACTTGATCAGTGTCTCCAAAGTCTCCCGCAGGATGGCGGGGGTAATTTTGCCCTCCAGGTTATACAAGAGGTTGACCAGCTCCATGGAGGCTGCGATGTCCGTATTGAAGTGCCAGCGGCCTTCGAAATCGGCCGTGATGCGCCGGATGGTCTGATGCAGCTTGCGCAGCAGGTTGCGGTCTTCGCCGGAAACATCGGCGGCAGCGGGTCTGGCGGATGGAACTTTTCTTAACTCGCCCGCGTGCCGGTCCACTAAACGGTAAACGCGGGAAAGAAAACGGTAGACTCCCTCCACCCCCGCCTCGTTCCACTCCAAATCTTTTTCCGGGGGCGCGGCAAACAGGGAGTACAGGCGGGTGGTGTCGGAGCCGTAGCGTTCCACCATTTCATCCGGGTCCACCAGGTTCCCCTTGGATTTGGACATCTTAGCCCCGTCCTTGATGACCATTCCCTGAGTGAACAGCCTCGCGACGGGCTCATCCACCTGCGTGAGTCCCAGATCCCGCATCACCTTGGCAAAGAAGCGCGAGTAGATCAAATGCAGAATCGCGTGCTCCACCCCGCCGATGTACTGATCGATGGGAAACCAGTAATTGACCGCGGACGGTTCCACGGGCAGCTCCGGGTAGGCGGGATTGGTGTAGCGGAAAAAATACCAGGAGGAGTCGACGAAGGTATCCATCGTGTCGGTTTCCCGCTCTGCCGGACCTTGGCAGCGGGGGCAGGTGGCGCGCAGGAAATCGGGAGCGTCCTGGAGCGGCGAGTGGCCGAGACCGGTGATCTCCACGTCCTCCGGCAGCAGAACAGGCAACTCCTCATAAGGCACCGGAACAATTCCGCACTTGGCGCAATAGAGGATGGGGATGGGAGTGCCCCAATAGCGTTGCCGCGAGACGCCCCAATCCTTGATCC
Organism: Acidobacteriota bacterium; assembly: GCA_022567475.1. Lineage (GTDB taxonomy): Bacteria > Acidobacteriota > Terriglobia > 2-12-FULL-54-10 > 2-12-FULL-54-10 > JADFGZ01. The sequence continues at coordinate 3,935 of JADFGZ010000075.1, read as the reverse complement.
GGTAGGTGGTCGACACCCGTCCGAATTTCTTTTTGGCTGCGTGCCCGGCCATCTTCCGGATGGCCTCTTCGGAGGCCAGGCCGGTGAAAGGTCCGGAGTTCACCAACTCCCCGTAATCGGTGAAAGCGGCATCCAATCTTTGCGCGCCGTGCGTGCCCCCGGCGGGCTCGACGACAACCCGCACCGGCAAACGGTATTTCCCGGCGAACTCAAAGTCGCGCTGGTCATGGGCGGGCACCGACATGACGGCGCCCGTGCCGTACTCCATCAGAACAAAGTTGGCCACCCAGATCGGGACTTGCTCCCCGTTGAAAGGGTTGACGGCGAAGCGCCCCGTAAAGACGCCTTCTTTTTCCGTCTCCCCGGCGGCAGCGCCGGGCCGGCGGACCTGGAGACGGCCGATATTGCCCAGGATATCGGCGCTTCCCGCCACGCCCTCAAGCAGCTTTTTCACCAGAGGATGCTCGGCCGCCACCAGCACGGCGGTGGCTCCGTAAATGGTGTCCAGCCGCGTGGTGAAAACGGTGATCGATTCCTTCAATCCGGCAACGGCAAACTGCACCTCGGCGCCGGTCGACTTGCCGATCCAGTTGCGCTGCATGGTCAGCACGCGCTCGGGCCAACGGGTGAGCTTCTCCATGTCCTGGAGGAGCTGGTCGGCGTATTGGGTAATGCGAAAGAACCACTGCTCCAGCTCTTTCTGCTCGACGGGCGTTCCCTCGTGCCGCCAGCAGCATCCCTCCACGACTTGCTCGTTGGCCAGCACGGTCTGGCAGGCAGGACACCAGTTCACGCGGCTGTTTTTCCTGTAGGCCAGTCCCCGCTCCAGCATCTTGAGGAAGAGCCACTGGTTCCACCGGTAATACTCGGGCTGGCAGGTGGACAACTCCTTGGACCAATCGTAGCTGAACCCAAACCGCTCGAACTGGCGCTTCATGGATGCAATGTTGTCGGAAGTCCATCGCCGGGGATGAATGCGATTTTTGATGGCCGCGTTTTCCGCCGGCAGCCCGAAGGCGTCCCAGCCCATGGGGTGCAGCACGTTGAAGCCGCGCATCCGCTTGTAGCGCGCCAGCGCGTCTCCAATGGAATAATTGCGCACATGTCCCATGTGCAGGGCGCCCGAAGGATAGGGAAGCATCTCCAGCACGTAGTATTTAGGGCGGGAAGTGTCCGCGGTGGCCAGGCAGGCGGCCCGGTTCTTCCACTCCTCCTGCCATTTATTTTCGATCGTCTTGAAATCGTAGCCGCCAGTCACCGGTTCACCTTTCTGCCGGGGGTCCCGGCCCGTCCTCGCCAAGCCCTGGCCGGAACGGAACGTTCCGGAAATGCCTGTTGTGCTCCGCTGCTTCCGTTGCGGGAGCGGAGGGAGCGAATCACTTCCAGATTGCGCGCGTCGTCGCCAGGAGCTTCGAGCGGTGTTTCCAAGATGAATGCCTTTTCCCGCAAAGCCGGATGATTCACGATCCGGCGGAAACCATCCAGGCCAATGCCCCCCTGGCCGATGTGCTCATGCCGGTCATGGCGCGAACCGAGCGGCGTGCGGGAATCGTTCGTGTGGACCACGTGGACACGGTCGAGTCCCACGGTCTGCTCCAAGGAACCGACCATGCTCTCGAGGCCTTCCGGCGAGGAGAGGTCCATGCCGGCCTGAAAACAATGCGCCGTGTCCAGACAGCAGCCGACCGGCAGCCCGTCGAGCAGCGCCAGCATATCCTGCAACTGGGAAAAGGACCCCCCCAAAGTGCTCCCCTGCCCGCAGGTGTTTTCCAGCAGAATGGAGAGCGCGCCCAGCCGCTCGTCCCGCACCGCTTCCCGCAGGGAGGCCGCCATGTGCCGCATTCCCTCTTCCGCCGAAGCGTTCCGGGAGCTGCCGGGATGAAAGATCAGATACTCGGCGCCGATGGCCGCCGCCCTCCGGACTTCACCGCGAAAGGCCTCCAGGGACCGTTTGCGCAACACCTTGTCCGGGGATGCCATGTTGATCAGGTAGTTGGCATGCACCGCCAGAGGGAAGAGGTGATAGCGCTGTCGCAGGTCTCCGAGCGCGGCAATCTCCCGGGCTGTGGGCTCGCGGGCCTTCCACGTTCGTGGGCTGGAGGAAAAAATTTGGAAAGTGTTGCAACCCAGCAGGTGAGCTTTTTCGGCAGCCTGTTCCAGCGAACCGGCTATGGAGGTGTGGATGCCTGCACGCCACCCAGAAAAACCGTCCGATTCGTTTTCGTTCTTTACCTCATCCAACGGCGTCCATCCCGAAAAATAAGTTCCCTTGCCGAACTATATTAACAAAGCAGTTCCGCAGCGGTCAACCGCTCCGTGGGCGCTTCGTTGGCGGCTGGAGCGCATGGAGGCGCCGCCGAGGACCGAGCAGCAGCCTGCCGTTGCTATATCTGGTTCCTGCACCGCCAAAGCGCAAAGATTCCGCATCAAAGCTTTTGAACGATTTTGTTTCGATGTATTGATGTATTGTTGAGGCACTGGCCATCAGGAACCATTCCGGAACAATGATAGTTCTAAGGATAGTTCTGTGGTGGCGCGCGCTGTCAGCACAACTCTGAGGGAGGGCACATGCGAAGGGTAGTCCGAATCACAACGCTTTTGATTCTCTATGGCGTTCTGGCGACTTCCGGGGCGGCGAAAGAACCTGGTGGCTCCAAGAATCTTTTGCTGTCTGTCGGAGACATTGCCATGGGGCAGATTGCCGACGGGGAAGGGTGGAGCACGACCCTCACGTTCGTCAACCTGCAACTTTTTTCAAGAACGTTTGATGTGATTTTCACCGGCGATGACGGAAACCCGCTGGCACTAAATTTCAAAGACATCGGCGCAACCTCCACGCTCAGCTTCTCCATCCCGGCTGGGGGAACACAGCAAGTGGAAACGACCGGAGCAAGCTTTCCCGTAGTGCAAGGATGGGCGGTGATCATAGCGATCGACGGCGATTCTACACCGATTGGAGGAATGGCTATTTTGCGCTCCTCCAGGCCCGGGCTTCCCGATTTTGAATCCGTCGTGCCGTTCAGCAACATTCTGGACACATACCAGGTGCTCTCCTTTGACCACCGCAACGGCTTTCTCACCGGGGTAGCCTTGGCAAACCCGTCTTTCACCTCCCCGATGACTATCTCTATCAATTTTTTCGACATCAATGGAGTATTCATCTCCTCGGGCTCCATCACACTGCAAGGGGGCCAGCACACGGCCTTTCTGCTGGATGCCCGCTTTCCCGAACTGGCTGACCGAGCCGGCATAGCGGAGTTCACCGGCATCGATGCAGCACAAAGTGTCGGTCCGGTGATCCTGGGCTTGCGCTTTAATCCTTCCGGCCCTTTCACGACGCTTTTTCCGATGACCTTGCCTTAAACGGAAAGACGTGAGTTGAGAAGCTGGCCTATCTGCCAAAGTGAGTGTTGTACCTCGATGATAAAGTCCCCTTTTGCCCTCGATAGAAATGTCCCCTAGAGTGGGCCTCCGAAAGGAGGCTGGCTTGGGGGAGGACATGGATGAGCAGGAGGGAGTTGAGGCGAGTAGAGGCGAGGGCGGGTTGCAGATCTGGTATCGGGACCGGCAGGTGCAGTGGCGTGAGATTCCACGACCGGCACCCCGGCCGGAGCCGCGCCCCAGGGCCCAGGGTCATGCGCTAGAGGTTCGCAAGAAGGTGCACCGGCCCGCCGCCGACCATCCCTGGAAGAAGTGGAGACCCTCCTGGCAGCAGGGCCAGGGAATGGGATGGGCAACCCGCGCCGCCCGGTAGGGCGAGGCAGACCGCTGTGGCTCGGACGGGAACGGTCCGCCGAGGGGAGCGTTGGGCGCTCACTCCAGTCGGCCTACGGCCTCCTTCCGTCAGCGCCAAACAAAAAGGAAGAAGAACATTCTCTTATTTCTTTCTTCACTTCAAAAGGGGACATTGCTAACGAGTCGAGATGGGGGACATT
>JADFGZ010000359.1 GCA_022567475.1 Acidobacteriota bacterium | reverse complement strand
GGACGCCTGGCAGCGGACGCTGGATTTTCTGGAAGCGAATCTCAAGAAAGCTAAAGCCACGGCGGGGTAGCCGGTCTTTAGACTAATTTCAGAGTTGGCGTAGAGTGCTTCACAGCCCTGCAAGGGCGGCAGAATCTAGCCCAGGGCGTAAGCCCTGGGACAACGGGGTCGGTATTACCCCAAGCCCCAGAGGGGCGCAAGACGCTCCGGCCCTCTTCTTTCACCCCTCCCGGCGCCCCTTCCGGGGCTGATCCGGCGTGATCTTTCCCACCCACGGCTGGCGCCGTGGGCTAAACTCTTGCGCCCCTCTGGGGCTTCCCGAGCGTTCTGGGAAGCTATACAGCAACTATAAAACACTCTAGCCGAACCGCGCCAGCCCCACCAGCAGGATGGCGGCCACGAGGCCTGCTCCCACGTCGTCGGCCAAGACTCCCCAGGCGCCCTTCAAGTGTCCCAGCTTCCAGATCGGATAAGGTTTAACGGCGTCAAAAGCGCGGAAGAGCACGAACCCGGCCACGACCGCAACCCAGTAGGGAATGGCTCCCCAGGCGACCCAGGAGAGCGGGAACAAAGTAATCAATTGCCCGGCCACCTCATCCAGCACAATCTGGGCGGGGTCTTCCGTTCGAAAGCTTCGCAGGGCAACCGCAATAATCAGCAGAGAGGCTGCTGTGACTGCCACGGTAACCAAGCCCAGAAACAAGTTGGGGTCAGGCAGCCTGGATGCCAGGGCCGCCAGGCCCAGATACAGGGCCACGCCCAAAGCCGATCCGTAGGTTCCCGGCATGACGGGGAGATATCCGAGACCCAGCCCGGTGGCAAACCAGACGGCGACGGCACGGCCTTTGCCCGCCGTTCCGGCGGCGGGGCGCGCCGTGGCTTCCGTCTTGTGAGCCGGTTGAGGCGTGGATGGTTTTTTCAATTCGTTATTGGAGGACTTCGTAGATCAGGGGACGAGTCTCCGGCGGCACGGAGGAGATGTGGAAGGCGTCTTCTACCATCTGGGTGGCTTCTTCCAGATGGGTCTCCTCGTTGTAGTAGATCGAGCAAAGCCGCTCGCCAGCCTGGATCCGGTCGCCGATCTTGTGCTCCAGGACGATTCCGACGGCGAGGTCGATCTCCGAATCCAGCTTTTCCCGGCCCGCCCCCATCAACACGGCGGCCTGGCCGATGTCGTCGGCACAGATACGGGAGATGTACCCGGCCCGTGGCGAGGAGATGGCGAATTCCGCCGACGCGTTGGGCAGTTGCTCGAAGTGGTCCACCGCCGAGGGGTCGCCGCCCTGCATCTCAATGAGTTGGCGGAACTTCTTGAGCGCCGACCCGTCGCTGAGCAATTTAAAGGCCTGGTCTTTGGCGCTTTCCACGGTGCGATCCGGCTGGGCCATGGCGATCATGCGCGCGGCCAGCTCCAGGGAGAGTTCCACCAAATCCGTGGGTCCCCCGCCCCGCATCGCTTCGACCGCTTCCATCACCTCCAGCGCGTTGCCGACCGCGTTGCCGAGCGGCTGGTCCATGTCGGTGATGACGCTGACCACCTTTTTGTTCATGCGCTTGGCGATGGTGACCAGCGACTGGGCAAGCCGCCGCGAGTCGGCCATCTTCTCCGTCAGCGCGCCGGACCCGGTTTTGACATCCACCACCATCCCTTCCACTCCTTCCGCCAGCTTCTTGGAAAGGATGGAGGAGGCGATCAAGGGTATGCTCTCCCCGGTCCCGGAGGCATTCCGCAGGGAAGCCAATTTTTTATCGGCGGGGACAAGCTCCTCGGTCTGTCCGGTCATCGCCACGCCCGCGTTGCGCAGCACGGCCTTGAATTCTTTGGGGCTCAGGCGGGCATTGAAGCCGGGAATGGACTCCAGCTTGTCGAGCGTTCCTCCGGCGTGGGCCAATCCGCGGCCGACGATCATCGGCACCGTAATGCCGGCGGCCGCGACCAGCGGCCCGACGATCAGGCTCGTTTTGTCGCCCACCCCGCCCGTGGAGTGTTTGCCGATCTTTTTGCCGTCCAGATCGCCCAAGTCCATCTGCGGGGTCATCGCCGACATGCTTTCGGTCCAATCGACCAACTCCGCGTCGGAAAGCCCGCTGAAAAAGACAGCCATCAGAAGAGCGGAAGCCTGGTAGTCGGGAATCTCTCCCCGAGTGTATCCCTGAAGGAAAAAGTCAATCTCCTCCCTGGAGAACTCATCTTTATCGCGTTTTATTTGGATCAGATCAATGACTCGCATAAAAATCCATCGGGGTCTGCCTGGCTGGCCCCGTTGCTGAATAAAATTTTCTTCCCTCACTGCAATCCAGGGCCACGGGGGCGGGGCTGGCTCACAGAGGAAACAGGAGTATTACCGGGCCCGCAGCCAACTGGGACGGGCTGACAGGCCCGCGAAGGTGGCTCTTCATTGAAAGTACGAACGTCAAAATACAAACATCGGAACGCGAACACCCCGTTCCGGGAAGGGTTTCCGAAATCTGAAAACCCTGGCTATTACTCAAGAAACGTGGCACAGACTATCATTGCCAGCCCCGAAATGCAAAGGGATTCGTAAGGGCGGGATGGCTAAACCGCTTAAAATGGGGGGAAACCCTCTCCCGGGTTCGCCGGTCATCAGCTTTATTCTTGAGCTTTATTCTTGCGGCTGGTCCTGAGACTTGTTCGGATCAGCGTCTTCGCGCGAATCAGCCTGCGGTCCGGCCTGCGAAGGTCCCGGATCGGAGGGCTCTGCCAGCAACTCAAAGTTACGCGCTTTGGCTTCCTCGGCCAACTCCTGCAGAAGCTCCTGCCCCTGGTGTTCCTCCTCGGTCTCGAAAAGAATTTCAATGTCAGCCAAATCGGAGGCCAAAGCACGGCTTCTCCAGGAGCGGCGCAGGTCCAGCACGGTGGCGCGCTTGCGCCGCAGGACATCCATAATGTAGCCCAGCTGTCCTGGCTCGTCTTTGACGCGCACCGACAGCGCCCGCGCGCGGCGCTTGTCAACCAGGCTGCGCTCCAGCACGCGCTGCAAGGTGAGGCTGTCGATGTTCCCTCCGGTTACCAGCGCCACGACCCGCGCCCCCGGCTCGACGCCGGCTTCCCGCATCTGCCGCCGGACGGCGGGATCGAGCAGCGCGGAGACCGCCAGGGCCCCGGCGCCTTCAGCCACCAGCTTGGCCTGCTCCACCAGAAAAAGAATGCCCTGGTAAACCTGGGCGTCAGAGATGCTGACCGAGGCATCCACCAGGTCCCGCGTGATCTGCCAGCAGAGCAGCCCCGGCTGGCGGACGCGGACGCCGTCGGCCACGGTCTCCTGCGTGGGAACGTCCAAAGGCAATGGCTCGGGGGCTCCGTCCCGGAGGGCTTTCCAGCTTTGGACGTAGGCCGGAGCGCAGTCGCTCTGCACGGCGACGATCTTGATTTGCGGCAGGCGTTGTTTCAGCACGCTGGCAACCCCCGCCAGCAAGCCGCCTCCTCCCACCGGCACCAGAACCGCGTCGGGGGGGTGGTCGGCCATCTCCTCCAGCAGTTCCCAGGCGAGCGTGCCCTGTCCGGTGATGACCTCCATGTCGTCAAAAGGCGAGATAAATTCGCGGCCCTGCTCCGGGGCGTACTGGAGGGCAAAGGCCAGGGCGTCGTCAAAGCAGCTGCCCTCCAGGATCAGCCGCGCGCCGTAGCGTTCCGTGGCGCGGCGCTTGGGCAGCGGAGCCCGCTCCGGCATCACGATCACGCAGTCCATGCCCAGTTGCCGGGAGGCGTAAGCCACGCCTTGGGAATGATTGCCGGCGCTGGCGGCCACCACCTGGCGGGTCCGCCCTTCTTCCCGCAGGCAATGGAGCTTGTAGTAGGCTCCGCGGATTTTGTAGGCGCCGGTGCGTTGCAGGTTCTCCGGCTTCAGCCAAACGCGGTAGCCGCTCAACTCTTCCAGCGCCGGTGAGCGCACCAGGGGCGTAGGCCACAGCGCGGGCCGGAGTATCTTCCATGCTTCGGCTACTTTCTCAAGCGCCACGCTTTGTTTGGACGACACGGTGCTGGAAGGGCTTTCCATTTTCCCATACGCTCACTCAAGTTCCCGGATGCAACCCGGATGCAACCCGGTCAGCCTCGATACGGTCCCATGAAACCGGGCTAACTGTTGCAAACCGGCTTGTTAGAAGTGTCTCACGAGTGCCGCCCGGAACGGTAGGGGTTTCTT
>JADFGZ010000358.1 GCA_022567475.1 Acidobacteriota bacterium | reverse complement strand
ACACCGTCATGGGTATAGCGCGGTAGGGAGTCGATAGCAATGCCAGGGAGCAATATCGAGGTTGCGCTTTCCTCGCAATCACGCATCCGCCTCTGCATAGCGCAGCATCGTCCTCTTGACCAGTTTTTTCAGGGTGAGCCCCTGCACCACAATCGAAAAAATTACAACGGCATAGGTGATGGGCAGAATCACGTCGCGCTCTGGACCGGGCGGAATGGAAAGCGCCAGCGCGACGGAGATGCCTCCCCGCAGGCCGCCCCAGGTCATGATGCGAACCACGCCGGGACTGAACGGCCGAAAAGAGCGCAGCAGGGTGATCGGAATCCCGATGGCGACGAAGCGGGCAAAGAGCACCAAGGGAATCATGAGCAGGCTCGCCAGCAGATAGTCCAGCGTAAAGGTGAGCACCAACACCTCCAGGCCGATCAGCACGAACAGCACGGCGTTGAGCACCTCGTCCACCAGCTCCCAGAAGACATCCAGATGGTGGCGCGTTGTCTCCGACATCCCGAACAGCCGGCCGTGGTTTCCAATAAAAAGACCCGCCACCACAATGGCAATCGGCCCGGAGAGATGGAGCGCGCCGGCCAGCCCGTAGCCACCCGACACCAGGGCCAGTGTCAGGAGCACTTCCACCTGGTAGTTATCTACGCTCTGGAGCATCCGGTAGGTCAGGTAGCCGAGCCCCAGCCCAAACAGGAGCCCTCCGATTGTTTCCTGAACAAACAGCATCCCGATATGGCTTGCGCTGACCTCGTGGGTCCCGGTGGCAACCTCCAGGAATACCAGAAAAATCACGATGCCTACCCCGTCATTGAATAAGGATTCCCCCGTGATTTTCGTCTCCAAACTTTTAGGCGCTTTGGCGGTTTTCAGAATTCCGAGCACGGCAATGGGATCGGTCGGCGAGATGAGCGACCCGAACAGCAGGCAATAAATAAAGGACAGTTCAATCCCAACCCATCCGAGCACCCACCATGTCAGCACCCCAACCAGCAACGACGACAGCAGCGTTCCGACCGTGGCCAGCGTACCGATTGTCCACTTACGCTCTGCGAGATCGTTGATGTCGATGTGAAGCGCCCCGGCGAACAAAAGGAAGCTGAGCATTCCATGGAGCAAGGTCTTGTCGAAGTCGATGCTCGCGAGCCAAATCACCGCCTGCTGTTCCACGCCGAGCCCAAACCACCCCAGCAGATTGAGCATCAATGACATGGCGAGCGCGATGAGCATCACGCCGATGGTGACCGGAAGGCCGATGTAACGGTGGTTGATGTAGCTGAACACGGCGGCGAGCGTGATCAGAATCGCAATAATATTAAACAGGTCCATGGGATACCCTCAGTCTTTAGCGGTCTTCAGCGCGACCATTTATCTCAAATCGGCGGCGGCAAGAATCCTCCGGCAGGTGCAAAAATTTCCCAACTGGCAGAGGGCAAGGCTCGCGGGCCGGAAGCGCATCGGCCCCAGGCGATAATCGGTTTGCCCAAAGCCTGCGGTGATGTGAGGCGAGAAACGCGTAAAGCTCGACTGGGCCGGAAAGTTCTCGACCCAGGAAATCGCCGCCTTGTCTATTGTTGTGTTGGCTGTCGCATCGGCTGTTGCATCTGCTGTCTCATCTGCAACCCCATCTGCTAAGAACACGAAAAACATCTCCGGGCTCACCGTGTAACTAAAGTGCGGCGAAAGCTTGCTCATAACCGCTTCGTGTAGCCGTTGCAGCCCCGCCGTTCTTTCTATCTCAATGCTCGAAACTGTTCTGCCCGCCGGGCTCGTTACAGCACGCACAGCAATAGCTGTTAGATCCAGTTTGGGGAACCGCTGTGCTATCTTTCCCAAAATTGTTTGAATAAGAGGAACAGCTTCCCCCGCAATGCAGCCCATAGCCAGAGAAATGTGAGGCAGGCAGTCCTTCTTATTTAGGATCATTCCTTGATCGGAGCGTCCGAGCAAGCGGCGATTGAGAGCAATCGCCTGGTCCATCATCGCTTCTGAGGGCAGAAGGACAACATCCACTGCAAGCTTCGCCATGTGGAGGTGATTGTCTCACAAATAACTGCGGCCCGAATAGTCACGCGGAAGTGGGAACCGATTGCGCCTAGGGTTGGAAGGCCCGGTCGATCTTTGCAGCCTCGATCTTTGCAGCTAAGATAAAATCGCTTTCCGTCAAACCATCAATTTTGTGGGTCCAGATCGTGACTTCCACCTTTCCCCACGCGAGCATGATATCCGGATGGTGCCCCTGTTCTTCGGCCAGCTCTCCTACGCGATTCACAAAACTCAAGGCTTGGCGAAAGTCGGGAAACTGGAACGTTTTCGTGATGTGATGCTGTTCTATCACGCTCCATCCCGGCACCTGTTTGTGCAAAGAGGCCAGTTCTTCGCCCTGCAGGGGCGGGACCCCTCCGCGGCACGGGACGCAGGTTTTGTTCGCCAGTTCCGACATTGCTTCTATTGTACCAGCGCCGGGCGCCATTCGTACGTGCCAACTGCACGAATCATCGGATGGATTCAATGGTAGGATAGTAACCCTTCTCTGATCGAAACATGCCGGTGAAACTAGAGAGGGGAATGGGACATTGCACCCGCTGGCCGGTTCTTCGCCCCGTCGGACACCGAACATCATGCCATTCGCTATCCAGGCCCTCATCTTTTTCGTGGCTGGTGGTGTCGCCGGGATCATCAACTCCATGGCGGGCGGCGGTATTCTTGTCAGCTTCCCGGCGCTGGTTTTTTCCGGAGCGTCGGCCATCAACGCGGCTGCCACGAGCAAGTTCTCATTGCTGGTGGGAGGCATGGGTTCGCTGTGGTCTTACCGCCACGAGTTCGCCACACAGAAAAGGTGGGCATGGCGTTTCGCCCCTCCCAGCCTTCTCGGAGGCTTATTCGGCGCAATCCTGCTTCTTTATACCGGCGAAGCCCGATTCCGAAGCATCGTCCCTTACCTGATTCTATTCGCCACCGCACTGTTCATCTTGCAACCTGCAGTCTCGAGATGGCTGCAAATTGAAGCCGACACCATACAGCACTCGCGTTTCGGCTTCACTCTCGCCCTCTTTTTTCAGTTTTGCGTGGGCCTGTACGCCGGTTACTTCGGAGCCGGAATCGGCATTTTGATGCTCGCGGCGCTCGGCATCCTCGGCCAAAAGAACATCCATGAGATGAATTCCCTGAAGGTGCTCCTGGGCTCTCTGATGAACGGAATGGCGGCGGTCTATTTCGGCATCCAGGGAAACATCCTGTGGCCGGAGGCTCTGGTGGTGGCAGCAGGAGCCCTGGCGGGAGGTTACCTGGGACCCAAACTGGCACGGAGGCTGGGCCCTGCCGCAGTGCGTACGTTTGTCTCCATAGTAGGGCTGGGAATTGGGCTCTACTTCCTACTGCAGCAAATCACCACCGGTTGCGTTATGTGAGCATGCCCAGAGCGGCGTTACACGACGACCCCATGAAACCGCAGCCAGAAACGAGAAGGCCGCCGGCGCATGAGGTTGCCAATCACCATGCCAATAGCCCAGACTAATAGCAATGTTGCAAGCTGAAATTTCGGTTGCTATCATCTACGAGCATCTTTAATCGTCGTGGCGAAAATGAAATCCGTTCCGTTCACTGAGCAACAAAAAATCCTGCTGAAGGAACGATAACTCCAATCGCGATGATGGAGAGGAAAAATAACCAGGCCAACTTTCTCTCAGGAAAATTGAGTTGCCACAACCTCGTCGTAAAACGATCCCGCAACGGCTCTACATTTGTCTTTTCGATAGTGACTTCAACAATGTATTCAGCGCTATCGTCACCCGGTATTACTTTGATCTGATGGCCAAGAATATCGACGATGTCCCCATCATTGAGCTCGGCACTTCGACTGACATGGTCATTAACAGTGAAGGTATAACCCGATTCCGCTTTCAGCAAGAGCTTTTCACCACTGACGATCAACACCGAATGCGACAGGGGAATTCTTCTATCCTGGATCTGAATGGATTGGTCTGTGCCTCGACCAATCGTTGCCCGCTCACCCTCAATTGTAACGTCGTGGGTCTCTCTTCCGACTCCCCTGACTGTGACATAGCGAACGATCAGTTTCACTTCACATCACCTTTACCAGTACACAAAGACCGCATAGATATGGGCTATCAGTGCGGCGAAGATAGCAAAAGTCAGGGGAATG
>JADFGZ010000357.1 GCA_022567475.1 Acidobacteriota bacterium | reverse complement strand
AGAGAGGAGTCTGCTCGGCGGGCTTCAAAACCACGGTATTGCCCGCCATCAGGGGGGCGGCGATCCGGGCCGCGAACAGGATGGGGTGGTTGAAGGGAATGATCCGGCCCACCACGCCGAACGGTTCCCGCAGGGTAAAGTGCAATGACTGGGAGCCGGAGGGAATCGTCTCTCCTTTGATCTCAGGGCCGAGACCGGCGAAATAGTCGATCTGGGCGGCTGCGCTGGCGACGTCCCGGCGCATGGCCGTCAAGGGGCTGCCGCAGTCGAGGGCATCGAGCGTGGCATAGACTTCGGCGCGGGCGCGCAGCCTTTCGGCAAACCGTCGGCAGACGCCGCCGCGCTCCGCCGCCGTCATCTTCCGCCATTGCGGAAACGCTTTTCGGGCGGCCTGGACGGCGCGGTCGATGTCGCGCTCATCGCCGTCGGGAATCTCGGCCAGCTTCTCAGCGGTCGCCGGATTCAGGGTGGGAAACGTCCGCCCGGATGCAGCTTCCACCATCTCGCCGCCCACGAGACAGCAGTATTTTTCCCGCAGATTTGGCGGCTGGGTTTTCGCAGCGGACTCGACAGCGCGGCTCATCGACTGACTCCTCGTATAGTGTATAGTGCACAGAATCGTCCGGCATGGAACAGGAAGCAACTGGAAAAACTGACGCCAGCCAGAGAATAATAGCACGGGGCGGATACACGGGGCGGATAAAAGAGGAGGGCAAGCGGTTCAGGAAAGCAGCGGCGAGAGCGGTTGCAATGCTTTCCTGAAAACCTGATGCTATGCCGGATGCTATGCCGGACGCTATGATTGACACGATCCGGAAAATCGAGCGCGAGATTCCCGGCTGCACTCGCTGCGACCGGCTGGTGGAGTACTGCCGCCGCGTCGCGCGGGAAAAACGCCGCGCATACCGCGACTGGGAATATTGGGGCCGGCCCGTACCCGGCTTCGGCGACCCGCAGGCGCGCCTGCTGATCCTGGGGCTTGCGCCGGCCGCACACGGAGCCAACCGCACCGGCCGCGTCTTCACCGGAGACCGCTCCGGCGATTTCCTCTTCCGCGCCCTGCACCGGGCGGGTTTCGCCAATCAAACCAGCTCGGTTTCCCGCGACGACGGACTTCGGTTGCTTGACACCTACATTACGGCTACCGTCCGATGCGCCCCGCCCGCCAACAAGCCGCTGCCCGCAGAGTCTCGAAACTGCCGGGAGTACCTGGAGCGCGAACTGGCAGCGCTGCGGAAGGTGACGATAGTGGTGGCTTTGGGAAAAATCGCCTTTGACGCTTACCTTTCCATCCTCAAGGACCGTAGACTCATCCGCTCCCGCAACGCTTTTCCCTTTTCACACGGGGCGTTCTACCGGTTCCCTCCCCCGCTGCCCGTTTTGATCGCTTCCTACCATCCCAGCCAGCAAAATACACAGACCGGAAAACTGACCAAGGGAATGTTTGACAGCATCTTTAGCAAGGCGAGGAGATGCCTGCGAAACTGAGTCCTCGTAATGGAACAGTTGGAGAGGTTACCAACGACCTATGTACTTCAGTTGAATCCTGCGAAAACGCACCCTGGCCCAGACACCAGCCTTAACGCTTGACGTTTATCGTTGAACGTTATATTCTCATAATGTGGTCAAGTCCTTTCGGTCAAAAGAGACGGACCGGCTCTATGCCAGGCAGCGTGTCAAACGGTTCGGGGCTTTCGAGCGCGTAGCACAGCGCAAACTGCGCCAGTTAGATATTGCGACAGAGCTGCGCGATCTAGCCGCTCCGCCGGGGAACCACCTGGAAGCGCTTCGCGGCGACCGGCGAGGGCAACACAGCATTCGCATTAACGATCAGTGGCGCATCTGCTTTGTCTGGCGCGACGGGGACGCCTACGAGGTGGAAATTGTGGATTACCACTAGGAGGGGAAATGGGCAAGTCTGGGAAGCTTTTGCCGCCGATTCATCCCGGCGAGATTCTAAGGGAGGATTTCCTGAAACCACTCGGTCTCAGCATGAACAAGCTGGCGCTCGACCTGCACGTGCCGGTGACGCGGGTGACGGAGATTGTCCACGAACGCCGCAGCATCACGCCGGACACAGCCTTGCGGCTCGCCCGCTACTTCCACACCAGCGCGCGTTTCTGGCTAAATGCGCAGGCCGCCTACGACTTGGAAGTCGCCGAAGACGAGCTTCGGAGCACCATCGAGCGCGAAGTACGACCTGCTACTCCGGCTCCGGTAAGCTCGCGCACCTGACTTTTCTGAAACGGGTGGAGAGATTCCTTTTCGGAATGACAATCAGCGGGTCGAGGAGTTTTTACCAGGCCAACAGTTCCCGCAAGGTGTTTTCCAGGTCCTTGGCCTGCGGAAGGATTTCCTTTTCCAGGTTGGGATGGTAGGCGACGAAGGTGTCGAGCGCGCCGATCCGTTTTACGGGCGCGTCCAGATCGTCGAACAGTTCTTCGGCGATGCGCGCTGCGATCTCCGCCCCAAATCCCCACGAGATGTTGTCCTCGTGAGCCACCAGCACGCGGCTCGTCTTGCGGACCGACTGGGCGATGGCCTCCCAATCATAGGGATTGAGCGACCGCAGATCGATCAACTCCACGCTGGCGCCTTCCGAGGCCAGCTTCTCGGCAGCCTGCAAAGCCCGCTGCACGACGGCGCCGTAGGTGACGACGGTGACGTCTGTGCCCTCCCGCACGATGCGCGCCTTCCCGAAGGGAACCATATACTCGGGGCCAGGGTACGGGCTGCGGTTGTAGGGCTGCCGGTACAGGTGTTTGTGCTCCAGAAACAGCACGGGGTCGTCGCACCGGATCGCCGTGCGCAGCAGCCCGGCGGCGTCGAGCGCCGTGGAAGGCAGGACGACGCGCAGGCCCGGCAGATGCGTAAAGACGCTCTCTCCGCACTGGCTGTGGTAAACCGATCCGCCGTTCAGGTATCCGCCGTAGGCCGTGCGGATCACCACGGGACAACTGAAGTTGCCGACCGAGCGCCAGCGCAGAGCCGTCATCTCGTTGCGGATTTGCATCAGCGCGGGCCAGATGTAGTCCAGGAATTGGATTTCCACCACCGGCTTCAGTCCCCGTAGGGCATAGCCGATGGCGCGTCCCACGATGTTCGCCTCGGCGATGGGGGCGTTGAAGACCCGCCGGCTGCCGAACTCGCGCTGCAGGCCGTGCGTCACTTTGAACACTCCGCCCTTGCCCTTCAACCGGCTCAAGTTTTCCGCGTGGCCGGAGTCAGCCACGTCCTGTCCGTAGAGCAGAACGCGGGGGTCCCGGCGCAACTCATCCCGCAGGCAAGCATTCAACTGGTCCACCATGGTGCGAGGCTCGCCGCTCAAGGCCGGTGGCTTGTCAAAATCAGCGGATGTGGGGTCGACCGTGGGAGAATAAACGTGCAGACGGGCGGAGCCCGCAGAGGGCGCAGCAGCGGATAAATCGGAAACAGCAACGTCGTCCATAGCGCGAGATCGCCATGGCTCGGGTACAGCCCGGTGGAGCCGTTTACTGTGGAGTTGCCAGCGGAGTTTGCCGCGGAGCCATTCGCCGCGCGCTGCCCTCGCACCCGGCACCAATCGAAATCCCGTTGCATCATCAGACGGCAGGCCAGCAGCATCGGCGTCAGGGCCGCGACGGTAAACAGCAGCGTGACGGCCGGCATGATCCAGCCCTCTTCGGCGACGATTTCTCCGCGCAGCTTGATCTGCCAGGGAACCATCAGCGCGACGGCCCACAGCGACGCCAGCACAAGCGCTTGACGACGCATGGCGGCGCGGCCGGGGTCCGCGCTTTGCTCAAGCAAGCTCAGGGGAGTGATCTCCGAAGCTCGCTCGCCAAGGCTGCGGAGCGCTTCTTGCGTCGCCAGGTCGAATTGGAGGATGCCTCCCCATTCCACGATGCCCCGGCCGCTAGAGCCGAGCATGCCGCACGCTTGAGCGAGGCGCAAGAAGCCTTGAGAGAGAGTCGACCGGCGCGCATGGCCGAGACGCCGCGCGCGACGATGCGGGAGGATGCGGCAATGCTCCCGCATGCGGGAGCAAACGCTTGCACCCGGCGATTCGGACAAGCCTATAGGTGTGTGTTTTCTGGAACGGCAGCAGACTTTGGCCCTTCCACTCGTGGTCACCAATAAGCTGCGACCACTTACCCCGTCCGTCCTTGTACTTATCGCGTATCTCAATCAGC
>JADFGZ010000356.1 GCA_022567475.1 Acidobacteriota bacterium | reverse complement strand
CGCGGCGTTCGGGCGTCGGCAGGTGGATATTTTCCTGCCGCAACAGGGCGTGATACACCGGCAAGCGCTGGTATCGCCGCGAGATGGCGAAGCTGATCATGTTGGCGATCATCAGCGGCACCACGATCTGATAGTCTTGGGTCAGCTCGAAGATCATAAATACGGAGGTCATCGGCGCACGGATGATCCCGGCAAACAGCGTTCCCATACCCACCAGGGCATAGGCTCCGGCGTCACTGACGGGAAACAGGTCCTGCATGCGCATGAGCAGGCCCGTGGCTCCTCCCAGCATCGCTCCGATGAACAACGCCGGTGCGAATATGCCGCCGGCGTTGCCCGATGCATAAGAGATGATGGTGGCGATCCCCTTCATCGCGCCGAGCAGGAGGAGCGTCGGCAGCAGCAACTGGCCGTGGAGCGCCCGCTCCACGTACTCATAGCCGACTCCCGTCACTTCCGGAATAAACACCAGAAGCAAGCCGATCACAAGCCTCCCAAGGCCGGTTGCAGGTAGACGCTCCAGCTCGGCAGGCTGCGGAAAAGTGCCCGCGCCCGCAGCAGTCCTTTGCAGAAGATCACTGAAACGATGCCGCCCACGACACCCAGCACGGCGTAGGCCAGCAGCTCGCCCGTGCACGAGGGCGTAGGGAGGCACCGCGAAGAGAGGTTGATTCCCTAAAATAGCCCGCTCCAGCACCACGGCGGAGACCGATGCCAGAACCGTTGAGCCGATGACGGCATGGTTCAAGTCCCCGACGATTTCCTCCAGGGCAAAAAGCACGGCGGCGATGGGAGTGTTGAAAGCAGCCGAGAGAGCGGCGGCAGCGCCCACCGGCACCAGATTTCTCACGCTGGCGGGAGAGAGACGGAACCAGCGGCCCAGGAGCGAGGCCAGCCCGGCGCCGATGTGCACCGAAGGACCTTCCCGTCCCAGTGAATGGCCTGCGCCGATGCAAAGCGCCCCGGTAATAAATTTTCCGGCCGGTGTTCGGGCCCGAATCACCCCTTTGGAGAGATGGTAGGCTGCCTTCGTTTGCGGCACCCCGCTTCCGCGCGCATCCTGGAAGTAACGCGCCAGGAGGACGCCGGCGACCAGACTGGCCAATGTCGGCACGAGCACCAGCCGCGCCGAGGACGGCGAGTGGCCGAACAGCAGCAGGTGAATACCGTGAATGGCCAGCGTGAAAAGAACTGCGGCGAGCCCTGCCACTAACCCGATGGCGATGGTAAGGATTAAAAAGATCTGGCGCTCGCGCAACCGCGTGCGCGCCAGCAAGCGCGGCAGCCACGCTTTCCAAATCTTTGCTTTCTTGCTTGGCATACTGTTGTGAAGGAGCTATTAAAGCTTAGTATAACTTGACGGCGCAAAGTCTTCCCAGGGATTTGTGCGCAAGCTGCCGGAGAGTCGCGCGCTGCGTGCCTAAGTTAGGACAGGCATTTCCCTCGACTTCTCCCTCGGCTTCTCGCTCGGGACATGGCTCGGGACAAGCCTGCCTGGCTCTTTAGGTAGCGACAGGCGTCCACGCCTGTCTTTTTGAGTACAGGCCTGGAGGCCTGTACCTACCTGACTGGATGGAAGAGTGGGAAAGCAGGAGTCAGGAGACAGAAGTCAGGAGTCAGAATGAAAAGCAGATCCCTTCGCCTGCACTCAGGACAAGCCTTCGCTCCGCTCCGGATGACCGCCCGCAGGGCGGTCAATCCGAGCCGCGACCGTGAGGGAGCGGACCCGAAACCTGGTTCAATCGCCTAGCGTTTGGTGTCCGCTTGCTGATCCCTCGGCTTTTCCCTCGGCTTCGCTCGGGACATGGCTCGGGACAGGCGCGCGCGGCTCGGATGGCCTACTCTAGCGGCTGTAGGCGAACCATATAGCCGTTGTGGTCTACATACCAGACCGTGACCGGATCGGTGGAGTTGTCAATCCAAGTCCTGCGGTTGTGGGCGAACGGCTCCGGCAGCACGTATTCGGTCCACTGCTCCGTCGCGGGATTCAACCGGACGAAGCGTCCGCCCTGCATCTCCCCCGCCCATACTTCCCCGTTTTTATCCGTCATGGCTTCGTAGAAGGTCACGAAGGGGGTCGGCGGAATAAACTCTCTGACCCGGCGCGCCTGGATATCCACCTGGATCAGCGCGCCGCCCCTGCCTCCTATCCAGGCGTTCCCGTCCGGAGCGAAATATCCTTTCGCGGGACGAGAGCCTCGGGAGCGGGTTTCCATCTCCACCACTTCCCCCTTCCGAATATCCAGAAAGCCCACTAAATTGCCGCGCGTGAGTCCCCCCGCCCAGAAATTGCCATCCGCGCTGATCAAATTGCCGTAGGTGCTGCTGATCTTCTCTAAAGGGTAGCGTTCCAGGAACTCGCCTGTTTCAGGATGAATCTTAAGGATCGCGTTCCCTCGCGCCACCCAAACGTTGCCGTCCGGAGCCAGCGCAAAGTTGCCGAACGCCGGCGTGTTGAGCTTCCCGCCGACTTCCAGCCGGAGTTGCGTAAACTGCTCGGTTCGAGGATCAAACTTCGTCAGCGTATGCGCCCAGTTTTCCGAGAGCCAGACGATGTCGTTTTTGTCCACCCAGACCGAGTGCGTCCCCGGCAGCACGCCCGGCGTTTTCGGAACGCGGTATTCGGTGACGATGCCCGTGCGCGGGTCCAGCTTTCCTATATACGGGCTGCGGTGCGGGGTGTACCAAATATTTCCCTGCGAGTCGCCGCCGACATCGTGCGGGGCGAGCAGCAAGCGGGGCAACTCGTATTCCGTCACAATCGCCCGCGTGGCGGCTCCGCGCGGTCCGGGCAGCACTTGAAACGGCATGTCCTTGGAATCCGGCCCGCGTACCCTCGCCAGCCATGGGGCGATCACGTCCTCTTCCACCTGAACAGAGAACCCGGAGCGGCCCGGACGCTCGCCCGCATCCGCTCCGGGGGGCGTTGTGGCGGCGTGGATCAACGGCGAGCCCGAATAACGGACCATCCGGCGCACCAGCAGACGCCAGCTGCGCTCGTCATACCGGTTCCGGAAAATCTGCTGGTAGGAATGGCAGCCAAAGCCGCAGGCGCCTTTGAAAACGGTTTTCTCCTGGCCCGTGCTCGGGAGGTTCAATATCCACTCCGCGCCGCTGAGCTGGCTGGCGATCTGCGGCGTCGCGGGCAGCAACTCGGAATCGCTCACCCGCTCCAGAACAATTTCATCGAGCTGCCGTGCCCCATCGATCCGGACCGAGTCCCTCTGGTAGGGACGGAACTCCAGCGGACGCGCAATCCGCAAGGTATATTGCCCGGTCGGCAGTTTGGGAAATTCATAGCGACCTGTTTCGTCGCTATATACCGTGGTTCGGATGGCGCTTTGCTCGGCGACGAGCTGCACCAGGATTCCCTCCAGCGGTTCACCGGCATTGGTCCGCACTACTCCGGTGGGTCCTCCACGAAGGTTGCCCCGGCCCTGAAGCTCTCCCGCCGAGCGGGATACCGCGTGATACCTGGGGTTGGGAGGCGGCTCCTCTCCCTCGAAGCAACACTCTCCCTCGCGGATATAGCTCAGCAAATCCGCCATGTCCCGGTCGCTGAGGCTGTAACGATAGGTTGGCATGCCCGGACCGCCGTTGCGGATTTTTTCCGCCACCGTCTCATCATTCACCGGCTGGCCGTTCATCAGCCTGGGACGCTGGTAGAGGTCTTGGAGCAAAGTAGCGGGAGTTCCTGCTTCCACACTGTAGGCGTTGTGGCACATCCAGCATTTGTAGTAATAGAGCTCTTCGCCTCGCTGAGCGCCGCCAGGAGCAGTCGTCTTAAAATTGTAAATTTCCGTTGAGCGCTGCAAATTGCCCGCCGGTGCCTGTGCGGCCGCCTGCTGGTTGAGGAAGCCACTACCTCCCCCTCCTCCGCAGACGAGAAGCACTCCTATGCCAAGGCTCACCAAAAATCTTTTTGCCTTTTGCAGATTCATAAATCCTCCCGTTGCAAGCTGCTCCCGTCTCTTGTTGCGGATGTTGATGTTGCGGAATTTTTCTTGCTTCAGTTCTAGCAGGTTGTTGAAAAACGCCATTGATCCGCTCCCCCACAGGATCGGGGCCCGATCTATCGGAGCAATATACCAGATTCCACCGGCTTGCTGGCATCCGAGGACGGAAGTCTCTTGCCGGCCCGAGGAGTCTGCTTGTTCGACAATATGCTCAAAACAAAAACG
>JADFGZ010000074.1 GCA_022567475.1 Acidobacteriota bacterium | reverse complement strand
GGGGGCCGGTATTACCCCAAGCCCCGGAGGGGCGAAAGACGCTTCGGCCCTCTTCTTTCGCCCCTTCCGGGGGTGATCCGGCGTGGCCTTTCCCACCCACGGCTGGCGCCGTGGGCTAAACTCTTGTGTCCCTCTGGGACTTCCCGAGCGCTCTGGAAAGCTATACAACAATTATGAAATTGCTCTAGTCGTCGCTGCCGCCCAGCAGGCCCGCCCGCAGCAGGAAATAGACCAAGGTCAGCAGCGTGCTGATCGCCGCCGCCACATAGGTCATGGCCGCCGCATTCAGGACCTTGTCCACCCCTTCCCGTTCCTGCTGGGTGATGATCCCCTGCTCCACCACCAATGCCTTGGCGCGGCTGGAGGCGTTGAACTCCACCGGCAGCGTGACGATCTGAAAGAGCAGAACGGCGGAGAACAAAACCGCGCCCACCAGGACCATGTTCGTGGAGGAAAACAACAGTCCCAGCACCATCACAATGTAGCCCAGCCCCGATCCGATGCTGGCCGTCGGCACCAGCAGGGACCTCACCCAAAGTGGGGCGTAGTTTTGCGCGTGCTGGATGGCGTGCCCCGCTTCGTGGGTGGCCACGCCGATGGCGGCTATCGAGTTTGTGCGATAGACTTTTTCCGACAGCGCCAGCGTCTTGTTGATGGGGTTGTAGTGGTCCGAGAGCATCCCGTGCGTGGGCACGATCCGCACGCCGGTGATTCCGGCTCCTCGCAACAACTCCGCAGCCGCCTCGGCCCCGGTCATCCCTCGCGCAGAGGGGACCTTGGAATACTTCTTGAAGGCTCTTTTTACCCGGAAACTGGCCCACAGCGACAACGCCAAACCGGGCGCCAGAAACAGAAAATACATCGGGTCAAAAATCATGGCCGCCAAATCCTCCTCTGAATCAGGATTCCTTTTTTCCCAATACCTCTATTCTAGACAGTTTTTATGGATTGTGTACCTGTCAGGGCACGGCTTCAGCCGTGCCGAAAGGTTCTCCAGCCAAGTGCGCTTTAGCGCCTGAGGTGAGTCTTGCCGAGAGTTTCCCTCAGTGAAGCTTCCCAACACAGAGGCACGTTAAATTTGCCGGCGGCAGCCCCTCAGCGGCTGAAGCCGCAAGGAGAATCGCTGGCTTTCCGATTCCCAACGGCACGACTGAAGTCGTGCCCTGACGAAACCGAAATCCATCTTTGCCAATCCGAAGGATGATGCTAAAAAGCCTCCGGCATGTAATAAATCCTCACGCCGCGTCCATCCCCCATGATGATCTCTTTGTCTGCCGGGTTGATGTCAAACATCCC
The DNA here is from genome assembly GCA_022567475.1 of Acidobacteriota bacterium. Lineage (GTDB taxonomy): Bacteria > Acidobacteriota > Terriglobia > 2-12-FULL-54-10 > 2-12-FULL-54-10 > JADFGZ01. Next base: position 13,961 of record JADFGZ010000074.1, on the reverse strand, counting down.
GGTGCCGTCCTCGAGCTTGTACAAGGGGGGCACATCTCCGCAGTCCCCATATTTCCAGATTGCCATGTATGCGGGCACACGCGGCTGCCCCTTGGGCATTCGTCTTCTCCCCCCGCCAAAGATAATTTTTTTGGCGGGCGGGTACAGCAGGGCTTTTGAAAGAGTATAGCCCTCTCCTCCACCCAGGCCGGTCTTTGGGCCCGAGATGACGCAGTGAGGGGCGACATCGCCTTCATCGGTGCGGTTAAAAATCAAAATCCCTTTCGACGCCACAACGGCCATCAGGTTGTTCACAGGATCCACCGTCACCCGGCGAGGGAAGACCATCTGTGTTTTGGGACCGCGGAGGATGCGGATCGGAGCCACGTCGCCGTTCGCCCGGCTGGAAAACACCAGGATCGAGTCGCTGCCTTCTTGTGTTATAAATATCTCATTGTGGACCGTGTCAATCGCTACGTTATCCGTGTCCATGCTGCCGCCGAGAAGCGTCTTCGGCCCCTGAATCACCCGGAGGGGCTTTTCTTCCCCCTCAGCGTCAGCGCGGAAGAACAGGATCGCTTGCGCAAACGGATTCGGAACCACGATCTCATCATGAACGGTATCCACGGCGATCTCGTGGGTGGTTCGTGCCATGAGGGTTGCCTGGCCTTGGAGAATTCGGATAGGGTTGACATTTCCCTTCGCCGAACTGGCGAAGACCGAGATTCTCGGATGGCTCACTCAGTTGGGGACCAGAAGCTCTTTCCGCTTCGGGTTGTAAGCGACCGTCCCCGGCGACCCAAAGCCCGATCTCGCGGCTCCTTTCGGGGCGCTGCGAATCACCCGCAGCGGCTCGACGTTTCCCTCGGCCGTTCGGGGATAAACCGTCGCCGTATGATTGTCCCAGTTGGTGGCCCAAACCTCATTGCGCTTTCTGTCTACCACCACGCTGGTAGGGCCGGCTAGTTCCGTTGCGGGCCCGCCGATGACGCGAACCGGGGCAACGTCTCCATTCGCGTTGACGTCGAAGAAAAGGATATTATCCCTGCCCGCATTGGCCACCACGATCTGGTTGCTCACCGTGTCGAGGAAGATTCCCAAAGGAACGTTCAGGCCGGTCTGGGAGCCCTGGATCACCCGCAACGGCTCGATATCCCCGTGGCCTGTCCGCGAGTAAACGGTAATGGAGGGCGGGAGGAACTTCCCTGTGGACGGGGTCAGTTGCCTGACGATATCGGGGTAAGCAATCCTCTTGCCGATCAACTCGGGCGGAATCGAACCCTCCTGAAGAAAAGTTTCTCCCGGCTCTGTATGGTGCCAGTGGCCGTGATTCACCACATAGATTTCGTTTCTCTCGGCATCTGCGTAGATCCCATGCGGATCGGCCAGTTGCGTCTGAGGCCCTTGAATATAGCGCACGGCGTCGTCGGTGAGTTGAGCGGTCCTCTCGTACACGGCGATCCTGTTGACGTGCTCGATGGTGACAAACAGCTCGTCGAACTTCCGCTCCAAAAAAATACCCCACGCGCCGTGCGAGGTGGGCAGCCACCGCAGCGGCTCAACGTCTCCGTTCGCGTCCGTGGAGAACACAGCCAGCTCGCTGTTGCCCTCGCCGCTCACCTTGTAGATCTCGTTGAACTCCGGAGAGACTGCTATGGCGCAGATGTCCCCCAGGTCAGCTTTCGGCCCGGAAATCATCCGGAGAGGTTCTGTGACCCGGTTCGACCGGCTTGCCGGGAACTCGAGGCGATACGTCTCGATGCTCTGGCCCTTGGCTTCATTGTCATTGCTGACGTACAGCTCCCCTCTCTCCTCGTCGATCGCCATGCCGCTGAAGTTGGAGTAAGGATCCTCCTCGATGACGCGGATGGGATCGCGTTTAATCAGAATGGTGCGCCTTTCCGTAGGCGTGCCGGTGTCCTGGGCGAAAGCCAGACCGGCGCGATTGCTTTTCCCTGTCCCGGACGCCATCCAGCACAAGATGAGAGTGAGCGCCACCAACGGGAGCACGGTCCATCTCTTCGTCATCGAACACCTCCTGAGTTTACGCGGGTATCTTGGGGCGATTTTGGGTAGCCACTCCTATAGGATCGCCCGAACTTTCTTGTACAGCCTGCTTGTACAACCTGGTTTTAGTCTTACCGATGCTTTTGTGTCAACTCGTATGTTAGTTCAGCCGCATCTCTCCCTAAAATGCGAGGCGCCTGCCTCCTGGATTGAGAATGCTGAGGAGAGATTACACGAGGGGAGAGGGGAAAGCAATTAGGGATAGGGACTTGCTCAGTCTACCGCCGAGCGCCGAGTGTGGTCTAGGAAACAAGTCCCGGATTACTCCTCAGTAGTCGCCGACACGGAAGTTGAGGTAAGGACCGATACGGCGATACCAGAATCTGGGTGGGAGGGCGCGGAGAACCCGGCAGGACAGCCGCAGTGTTTACTGGCACGACACAAGATCCTCTAGGGCATCCGGCATAAAAAGGCGAGGGCGCGGAGGCCTACTGAAGATCCCGCCGTCATGCGAGAATGGGATATGGCCGGCGTGAGAATGGACAAGTGGCTTTGGGCCGCCCGATTCTTTAAGACGCGCTCGCTCGCTGCACGGGCATGCGAACTCGGCAGGATTGCGTCCAACGGACAAAAAGCCAAGGCTTCGCGCGAGGTCCGCGTCGGCGACCTCTTGCAAGTGAAAAGCGGCGCAGGCGAGTTCCAGGTGGAGGTCGTGCTTCTCAGTGAGATGCGCGGCCCGGCGGCGGTTGCGCAGACGCTCTACCGGGAGACAGAAACGAGCCGGGAGTTGCGGCTCAAGTTGGCAGAGGAGCGTAAAGCGATGCCGCATTTCGAGGGGTCGCGGGAAGGCAAACCATCGAAACGCGATCGCCGTGAACTCGATCGGTTTCGGCGTAGAGTGTGACCCCAGAAGGAAATCTCGCTGGGTTGGCCGCGATCCACCGGGAGCCGATCACTAAGGCGGAGGCGGTTGATTCACCGCAGCAGGTGGTGCTGGACATGGACAGTACGGAAATTCCGGCTAAAAGGTTCACTTTTTGAGATGGTTTGCCTGCATGATAATATATAGTCCTGAGCAGGCGGGAGGCCTTCTTACATGTTAGGAAGGACAATAGGGTGGATCGGCATTGCCTTAGCCGGAATTAGCTCACTCCAGGGCTCTGTCCCCCAGTCATCCAGTTCCCCTTCCCGGCACGGGGCACAATACCGTGCTGTTCTCAACCGCTATTGCGTTACTTGCCATAACGAAAAACTGCGCACCGGCGAACTGATCCTGACAAAGGAAAAGATAGATATCGGGAAGGTCAGCGAAGGCGCGCCGGTGTGGGAAAAGGTTGCGCGCAAGCTGCGGACTCGGACGATGCCGCCCGCCGGCATGCCGCGGCCCGATGAGGCAACCTATGACGCCTTCGCGGCCTACTTGGAAACGGAGCTTGACCGCGCGGCAGCCGCCAGGCCCAATCCAGGCAGGCCGGTGCTCCATCGCCTGAACCGCGCCGAATATACCAACGCGATGCGCGACCTGCTCGATCTGGAGATCGATCCGGAGGCGTTTCTGCCCCCGGACGCTTCGTCGGGTTTCGGCTTTGACAACATGGGCGACGTCCTGACGCTCTCGCCCCTGCTGATGGAGCGGTACCTCTCGACGGCAAAGAAGATCAGCCTCCTGGCCATCGGCGATCCGGCCACCCCTCCGGTGGTTGCGACCTACATGATTCCCGAGAACTTCGAGCAGCAGGACCGCGTAAGCGAGGACCTGCCGTTCGGGTCGCGCGGCGGAATTGCAATTCGCCACTACTTCCCGCTCGACGCAGAGTACGTCGCCCGAATCCGCCTGCAAAGAATCGGATCCGGACTCTATGCCGGGCAGGTCATCGGCATGGAGGAGCAGAAACAGCTCGAGGTCCGCATGGATGGCGCGCGGATCAAGCTGTTTTCGGTCGGCGGCGAGAAAACGGACGAGGACGTCGAGGTGCGCTTCTTGGCCAAAGCGGGCATGCGGCTGCTGGGAGTTGCGTTCCTGAAAGACACCTTGAAGCAGGAAGGCGCGCTTCGCAGAAGAAGCTCCTCCTCAGAGGGCGGCGTGGGCTGGGTCGCCATCGAAGGCCCCTACCGCGCAACCGGCGTCGGGGACACGCCCAGCCGGCGCAGGATTTTTATCTGCCGTCCCGGCGGCCGCGCCGAGGAAGAACCCTGTGCGAAGAGGATTATTTCCGCGCTGGCGCGCCGCGCCTATCGCCGGCCCGTTTCCGATGGGGACGCCCGGCGTCTGCTCGCCCTCTACAGGTCCGGGGCAATGGAGGGGGGATTCGAGACGGGAATCGGGCGGGCGCTTCAGGGAATACTGATCAGCCCGGAGTTTCTGTTCCGCTTCGAGCGCGATCCGGCGAACGCCGCGCCGGGGACCGCGAATCGCATCAGCGATCTCGAACTGGCCTCCCGTTTGTCGTTCTTTCTCTGGAGCAGCGTGCCCGACGATGAGCTATTGGACTTGGCCGCTGAGGGCAAGCTCAGCGAGACCCCTGTGCTGGAGCAGCAAGTGCAGCGAATGCTCCGCGACCCTCGCTCCGAGGCACTGGCGGGCAATTTTGCCGGGCAGTGGCTGCACGTTCGTAATCTCTACCTGCTGTCGCCGCCGGACCCGGCCGTGTTTCCCTCTTTTACCGCCAACCTCCGCGACGCCTTCCGGCAGGAAATAGACCTTTTCTTCAAGGACCTGATGCAAGAGGATCGCAGCATCTTTGACCTGCTGAGCGCGGACTATACGTTCCTCAACGAACGCTTGGCCCGGCACTACGGGGTTCCCGATGTTCTCGGCAGCCATTTTCGGCGCGTGACGCTGCGCGACGAGCAGCGATGGGGATTGCTGGGCAAGGGCGCTATCCTGACGGTCACTTCCTACGCCACGCGGACCTCCCCGACGCTGCGGGGCAAGTGGGTGCTTGAAAACATCCTGGGGACACCGCCGCCGCCGCCGCCGCCCAATATTCCGTCCCTGAAAGAGGATAAAAAGACCCGGAAGCTCTCGATGCGCGAGCGGATGGAGCAGCACCGCACGAATCCCGCCTGCGCAACTTGCCACCGGGCAATGGACCCCCTGGGGTTCGCGCTCGAAAATTTTGACGCCATCGGCAGGTGGCGAACGGCCAGCGCGGATAACACCCCTCTGGACGTGTCCGGCGAACTGCCCAATGGCGCGAGGTTCAGCGGGCCGGCGGAGCTCCGGAAGGCGCTGCTCAGCCAACGCGAGCAGTTCGCCGCCACGTTCACCGAAAAACTTCTCACTTACGCCCTGGGCCGGGGCGTTGAGTATTACGACATGCCGGCGGTCCGCAAGATCCTGCGCGACGCCGCTCCGAGCGGCCACCGATGGTCGTCGATTGTCCTGGGGATTGCGAAGAGCGTGCCATTTCAGATGCGGAGGTCACCCGAGTTATGATGATTTTCAAAAAGGCCCTGCCTCGCCGCACCTTCCTGCGTGGCGTCGGCGCGATGGTCGCTTTGCCGTTGCTGGACGCGATGGTTCCGGCGTTCGCCGCAGTGGGCCCCAAACCGGCGACGCGCTTCGGCGTCGTCTATTTCCCGAACGGGGCCATCCCGGGCCAGTGGAAGCCGAAGGGAGAAGGGGCGGCGTTCGAGCTGAGTCCGATTCTGGAGCCGCTGGCGCCCTATCGAGACTCCCTCCTTGTGCTGAGCGGACTCGACAATCGGGAGGCTCTGGGCATCCCCGGCGAATCCGGGGGAGAGCACCCGCGAGCCTCGGCCTCGTTCCTGACCTGCGTCCACCCGGTGATAAAGTCGGTGGGGGGGCGTTTCGACCCCCGCGTGGGCGTTTCGGTGGATCAGATCCTTGCGAAGGAGCTCGGCAATCACACCGAGCTGGCGTCGCTCGAGCTGGGCATAGAATCCGTCGCCGTTGTGGGATCGTGCGACGGCGACAGCTGCCTCTACAACAGCACCATCAGCTGGCACGATGCCACGACCCCGTTTCCGGTTGAAAACCATCCGCGAGCGGTATTTGAACGCTTGTTCGGAGACAGCACCAGCACCAGCAAAGCAGCGCAGGCCGCCCGCATCCGGGAGAAACGCAGCCTCCTCGACTTCGCGGCACAGGACATGGAGCGCCTGCGAATGGGCCTGGGACCGAAGGACCGCGAGAAGCTCAGCCAGTATCTCGACTCCATGCGCGACGTGGAGCGCCGCATCCAGAAGGCTGAGGAACAGTCCTCACGGGAGCTGCCCGTGCTGGACCGCCCGCCCGGCATCCCGGCGAGATTCGATGAGCACATGATGCTGTTGTTCGACCTGATGGCCCTCGCCTTCCAGTGCGACCTGACCCGCGTCAGCACGTTCATGATCGGCCGCGAGATGAGCACCAAGGCCTACCCCGAGATCGGCGTCCCCGATCCTTACCACCCGCTGACGCACCACCAGGGAGATCAGGAGAAGATCGCCAAGGCCGCCAGGATCAACGCCTATCATTCCCAGTTGTTCTCCTATTTTGTGGAGAAGCTGCAATCGACGCCGGACGGCGACGGCTCGCTCCTCGACCATTCCGTCATCGTTTACGGCGGCGGCCTGGGCGACGGCAACCAGCATTTCGCCAGCGATCTGCCCATCGTGTTACTGGGCGGGGGAAACGGCAAGATCAAGGGAGGCCGTCACCTCCGGTATCCGGCGGGCACGCCCCTGGCGAATCTCCATTTGCGCCTGATGGACGTGATGGGGATGCCGGTGGAGAAGTTCGGGGACAGCACGGGGAATCTCGAACTCCTCTCCGTGTAACCGGCCAGCGGAAGGCGATAATTATTGAGGAAGGGATCATGCCTGGAAGGCTCCTAAATTGGGCGATCGTGCTGCTACTGCCGGTGGCCGGCCTCGCCGCCGAGGGGGATGATGTTCGCGTGGCGCAGGCGGCGAAGGATCAGGACCGGGCAGCCGTGCGTTCCCTGCTGGCGCAAAAAGCCGGCGTGAATGCGCGCCAGCCGGATGGCGCAACCGCGCTGCATTGGGCGGCCCACTGGGATGACTTGGAAACGGCGGAGCTGCTGCTTCGGGCCGGGGCTGACGTGAACGCGGCGAACGACACCGGGGCGTCTCCTCTGTGGCTGGCCAGCTCCAACGGCAGCGCCGCTATGGTCGAAAAACTGCTGCAGGCCGGGGCGAATCCGAACGCCACGCTGCACTTCGGAGAAACTCCGCTTCTGGCGGCAGCGGGCGACGGGAGCACGGAGGTGGTGAAGCTGTTGCTGGCTGCGGGCGCGGACGTGAACGCCAAGGAAACCCAGCGAGGCCAGACGGCCCTGATGTGGGCGGTGGCGGAAAAGCGCCCGAAGACCGCGCTGGCGCTGATCGGCCACGGCGCGGACGTCCATGCGCAATCGAAGGGCGGTTTCACGCCGCTGCTGTTTGCCGCCCAGCAGGGAAACCTGGACTCGGTTCGCATTCTGCTGGCAGCGGGATCGGATGTGAACGAAAGCTCTCCCGACGACATGCGCCCCTTGCTGGTCGCCGCGGCCAGCGGCCACGACGCCATGATAAAGTTTCTGCTGGAGAAGGGCGCCAACCCGAACACGGCGGACTACAAGGGGTTTACTTCGCTGCACTATGCGGCGATGCGGCGGAGCATGGTGGAGTCTGTGAAGGCGCTCCTCGCGCACGGAGCGAACCCGAATGCTCGCATCGTGAAGGCCGGCTCCCAGAGCGAAATGGTTCCGGTTCCTGACCTGCCGTTCCTGCTATCGCCCACACGAATCATAAAAGCGGGCGCCCCGGGTGGCACGCTTCCGATCGGCGCGACGCCGTTTTACCTGGCAGCCCAGCAAAGGAACGCCGCCGCCATGCGCGTTCTGGCGGCCAGCGGCGCCGACCCGAACCTCAGAACGACGGAGACGGTTTATCTCCTCGGGGGAAGCGGCCGCAGGGTCAATTTTATAGCCGGGACCACGCCGCTCGCGGCGGCGGCGGGCGTGGATAAGGTCAAGAACAACTGGAACGATCATCCCGAAGAAGAGGAAAAACAGGCCCTGGAAGCCGTTCAGGTGGCGATCGAATCGGGAGCCAGCGTTAACGCGGTCAACGAGTACGGCTTGACCGCTTTGCACGGCGCGGCGTTCATCGGAGCGGAATCCGTCATTCAGTTCCTGGTGGAAAAGGGCGCCCGTCTCGACGCCAAGGACCAGTATGGACAAACGCCGTTGAGCGTCGTAAGCCACGTCATCACCGTGAGCCTGGGCGACAACTTCGACGTGCGGCCGCGCCGGTTTCGCCCGAGCACAGAGAAGCTGCTGCTCCAGCTCGGCGCCACCCCCCTGGATAAATCGGGCGTGCAGGTCCTCCGCCAGTTGAAGTAAAGAAAACCTCGTATGGTCAAAAAACTCGAACGAATTGACAAGCCATAGCTTACAGCTTCCGTTGCTTCCGCAATCTAGTGTTGTTAGTGCATCCCTATCTCCAACAAACAAAGTGGCTTATTCTATATTTTCCACACTTCAGAACTGCTAAGACCATTTCTGCCAGCAACATATTGAACATTATAGGGTTATGCTGATCCCACCAACAGTCGATTGCGGAAGCACCGCCCTGCGTGCTGTTTTCTGCACGGCTCCGGCACGAGCACCGCAGGCGTGTATTAAGTCGTCGCTGCTATCGGCTGGGAGGCAGTTCTTTGAGGACCTATCGTCGTGGAAGTCTTCAGATTCGCGCTGCCTCACGGGATGTATTCCGCTTAGCTTGGATTTACTGGCGCCACGTCCGAGCCTTGCGACACCCGGACCTTCAGCGGGTAGCACCCAACCGGAGAAGCAGCTTCGCTGCACCCTCATGGGGACCGAAGGGTTTCTTGGAAAAGTCCACAATGCCCGGGGAGATAATGCCCTGCGAGATACTCAGCGGCGTCTGTTCGAACTCGTCCTTCACGTCCAATTTAGCGCCCTTTTCCACCAGGAACTGTATGATGGATTCCGCTCCCACATATGCCGCGCCGTGCAGCGCGGTGTAGCCGTTCTCGCCGACCGCATTGACGTCGGCGCCCAGTTCCGCCGCCAGTTTGGAGGCTTCCAGGGCAAGCCTCTCCTCCCCTGGCGCGAAATCCTGGTACCGGCCCAGCCCCGCAGCCACCATCAGCGGCGTCGTATTCTCCTCGGTCCCCAGCAACGGATCGGCGCCGCTGGCCACTAGGAGGCGCATGAGGCCGGCATCATAGGATGCGGCCGCCAGCAAGAACGGTGCGACGCCGAGCAAGCCAAATCGGGGTGTATTGGAGTGAGGCAACCGGACCGCCGTGGCGATCCGGGCGTTCGGGTTTGCTCCGTGTGCCAGGAGCGCTTGGATCAATTCCAGCATGTTGGGCCGGAACATATAGGCGATGGCGTCGAGGGAGTCGAGTTGGACGCCTGCAATGTGCGATGCGCCTTTCTGTATCGCATAGTGCAAAGCAGTAAACCCGTTGGGGTCCGCCGCGTTGGGATCCGCGCCCTTCTCCAGCAGAAATATGGAAAGCTCCTCGTGGCCGTTGGCGCTCGCGATCAACAAGGGATTCATGCCCTCCGCCATCGGCTTCTTCGAAGTAATGGCCCCAATATTCTTGTACTGGGTCGTCACGCCGGCGCCGCCGACGTCCAGCGTGGTCGCATTCACGTCCGCTCCCGCCGCCAGCAACGCCCAGGCAGCGTCCAAATCTCCCACCCGGGCAGCAAACAGCAACGGCGTGAAACCAGCCTCCGAGCGGGCACTGACGTCCGCTCCGTGCTCGATCAGCACCCGCGCGGCCTCCGGGTGTTTTTGCGCCACCGCCCACATCAGAGCCGTTTGTCCCCGCTGGGTTGCCGCGTTCACGTGCGCTCCGTGGGCGATCAGCGATTTTATCGCGCCCAGGCTGCCCGTGCGCGCTGCCGTCATGATCGGCGTCTCGCCTGTAGGCAGGGCGGCGTTTGGATCGGCGCCGGCCCTTAACAGCTTTTCGACCATGGCGGCGCTGCCGTTGGTGCAGGCGAGCGAAAGAGGGGTGATGCCAAAGTCGTTCGCCGCGTTCACCTCGGCCCCGGCGCGAATCAGGAGTTCCGCTGTTTCCAGCTCATCCCAGTGAGCCGCCCAGGCCAGCGCCGTCGCGCCATCCGCCTGGCGTAGGTTCACATCGGCCCGCTGCTGCAGCAGGGAACGTACGGTCTCCGGGTCTCGCTTTTCGACCGCGTCCGCCAGCCGAGAATCGGCGCCTTCGGCGGCAAGGCAGGCGACCCACAGCAGAGGGATCATCCACCCGTAACGCAGACCTTTCATTGTGGCGCTCATTCGGCGTCCCTCCTTCCCGAGCCAATCCGCTGACGAGGATCGGCCGTCCTGGACGGGCTGTGCAACTTCATCATCGACGCTTAAATTTCGAGCTTTCCGGTGCTGTCGCCGAAGCTCTCCACGGGAATCCCCAGTTTGTCCAGCAGCGTCACGTACAGATTCGTCGCCGGTGGATCATTTGAATACCGGAGGTGACGGCCTCCCTTGATCCGGCCCGCTCCCCCGCCTGCCACCAGGATGGGCAGATTGTCGTGCGTATGCAGGTTGCCGTCGCTGATGCCGCAGCCGTAGACGATCATCGAATGATCCAGCAAGGAGCCTTCGCCGTCGGAGGTGGATCGCAGCTTCTCCAGCAGGTACGCGAACATCTGGGTATGCAAGATGTCGATCTGAATCACCTTCTCGATCTTTTTGACATCGCGTTGGTGGTGCGTCAACGGGTGGTAGGCATCGGAAAAGCCGAGCTCGTCGTAAACCCGGCTGTTCGATTCCTGCCCCATCATGAAGGTGGTGACGCGGGTCATGTCGGTCTGCCAGGCCAGCACCTGCAAATCAGCCATGATCTTGGCGTGTTCGGTGAACTTCGCCGGGACGCCGACGGGCCGCTGCAACGTCGGCAGTTCCCGGGAGGATTGTTCCTCGGCCATCTGGATGCGCCGCTCGACGTCGCGGATCGCCTCCAGATACTCTGTGAGCTTAGAGCGGTCCTCCGCACCGAGTTCCTTCAAAAGGCGGGCCACATCCTGGGTCACGAAGTCAAGAATGCTGCGGTCCCGCCGGATGCGGGCAAGCCGCTCTTTCGGGTTCGTGCTGTCGCTGTCGCCGAACAGGCGTTCGAACACCGCGCGCGGCTTGTTCGACATCGGCAGCGGCGTTGTAGGGGTGCGCCAAGAAAGCGTATTGGTGTAGGCGCAGCTATAGCCGCCGTCGCAGGAACCTACCACCTCGGTGGAGTCCAGGGCGAGCTCGAGCGACATCAGTTGCGTTTCCTTGCCGAGTTCCTTCGCGGCGAACTGGTCTACCGTAATGCCAGCCTGAATGCCGGCGCCTTCGGTCTTCTTCGGGTGAACACCCGATAAGAACGTGGCGCTGGCGCGCGCATGGTCTCCGGCGCCTTCGCCCGCCAGGGCCAGAGCGGTTTTGTGGTTGAGTCCGCTCAGCACGAGAATGTTCTCCCGAAACGGAGCCAGCGGTTCCAGAATGGGGGTCAACTCGAAGGCAGCGCCCTCGGTCGCCGGCGTCCATTTGTCCATGATGATCCCGTTAGGGACATAGACAAACCCCAGGCGACGCACCGGCTTGGCTGCTTGGTCCAGGGGGCCCGCGAACGCCGGGACCATCCCGTCCAGCAGCGGCAAAGCCAACGTCGCACCGATGCCGCGCAAAAAAGTGCGGCGTGCAATGGCCTTCTTGAAAATCATTATGGCTCTCGTGTCCTCCTCATCTGAAATGGCGTGCTATTGACAATCCCAAAAATTAGCGATGACCAGCGGTAGTCGCTGAGAGCAGCCTCCCGCATGATCTTGCGGAGGGCCGGCTGGTCGTAATACTCGACTCCCCGGCCCAGGGCGTAGGTCAGCAGTCTTTCCGAAACGGTGGAGACAAATTGTTCCCGCTTGCTCAGCAAAAGCTTCCGAAGCTCCGCCGGGCCTTGAAATGTGGTGCCGTCGGGGAGAACCCCGGACGCATCAATCGGGACGCCGGCCTCACCGATGGTGGTTCGCCACTTGCCGACCGCGTCAAAGTTTTCCAGCGCGAAGCCCAGCGGGTCCATCCGCGCATGGCAACTCGCGCAGACGGGGTTCACACGGTGCTGTTCCATCCGCTGGCGCATGGTGAGGCCCTGGACATCACCGTCTTCCTTCAGCGACGGCACGTTCGGAGGCGGCGGCGGAGGCGGGGTGCCCAAAATGTTTGTCAATAACCACTTCCCGCGCAGAACCGGGGAGGTCCTGTTGGCATACGACGTCACCGTCAGGATACTGCCCTGGCCCAGCAATCCTCTCCGGTTCTCATCGTTCAGTTTCACCCGCCGAAAGTGGCTGCCGTAAACGTTCGGAATTCCGTAGTGCCGGGCCAGACGTTCGTTCAGGAACGTATAGTCCGCGTTCAGTAATTCCGGCACGCTGCGATCCTCCACCAGCATGCTCTCGAAGAGAAGCTCGGTCTCCTGCTGGAACGCCTCCCGCAGATTGTCATCGAACTCGGGAAACACCGTCGCATCCGGCAATACCAGGCGCATGTTGCGCAGATACAGCCACTGCCCGGCGAAATTGCTCACCAAAGCCTTCGAGCGGGGATCGCCGAGCATCCGCCGCACCTGCTGTTTGAGCACATCGGGGTTCCTCAGCTGACCGCGGACCGCCAAGTCCAAAAGCGAATCGTCAGGCATGCTGCTCCAAAGAAAAAAAGACAGGCGGGAGGCCAATTCCAGGTCGCTGATCCGATAGGCGTCGCCCGGCACGGCGTCGGGCGGGTCGCGTTCGATGCGGAACAGAAACTCCGGAGAAACCAGAACTCCCTGAAGCGCCCTCTCGATGCCTGCCTCGAAGCCTCCCTCCTCCGTGCCGGTCTTATAGAGGTTGAACAGCGCCTGAACGTCTCTCTCCGTGGCAGGGCGGCGATAAGCGCGGCGTGCCAGCGCGGCGAGAATCTTCCTGGCGCAGGGCTCCTCGTCTTGGCTGCCAGCCGGGCGGCACACAAAAATTTTCCTGCGGCTGGGTGTATCGCCGGGCCCTTGGGGGTCGTAGGGGCCCAAGATAATAACGCTGCCCACGGCAGGGATGTCCTGCGCCCGGTTCTCCAAACGCGGCTGAATCATGTCCTCCAGCTCCGAGGTTTCTTTAAAGAAAGTAACCCCAACCAGCCGCGTACCCGCCTTCACAGGGATGCGGACTTCCAAGCCTGCATCCGCCGTAAGCTTGTATTCATCTTCTTCTGTGCCGAGCTGCGACTCGCTTTTGTTTTGGTCTTCTTGTTTGCCGCCCACCGTGAATTGCCGGATTCTTTCGTCATCCAGGCGGATTTCGATCTGGTGCGGATTGGCCAAGCCAAGGATCGTAAACCCCCCCGGGTCTCTTTGCAGGCGGACTTGGATGACGTACTCGCCGTCGAGCGGGAAAAAATGCCGGATCGCGACTCCGCCACGGGACCCGAACGGGAGAGCTTCGTTCATGCGGTCGTCTTGCTTGAGGAACCTGGAGACATCGTAGGTCTCAATGAGAGGTCGGTGAATGGGACTGCCAACGGCAAGGCGGCTGGTTTTCCGCGCCGCCGACATGTACCTTTCCAGCAGCAGGGGCGATACCGAGAGAACATCCGCAATGTTGTCAAAGCCGTAGCCCGAATCGTCGGCGGGAAGAAGCGATTCGCCATTGATATCGATCGCAATCAAGTCGCGGACCGCGTTGGAGTATTCGGCACGGTTCAGGCGATGAATGGGCGGCCTGCCGGGATTGGGCTTGGCAGTCGCCGCGCGGTCCAGTTCCGTCTCCAAGTACGTGGCGAAGGAATCATAGGCGGCCTGATCCGGCCGCGGCGCGCCCGCAGGAGGCATTGCAGCGGTCCGGAGTTTCCGCACCACCTTTTCCCACACCGCCGCGCCTGCGCTGACATTCTCGACGTCCATCTTGTCCAGCGTCAGTTCTGCCGTACGTAGTTTTTCATTGTGGCAGGTAACGCAGTAA
>JADFGZ010000355.1 GCA_022567475.1 Acidobacteriota bacterium | reverse complement strand
GGCAGTTCAGTTGGGAGAGATGCGCGCGGGAAACCTGGGAGGTCTATCAGGAAGCGGTGGGCGGAGAGTAACTCCGTGCAGGCGGTCGCCCCTGGCATGCGCGTTCAGCCCTGCGTTCATCCAAAGTGAGGCAGTAACGGGCAGATCGATCAACACTGTGCGACCAGCTCCAGCGGGGCGCTGTGGGACACACTACGCCGAACGTCTCAGCAATCAGCCGCGCCGAGCACGCGTTCTTCGCGTGCGAGGAGATGCGGGGGGACGCGGCAACGGCCCGAAGCGCTTCGGCTGCATCGCGTTGTTAGCCAGCCGCATGAACTTCTCCGGTCTGAGCAGGCTTGCCACGGAGATGTCTTCGTCGATAGCTTCCCAATGAATACCGATTCCGCCGCCGATGAACTCCCACTCTTTTCTTTGCTTCTGGGTGGCGTTAAGAAGCCTCGGAAACCACACCAGAGGAACCGACACGGTGCGACCGTCGTCTAGCACGACCGTGAGCGCATCGTCAGAACAAGCTACTTCGACCGCGAGCGTTTCACTCCTGTCCACTAAAGTAGGCATTCCACTTCTCCAAGAACAAATCTCGATTTTCCAGCACGAGTTCTCGAATCACAGTCAATTCGTGGCTTCGAAAACCCCGGTTCGATGCCAATGTCACGGGATCGAGCCAAAACTTCGCATAACGGCAGCATGGGCAACGTGAATGTGAGGTGGCTCGCGATCTTCCAAACTGTAAAAGAAGAACCTGTAACCGCGAATCCTGAGCAGTGCCGGCACGGCACCAGTTTACACCCTCTCGGATGGCGAAACGTCCTGGTCGGGAGAGCCTGGCTAACGCCATGCGCTTCAGCCGCAGTGCGCGAAGTGGATAGCCATGGCAAATTCGCAGTTCCAATTTGTGGGGCTTTGGGGCTTCCCCTTTGGGGACCCTCTGGGGACATGGGTTTGTAAACTCCGCCGAAATGCCCACGGCGAGCTTGCCCCGAGCGGAGTCGAGGGGAAAAGCGCTCTCCGGGGCTACCCCGCTTTTTTGACCGCTACAGTCCCCGCCACCGCCAGGAATAGACATAGCCTTTCTTATTCACGTAAAACATTCGACTTTGCACATAGGTCCGCGTCTTCGGGGGAGTGATGACAGTCGTGGATGTGCTCGTAGAACCCACATCATTGCACGGTTGTATGCCGGGGCCGCGGGCGCAGATCACGGAAGGAGTAGTTTTAGTTCTTGTGACTGCTTTTCCCGGCGTTGTGTAGCTCTTCTCATAGCGGTAAATCAGAATCTTCCCTCCCGCGCCATCATCTGCTGTCTCTGTCGGAGGTCCCCAGGATTGAATCAGTTCCGATTCGTGATGTCCCACCCAGCCTTGCATCCGATTGTTCGTGTTTCTGATTGGGTGGAGACAACCGGCTGTCATCACTGCGAGGCCGAGGAATATGGCTTTGATCGTAAAGTTACCCATGGGAGTTCTCCTCCTCATTCCTGTCTTAATGGTTGTTTGAAGATAGCAAGGACTTTTGCACGACCGCCTTTTATTGGGAAAAGAGATACCAGTTCCCATCCTTCACTCCCTGAATCAACGAGCACCACCTCCAATTCCTCTATTTCTTGCGGTGTATCCTCGTCAGGCGGGCCTTGGGGGTCGCTTCCTGGGGACAGTTCCACTTCTTCTATATGGTATTTCCACGTCTGCATTTTGATACCTCAATTTTTAATTTTCGCCCGTGGATTCGTTCCAAGATAGGAAGAAGCCCACGGCGAGCTAGAACGCTCGCCGTGGCTACCCCGCGCGAATGACCTGTTAGCCACAGCTCCGCTACCACTCTATAGTTGCCGTTCCACCGGATTTCCTGCCACCTTTAACACGACCGGTGGATTTACCGCATGCAGGGCATTTGCGATAGCCTTTTTCTCCGTCGGGCCCCACGTGCATTCTTGTATTACTCACGATGAATACCTTCTTACACGCCGGACACGCGAAGGCAGCATTATTCCCTTCCCAGTCCTCGTCCCTTCTCAGATCATTCGGATCAAGGCTTCTCGTCGGCATATTGGCTCCTTTACGCGCGAGAGCGGCTTGTCCAGCAAGGCCATAACGTACGCCATCATGTGGCTAACTCCTGTTTAGGCCTGCCCGCGCCTCAACCGCCCTGGCGGGTGGTGATTACGAAACCGCTCCATTACTGTTCCCTCGGCTGCCCCCTCGACTCCGCTCGGGATGACAGCCTCGGGAGTTGGGCGAGAACAAACATAGCTTCGTACGCCACTACGCCGGTTGCCGGAGCGCGACCATTACAAACGAAAAAATTATCAGGACAACGACAATCGTTCGGAGCAGTTTCCAGAAATTAATCGACTCGCTCGTCATGGAGGGCATACCGCCGACCAGCATCCCAAAGGCCGCGCCGGCGGCCAGGCCCCCGATATGCCCGGCATTGTCCACCATGGGCATGAAAAATCCGAACATCAGCCCATACATCGCCCATCGGACGTACATGTTCTTTATGGTGTCGCCCATCCTTCCCCGATGCCTGTATCCATAGGCGATCATCGCCCCGATCAGCCCAAACACCGCGCCGGAAGCGCCGATGCCGACCGAGTTGGGATGCCACACGGCGCTCGCCACGAACCCCATCGTGCCCGCGAGTATATAAAGCACCAGAAATTTGTGCGGACCGTAGATCTCCTCCACCGTGGGTCCCAGGTCGAGCAGAACAAAGGTATTGAACCCTAAATGGATGAGGCCGCCGTGCAGAAAAATGGGCGTCAGCAGCCGCCACCACTCCCCGTCCAGAATCAGGGCGGTGTATTTGGCTCCAAACTTCACCAGCGTATAGCCATCAATCGACCCCAGTAGCGCCCCGATATCCATCCCCCCCGTGCGGCCCCGCATGGAGACCACCCAGGTCAGGGCGAACAAGAACAGATTCACGCCCAGCAGCAGGGAGGTGGTCTGCGCCCGCTTCGGAAGGAAAGCAGACAGCATGCGGTCCACCCCGCCCCGGGGGGCTGCCGAGGTGTTTTCCCCGCAGAAGGGGCAGACCTTTTCCTTCCGGTCCACCAGCGCCCGGCAGGCCGGGCACATTTTTTGCTTGTACGTTACCGACTTGAAGAAGTTCTGCAACCGCTCCAGACGCTCCTCCGCCTGCTGTTTGTAGCGGTCGATCTTCCATTTCATTCGCGGGGAAATCCTCAATGCGCCAGCTTCCTTTCCACTCTCGATGTTGCCATATTATATACCGGCAGCGGGAAAGCGGTCTTTTGCGACCGGGGAAAAGAGGTTGGATATTATAATGGGCCTGAACGCTGGTTTGTCCGTCCCCCCGGCAAGCGGCAATTCTCTTCTGAACGCAAACCTTCCCTTCTATGAAGACCCAGAGACTCCTGCTGTTCGTTGTTCTGATATCGCTGCTGGCTTCGGCCTGCGGAGGGCGCCGCAGCGCCTCCCGGATTCCCGTTCCGCAGACTCCTTCCCCGGGAGGCGGCGCACAAACGGCCGGGCCCGGCTATACCGAAACCGGATACGCAAGCTGGTACGGCGACCCCTACCATGGCCGCCGCGCGGCGAACGGGGAGATCTACGACATGTACAAACTCACCGCCGCCCATCGCACCTTGCCTTTCGGGACACAGCTTCAAGTGACCAACCTCGAGAACGGCCGCACGGTGATCGTCCGCATCAACGATCGCGGACCGTTCGTCAAGGGGCGCATCGTGGACCTGTCGCTGGCCGGCGCCCGCAAAATCCAGATGGTCGGTCCGGGAACGGCGCTGGTCCGCCTGGAGGTCCTCTCGGCATCCTCGCCCTCCGATCCGGGCCTGTACGCGGTACAGGTGGGGGCGTTTCGGGACCGCTCCAATGCCGAGAGTCTGGCGCAAGATATGAGGCGCCGCTTCGGCGATGCCTCGATCGAAGGCTACCGTTCCAACGGGCGAACCTTTTATCGCGTTCGGGTGGGAGTAAACTCTACATTGACGGAAGCCAACAAACTGGCTATTCAGTTGGGGCGGGAAGAACGGCCCAGTTTTGTGGTTCGGGTGGAAAACTGAAGCTTGCCAACTGCATAGCATGTGGTCAAAAAACTCATGCACGGATTTAGTTGGACAGTCGACCCCGTCTGTCTCCGGTCCAGGCAGGACAGCACGGCATCATCACTCATTCGCCGTGTTCTCCAGGCAGGTAAGGAATCAATCCG
>JADFGZ010000073.1 GCA_022567475.1 Acidobacteriota bacterium | reverse complement strand
CTGGCATATTCCTCGAGCGGTTTGGTGGCATCGATGCCGAGCAAGTCCGACTCGCCCCGCCGGGAAGCAACCTGCGAAGGATCCAGGCTGATCGACTTTCCGCCGGTCATCATGACCACGTCGCGGCAGGCCTGCACCCGCGTGGCCACGGCCCATTCGACCAGGAATGCATTCCACGGATCGATGTCTTCATCGACCACCGTGACGTGCTTGCAGAAAAGAATCGGGTGACCCCACACGTGGCACATCACGTCGCGGACGTGGCCGGGGTAGGATTTCTGAATGGAAACGTTCACGTGGAAGCCGGCGCATCCGGCCTCGGTGACGCAGACGTCCCGGATGCCGACCAAACCGGAGCGCCGCAGGTGCTCAAACACAGCCGCCGAGCGGCCCATGGTTCGCACCGTGGTGCTTTCGTTCGGAGGGCGTCCCTCATAGGTCGCGTGGAAAATGGGGTTCTTGCGATGCGTAACTTTCTTGACCACGATGTAAAAGCTGTCTTTTACGAGACCGCCCATGTATCCGGGAAATTCTCCAAAGGGACCTTCTTCCGGCCAGAATTTATCGGTGGGCATCTCGCCCTCGATCATGATCTCCGCATGGGCCGGAACCTTCAGGTCGGAAAGCTCCGCCTTCACCAACTCCATCGGCTCTCCCCGCAGTCCCCCGGCGATGTCATATTCATCCACTCCGGCTGGAACGGCAGAGACACTGGTGAGGCTGAGATACGGGTCCGGCCCGATGACCACGGCAACCGGCATCGGTTTCCCGCGCGCTTTCCATTTGTCCCAGTGCATACGGATGTGGCGGTAGGGAATGAGCAGCACGTAACATCCCATCGCATCGGACGTGAAGATCTGATTGCGATAATTGCCCACGTTGGTCCAGCCCGTGTCGGGGTCGTAGGTAATGACCCCATGCAGGGTCCCCAGTTCCGGACCGCCATCCAGTTCATGCCACTTCGGCACCGGAAACGGGTCGGCAAGTAAATCCACCTTGTCTAGGACAACCTCCTTGCAGGGAGCCTCCGCGCGGGGGATTACTTTGGCTTTGACGGGATTGCTGTAAGCTTGGCGCCACTTGGCGGAGATGGCCGCGATGGTGGGCTCGATCCCCAGAGCCATGGCGTAGCGTTCCCGCGTGGCCAGGGTCCCGACCAGCAGCGGCGTTTTGTGCTTGCCCACCTTTTCAAACTGCAAGGCCGGTCCGTAGCGGTCAAAGTTCTCGCGGCAGATCGCTCCCACTTCCCAATCCTTCTCGACGGGAACCTGAATGTGGTGAACCAAGTCTTTCTTTTCTAATACGGCAAGGAAGTCTCGCAAACTGCTGATGGAGGTCTTCGCCGGAGCCTTCGTGGTTGTTACGGTAGCCATGCTTTTTTCCTTTTCTTTTTGTTTGAGTGTCGCCAGGCGGCTGCGTGGGAGCTTCGCCTGATTTCGCTTACTCCAAAGTTCCAAATGAATTCAGGGAAATAAGGATAATCCCGGATTATAAAAAAGACAATGCTCGAGAGGGCGACCTGAGCGAGAAAATTCCCTCTGGCGTCAATAGATGTCCAGGACGTTCTTCGCAGATTACCGGTTGGCTGCCACCAAGTATCTCAATGTCTGCCCAGGCTATGGCGCTGCTTCTTTCCGGAAATTGCGCCTGCCATTTCATGCGGAATCGGCTTTTTATAATTCCCCATGGACTAAACCATAGCACGAAGCAACACTTCTATTCTTATGACCAAGCAATCCAAATTTAAGACCTAATAGTACCGGCACCTGATCCGCAAATTTCGACCCTATTAGCACCTGCAAGGCTCAGCCTGCTCGCTGGAGAACTATTCTAACTATTTAATATAAAATGACTTACTGTAGAGCCTTACCCCTTCGGCTTCAGCCCCGGTAATTATCCTCCCGCGCAGCAGCATACCCTAAAATAACTTCCCTGCACATACTCCTAGATGACAATTACTAATCACCCTGCCCGCATCTGCCGATGGACTACATGGTGGCAGTGCTCAACTATGCGAAGAATCCTATTTGTAGATGACAAACCGAAGGTTCTCGAAGAGTTGAAGGCCGTCATGCGCCCGCAACAGGAGAAGTGGGAGATGGCCTTTGTTGCCGGCAGCGAGGCTGCTCTGGCCATGCTGGAAGCCACGCCTTTCGACGTGATCGTCACGGACCCCAAGCTGGCAGGCGTCAAAAAAAACAGCTTGCTGGACTGCGTTCGGGAACGGTTTTCTGGAGTGGTCCGTATCGCGCTGCTCGAGCAAAGCGACACCTCACTGCTGGCAGCCCCCGTGGCCCATCAATTTCTCACCAAGCCCTGCGAACCTTCCGAGCTTCGCGTGGCGGTGGAACGGTCCTGCAAGTTGAGGGACCTGCTGAATGACGAGTTCATTAACCGCGCCGTGGGCTCGATGTCCGATCTTCCTTCGCTTCCCAAGGTCTATGAAGAACTCACCAGCGCCTTGAGAAATCCCAACATCTCGCTGAATAAAATTGCCAAAATTGTGGAGCAGGACGTGGCCATATCGGCCAAGCTGCTGCAACTGGCGAACTCCGCGCTGTTCGGGACCGTGCAGGACCTGAACACGGTTCACATGGCGGTCAGCTACATGGGCCTGGATGTAATCCAGCACATGGTGCTTTCCCTGGAAGTCTTCCGAAGTTTCGAGGGACTCGGGCAAATCGAAGGCTTTTCTCTGGAAGCAACGCAAGAGCACGCTCAGCTCACCGCCAAAATCGCCGTGCGTCTTCTCCCGGCCAAGTACATGGCGGATACGGCGATTGTGGCGGCTCTGCTGCATGATGTAGGCAAGCTGGTTCTGGCCTCGAAAATGCCGGGCCGTTTCAAACGGTGCCTGGAAGCATCGCGGGAACAAAACCGTCCCTTGTACCAAGTGGAAGAAGAGCTGGGCGGGATCACCCACGCGGAGATCGGAGCCTATCTGCTGGGCTTGTGGGGGCTGCCGTATTCGGTCGCCGAGGCCGTGGCGCATCATCACAAGCCGACGCGTGTGCCGCATCAGAATTTTGACGCGGTGGGGGCGGTTTACGTAGCCAACCTGCTCGCCCATGCGTATGCCCCCGGGCCGAAGGCTTCCCGGGATGTGGAAGATCCAATCGATATGGAATACCTCCAGAAACTCGGCGTCGCGGACCAACTCAAAGAATGGCAGGCGATGGCCAAACTAATGGCGCGTCCTCAGCAGAGCGCCAGCGAACAACAGAAAGCGGATGGAGAAAAGAGTGTCCTCAAGTGCACTGGCTGATAGCGGCAACAAAGTCGATACCTCTCGCCTGCGCGCTTTTGAAATGTTCGCGGGGCTGGAGGAGACACAACTCGCCGATATCGCCCAAAACTTCGTTCCAACCGCCGCCCCAGCCGGCGCCGTCATTATTCAGCAGGGGCAAGTAGGCAAGGAAGTTTACTTGCTGGAAGAGGGGTCCGTGCGCGTCTATCGCGGGGAAACCGACACGGCCGGGTTCCTCATCGACCTCCAGGCTCCCACGCTTTTCGGAGAGACGGCGCTGCTCGACCCGGAGCGCATCCGCACGGCCAGCGTGAAGGCATTGAGCGATGTCCGTATGTTAACCATCCAGATCAGCTCTTTTCTTTCCGTTCTGCTCAGCTTCCCGTCGGTAAAGGAAAACTTGCGGCAGATGATCGCCTCACGACGCTAAACCCGCGGCGCTAAATCCGCGACAGCAATTTCCAGCCCGGCATTCTCCCGCCCGTCACAAATCAGATTCCTCGCAGACACTGCAACCGCACATTGCCGTTATTTTATAAAGCCGCATTTTACAAAGTGCCGTCTTGCAAAATGGCATTTTGCGAAATCGCCTGAATGGAAAGCTTGTTTAGAGAAGGTTCAGCGGGGCCGGAAGGTTGGAGCGAGCCTCGTCGATGGCGGAGATGATGAGCGATGGACCGCCCCCATGCTACAATCAACACAACCTGAAGCGAGAGGGACCGTGAATGCCCACCAAGGAAAAGCGCGCGGCGCGCCGGCAAAGAAAAACGGTAGAGATCGATGAGGTGGCCATCCGCCTTCACATTAAAGCGCTGAAGGAAGGCGGGTATCTGGCAACCAGCCCTGACGTGCCTGGTCTGGTTGCAGAAGGGCGCAGCGTAACGGAGGCTGCGGAAATTGCCCAGGGATTGACCCGGAAGATCGTGGAATCGTGCCTGGAGCACGGGGACCCTCTTCCTCCCGCGCTAGCCAGGCTCTCGCGTGGCCCTCTCGGAGGTTGTTGAAAGACTGGCGTATAGGTCCGCTTGCTAACGCGCGCGGCTCGGCAAGGGCAGCCGAATCAGCACGCCCATTCCGAGCCGCGACCGTGAGGGAGCGGACAAATGGCGTTTTTCAACAACCCTCTAGAGCTCCGAGTGCCGGTAGCAATCCGCTGATTGAACGCCTGGCTGGTTTCGCCTATCGCGAGGTTGTGAGGCGTCTGCGAACGTTTGGATTTGTCTTCGACCGGCAGGGTCCTGGAAGCCACGAGATCTGGCGTCATTCCTCCACTGGCCGCAAAGTTACAATTCCCCATCATCCGCGCGACATGCCAGAAGGCGCCCTTCGCGCCATCCTCCGCGAAGCGGGGATTGCGGTGAAAGAGTTTTTGAAGACATGAGCCGCAGAGGTTCTGGTCCTTACGGAAGCGGGGCCGGGAGGTTGGATGAACCCATCAGGAAGAGGTCCATTCCACGGGCGGCGGAGCGCCCTTCTGCAATGGCCCAGACGATTAAGGACTGGCCGCGCTGCATATCGCCTGCCGCAAAAACGCCCGGAACATTGGTCATCCAGTTTTTGTCCCGCGAAACGTTTCCGCGGTTCGTGAGCTTTACGCCCAGCTCATCGAGCATCCCGTTTCGTTCCGGACCGAGAAAGCCCATGGCCAGCAGCACCATGTCCACGTCCATTTCCGTTTCCGATCCAGCCGCCTCGGGAAACGACATCCGCCCTTGCGGGTCCTTCACCATCTCGACCCGGACGGCGTGAAGTTTTTTCACCCGGCCGTTCTCGCCGGTGAAGCGTTTTGTGGAGATGGAGAATTCCCGGAGCCCGCCCTCTTCGTGGGCCGCGGAAGTTCGGAGGATATTCGGCCACAGCGGCCAGGGGTTGCTGCCGGAATCCCGGAAATCGGGCGGCCGCGGGAGCAACTCAAACTGGTGGACCGAAAGCGCCCCTTGCCGGTGGACGGTGCCGAGACAGTCGGCCCCGGTATCGCCTCCGCCGATGATGACCACTCGCTTCCCTTGAGCCGTGAGGAAGTCCTCGTCGGAAATCCGGTCGCCTTCGCATCGCTTGTTCTGGAGGGTGAGGAAGTCCATGGCAAAGTGGATGCCTTGCAGTTCGCGGCCGGGGATCGGAAGGTCTCGCGGCTGGCAAGCCCCGCCCGCCAGCAGGAGCGCATCGAACCCCTCCTGGAGATCTTTGGCAGGGACATTGCCGCCGATGTCGCAATTGGTTTGGAAGACGATGCCGCTCTCCTCCAACAGGCGAATTCGCCGGTCCAAGAAATGCTTCTCCATCTTGAACTCGGGGATGCCGTAACGGAGAAGCCCTCCGATCCGGTCCGCACGCTCGAAAACCGTCACCCGGTGTCCCGCCCGGTTCAACTGCTCCGCCGCCGCCATGCCCGCAGGCCCGGAACCGACCACGGCGACCTTCTTGCCCGTGCGAACGGCGGGCACAGCCGCCTGCACCCATCCCTGATCGAAGGCGCGGTCGATGATGGAGACCTCGATCTGCTTGATCGTCACCGCGTCATTGTTGATGCCGAGCACGCAAGAGCCTTCGCACGGGGCCGGGCAAAGCCGCCCGGTAAACTCCGGAAAGTTATTGGTGGCGTGAAGACGGGCGATGGCTTCCTGCCAGCGCTCCCGGTAAATCAGGTCGTTCCAGTCCGGGATGAGGTTGCCGAGCGGGCAACCCTGATGGCAGAAAGGAATGCCGCAGTCCATGCAGCGCGCGGCCTGCTTCTGGAGCTTGCCGTTCTCAAAAGGGAGGTAGACCTCCTGCCAGTCGCTAATTCGCGCATCCACGGAACGGCGGCTGGAGGTCTCGCGGGGAAAGTCAATAAAACCGGTGGGTTTAGCCATGGGCGCCTTCCATGACAGCTTCCTCCCAGGGAACTCCCCTCTCCTGGGATTCTTTCATGGCCTGCATGGCCCGTTTGTAGTCCCGCGGCATGATCTTCACAAACCGAGGTTGGTCCTGTTCCCAATGAAGCAGCACTTTTTCGCCCACCGCGCTCTGCGTGTAGCGGGTGTGCCGCATGATGAGGTCTTTTACTTCCTCTATGTCTTCGGCCTCGACCAGCGGCTCCAGGTCCACCATTTCCAAATTGCAGTGGTCCGGGAAATTTCCCGCCTCGTCCAGCACGTAGGCGACGCCGCCCGACATGCCGGCGGCGAAATTCCTTCCCGTCTTTCCCAGGACAACGACTCTCCCTCCCGTCATGTACTCGCAGCCGTGGTCGCCGACGCCTTCCACCACCGTCGAGGCTCCGCTGTTGCGGACGGCGAACCGCTCGCCGGCCATGCCCCGGAAGTAGGCTTCCCCGCTGGTGGCTCCGTAGAGCACTACGTTGCCGATCAGAATGTTCTCCTCGGGCACGAAGGTCGCCTGCCGAGGCGGGAAAACAACGATCTTGCCCCCGGAGAGCCCCTTGCCGAGATAGTCGTTGGAATCCCCCTCCAGCGTGAGCGTGATCCCCTTGGGAATAAAAGCGCCGAAGCTCTGACCCGCCGAGCCGGTGAAGTGGAGCTGGATGGTATCCTCGGGCAGGCCTTCGGCTCCGTAGCGCTTCGTCAGCTCGTAGCCCAGTATTGTGCCGACCGTGCGGTTCACATTCCGGATGGGGAGGCTGCGTTCCACCGGGGCCTTGCGCTCCAGAGCCGCCCGGCACAACGGCACCAGAGTGGTCCTGTCGAGCGAGCGCTCCAGGCCATGGTCCTGCTCGCGCACCTTGCGGATCGCCACCTCCGGGCCCATCTCGGGCCGGTAGAGAATCTTGGAGAAGTCCAGCCCGCACGCCTTCCAGTGATCGAGCGCCTTCCGGGCGTCGAGCCTGTCGGAGCGCCCGATCATGTCGTCCATGGTGCGGAAGCCGAGCTTCGCCATATACTCCCGCACCTCTTCGGCCAGGAAGCGGAAGAATGCCTCGACGAACTCGGGCTTTCCGGCGAACTGCTTTCTCAATTCCGGGTCCTGCGTGGCGATCCCGACCGGGCAAGTGTTCAAGTGGCATACGCGCATCATGATGCATCCCAGCACCACCAGCGGCGCGGTCGAGAAACCGTACTCCTCGGCCCCCAGCAGCGCGGCGATGACCACGTCCCGGCCGGTTTTCATCTGCCCGTCGGTTTGGACCACGATCCGGTCCCGCAGTTTGTTGAGAACCAGGACCTGCTGCGTCTCGGCGAGGCCGAGCTCCCACGGCACCCCTCCGTGTTTGATGCTGGTGAGGGGCGAGGCTCCCGTTCCCCCGTCGTGCCCCGAGATCAGGACCACATCGGAATGGGCCTTCGCGACCCCGGCGGCGACGGTTCCCACGCCGATCTCGGCCACCAGCTTCACGTGAATGCGAGCCTCCGGGTTGGCGTTCTTGAGATCGTGGATCAACTGCGCCAAGTCCTCAATCGAATAGATGTCGTGGTGAGGCGGCGGGGAGATCAGCCCGACACCCGGAGTCGAGTAGCGAACCTTGGCGATCCATGGATAGACTTTTTGGCCCGGAAGCTGGCCGCCCTCGCCGGGCTTGGCTCCCTGCGCCATTTTGATCTGCAAGTCATCGGCGTTTACCAAGTATTCGCTGGTCACCCCGAACCGTCCGGAGGCCACTTGCTTCATGGCGCTTCGCCGCGAATCGCCGTTCGCGTCCGGGATGTAGCGCGCCGGGTCCTCTCCCCCTTCGCCGGTGTTGGACTTCCCCCCCAGCCGGTTCATGGCAATCGCCAGCGTCTCATGGGCCTCCTGGCTGATGGAGCCGTAAGACATGGCTCCGGTGGCAAAGCGCTTCAGGATCGACTCGACCGGTTCCACCTCTTCGAGCGGAACCGGCTTCTGGGCCCATTGGAACTCGAACAGACCCCGCAGGGTAGCCATGTTCGTGCTCTGGTCGTCCACCAGGTTCGTATATTCCTTGAATATCTTGTACTGGCCGGAGCTCGTGGCGTGCTGGAGCTTGAAGACGGTATCCGGATTGAACAGGTGATACTCCCCGTCCCTCCGCCACTGGTATTCGCCGCCCCATTCGAGATCGGGCTGCCCCACGGAACGGTCCGGGTAGGCTTTCTGGTGGCGCAGGAGCACCTCTTTTGCAATTAAATCGATTCCCACGCCTTCAATGCGCGATGCGGTCCAGGTGAAATACCGGTCCACGAATTTCTTGTGGAGCCCGATGGCCTCAAAGATCTGCGCTCCGCAGTAGGACTGAATTGTGGAGATGCCCATCTTGGAGAGGACTTTGAGGACCCCTTTGTTGAGCGCCTTAATGTAGTTGTGGACGGCTGCCTCGTGGTCCATCCCCGACAAGATTTCCTGGCGCAGCATGTCGTCGAGGGTCTCAAAAGCCAAGTACGGGTTGACGGCGCCCGCCCCGTAACCGATCAGCAGCGCCACATGATGCACCTCGCGGGCTTCGCCGGTCTCCACCACCAAGCCCACTTTCGTCCGCGTTCCCTCCCGCACCAAGTGGTGGTGCACGCCGGAGGTTGCCAGCAGCGCCGGGATGGGAGCCATGCGCGCGTCCACGCCACGGTCCGAGAGGATCAGAATGGTGGCGCCGCCGGTGATCGCCTCGCTGGCCTTTCGGCAAAGCTCTTCCATGGCGGCTGCCAGCCCCTCGGCCCCTTCCGTTACGGGAAACCGCGCGGGGAGCATGGCGCTTTTTAATCCCGGACGGTCCGCGTGGAGGATTTTGGCCAGCTCGTCGTTGTCGAGAACCGGCCCCGGAAGCTTGATCTGGCGGCAGCTCTCAGGCTCCGGTTTCAGAAGATTGCGCTCCGGCCCGACCGTGATGGACAACTGGGTAATCAATTCCTCGCGAATCTGATCCAGAGGCGGGTTGGTCACCTGCGCGAAAAGCTGCTTGAAGTAATCGTAGAGCAGCCTCGAGCGGTTCGAGAGAACAGCCAGGGCGGTGTCGGTGCCCATCGAGCCCACCGGTTCTTGCTTACTCTCGGCCATGGGTCCGAGAAGGATGCGGAGGTCCTCGTGCGTGTAGCCGAAGGCTTGCTGCCGCTGGAGCACCGTGGCGTGGTCCGGCTCGGGCACATGGGCCGCCTCGGGCAGTTTATCCAGGGCCACCATGTGTTTTCGCAGCCACTCTCCGTAGGGATGCTCGGAGGCAAAGCGATGCTTGATCTCCTCGTCGTCCACAATGCGTCCTTCGGCCGTATCCACCAGGAACATCCGTCCGGGATGGAGCCGTTCCTTGAGCAGGATGTTCTCCGGCGGAATGTCCAGGACCCCGACCTCGGAGGCCATCACCACCAGCCCGTCCTTGGTCACCCAGTAGCGGGAGGGACGGAGGCCGTTGCGGTCCAGCACCGCGCCGATGACCGTGCCGTCGGTGAAGGCGATGGAAGCAGGCCCGTCCCACGGCTCCATCAAACAGCCGTGGTACTCGTAGAACGCTTTCTTTTCCTCGCTCATGGACTCATGGCCGCTCCACGGCTCGGGAATCATCATCATGACCGCGTGGGGGAGCGGGCGTCCCGCCATCACCAAAAATTCCAGAACGTTGTCGAAGGTGGCCGAGTCGCTCCCGTTCTCGATCACAATCGGGAGAATTTTTTTCAGCTCGGGCAGCCGCTCCGATTCGCAGAGCGCCTCGCGGGCGTACATCCGGTTGATGTTGCCCCGCAGGGTGTTGATCTCGCCGTTGTGGGCCAGAAAGCGGTACGGGTGGGCCAGCGGCCAGGACGGGAACGTGTTGGTGGAAAAACGCTGGTGAACCAGGACCAGAGCCGAGGCAAAGTCGGGCTCCACGATGTCGGGAAACATGGGCTCCACCTGGTTGGCCGAGAGCATTCCCTTGTAGATCATCGTCCGCGCCGAGAGGCTGGGAAGGTAGAACAGCTCGCGCTGAGGCATCCCGGAGTTCCGTATGGCGTGCTCCACGCGCTTGCGGATCACGTAGAGCTTCCGCTCGAAGCTGTCCAGGTCCGGGACCTGTTTCGAGCGGCCGATAAAAATCTGCCGGATATGCGGTTCGGTGGCGCAAGCCGAAGGCCCCAGGGGCGAATCGTCGGTCGGCACGTCCCGCCAGCCGAGCAGCGTCTGCCCCTCCTCGCCGATGATTTGCTCGAAAGTCTCCTGGCAGCGGGCGCGCTGTGCGGAGTCCTGGGGAAGAAAAACCAGTCCGGCGCCGTATTCCCCCTCGTTGGGAAGCGCAATGCCGGCTGCGCCGGTGACCCGTTTCAGGAAGACGTGGGGTATCTGGAGAAGAATCCCCGCGCCGTCGCCGGTGTTGACCTCGCAGCCGCACGCGCCGCGATGCATCAGGTTTTTGAGCACCGTCAGCGCCTGCTCCACCAGCGCGTGCGACTTGCGCCCTTGAATGTCCACCACGAAGCCCACCCCGCAGGCATCATGCTCCTGCTGGGGGTGATACAGCCCTTGTGCCGGTGGAAGTCCAAACCGGTTCATCGTTCGTCCTCCGTCCTCCTGTTGCTGTTCCCTGCGCGACGCCATGAAACGCGGCTGCCGTTGTTGCCAGCCGGTCTTGCGTTCTCCGTCTGGCACAAAATGCGCAATCGGATTAGGGTACACGAAGTTAACCCATAACCCAAGCCGAAAATGAAAATTCTTTACATTAGCTTTACTTATATTATAAACCGTGCTATAAAAGAGTGCCATGAATCTGGAAACCCTTCACCTGTACTGCGAAATTGTCCGCGTGCACAGCTTCTCGCGGGGAGCGGCGGAAAATGGAGTTTCCCAGTCGGCTGCCAGCCAAGCCGTCCAGCAACTGGAGAGCGAACTGCACGTGCAGTTGTTGGACCGCAGCAAGCGCCCCTTCGCCCTGACCCCGGAAGGAAGGAAGTTTTACGAGGCCTGCCGGACGCTGTTGCAAAACTTTGAGCGGACACGGGCCGAGATCAGCCAGACGCGGCAGGAACTGGAGGGCACCGTGCGGGTGGCGGCGATCTACTCGGTGGGTCTGCACGGAATCAGCGGGCAGATGCAGCGGTTTCTCTCGCTCCATCCCAAGACCCGCGTGCGGCTGGAGTGCCTCCATCCCCGGAGGGTGGTGGAGACCGTGGTCCAGGACGAGGCGGACATCGGAGTTCTATCCTACCCGCCGGCCAACCGTGCACTCTCGGTAGTGCCGCTCCGGTCCGATCCAATCGTCTTTGTATGTCCCCCCCACCACCGGCTGGCGCGACGGCGAACGCTGGCCGCCACGGACCTGAACGGGGAGCCGTTCGTGGCCTTCGACGCCGATCTTTCCATCCGCAAAGCGATTGACCGCGCCCTCCGAAAACGAAACGCGAAGGCCCAGGTGGTGATGGAGTTCGACAACGTGGAGACTATCAAGCAGGCGATCATCAGCGGGGCCGGCGTCAGCCTTCTCCCGGCGCCCACCATCGTGATGGAGGTCGGTCTTCGGACCCTCAGCGCGGTCCCGCTAAACATTCCGGAGCTGACCCGGCCCGTGGCGGCGATCCACCGCCGGAACAAACTGCTGACGCCAGCCGTGGCCCGGTTCCTGGCAACATTACAAGAGGTCGACTTCCAGCCTGACCACACTCCCAAAATGCGCCATTAGCCGCCCTGCCCTGACGAGAGCGTAATATGGAATACACAAACTCTGAAACAGGTCTAGTGAGATCGTTACTGCTGGGATGAAGCCGCTTCTTCGGAAAGATTCGAGGTTTGCCCTGAGGAAACATTTGTTTTGCGGCTGGAGCGGGTAAACATATATCCGGGACGGGTGCGTGTCCGGACATTCGGACGGGAGACGGAAATTTCGATGGTGTGAAAGCCGGGGCGGTCCAAGTTGTTGGGGCGATAGGAAATCAGATACTGACTGCGCAATTCTTGTCCGATCTGCGCGAGCGCCTGCTCCATCTGTGCCTTGTCGCCGGAGGGAAAATTCATCCCTCCTGTGCCCGCCGAATACAGCTTCAGCGGATTGGCGCCCAGGAAAGACTTGGTAGAGGTGACCAGCTCGGTGATGATCTCCAGCATGTTGATGTTGGCGGCTGTTCCCCAATTGGTCTGTGCATCGGGGATGGGAGGCTGGCTTCCGTGCATCGGCATTGGCACGACCCCGGGAGGGAACGGAGAGGAAACGCTATGCAGCCGCCTGCCAACACCTTTCCAAGTGCTCAAACTCACCGTATAGACCGAAATCCCAAGCTGCTGGGCTCCCCGCAGCACGAATCCCTGATGAGTGCTGCTGCCATGATCCCTGGCTTCGGAGATGACGATGATGATCTTCCGGCGTCCTTGTGGCCGCCGCTGCAACAGCGAGATGGCCCGGGCCATGGCGTCGGTGAGCCGAACCTGGTCTCCGCCCGGCACGATGGCGCGGATGGCGCTTTCGATGTCCTCCGCGTTTTGCGTGAAGCCCTGGGCTATTCTGACTTCGCGGTCAAAAGTCAGCACGACCGCTTCCCCCGTCGCCCCCAGAATCAGTTGCGTCAGCAGAATCCCCGTACTGCGAATTTCCGGAATCACCGATTCCACGCGCGAGCTGGTCTCGAGCAAAACGGCCAGCGATAAAGGGTCCCAGCTGAGCTCAAAGTCTTCAATCTTCTGCGCCACGCCGTTGTCCAGAATCGTGAACTCGCTCTGGTTCATGTCGGTCACCAATTCGCCGAAACGGTCGGTCACGGTGACCGGCACGGTGACGACTTCGATCTCGACAAAGAAGCTGACTTGCCCATCCTCGTCTACATCTGGGTCTATATCTGGGTCTGTAACCGGGCCTGCATCCGGCGGAGCCTCCGCAGCGGGAGATTGCAGGCTGCCCTCAACAAGCTGTGCGGACAAGCTTACGGGGGTCAGTGGAGACAGGAGCGCGCACACGAACAATAATAGAGCGGTCCTCAGCATCACAATCCAGAGGTGCATATCATCTATTTTGGCACAGATTTGCCAAGCGGAACAAGGACGGGCACGGCCATCACCCTGTCCCATATTAACTGCCCTTTGTCATCGAGGGTTCTGCTACAGCAAGCGTACAATAGTATAGATGGCGGATAAAGCGCAACGGTTGGCCCACAATGCACCGGGGGATTTTTTTGTCGACGGCACCTGCATCGATTGCGACCAATGCCGCGCGATTGCTCCCGAAACGTTTCGAGACGCCGGCAGCGAGGCGAGCGTCTACCGGCAGCCAGACCGGCCCGAACGAATTCAGCGGGCGCTGATGGCGCTGGTGACGTGCCCGGTAGGCTCCATCGGCACCGAATCGCGGCACCAGCTGAGCGCCGCGGTCTCCAGTTTCCCGGAGCCGTTGGAAGAAGAAGCGGAAGAGAACGTCTACTTCTGCGGGTTTTCCTCGGCCAGCACCTTCGGGGCCTCCAGCTACTTGATCCGGCAGCCGGAGGGAAACGTGCTGGTGGACTCTCCGCGCTTTGCCTCCCGGCTGGTCAGCCGCCTGGAACAGATGGGCGGCGTTCGCTGGATGTTCCTCACCCACCGGGACGACATCGCCGACCACGCCCGCTTCCGCCGCCACTTCGGCTGCGAGCGCATCATTCATGCACGTGAGCATACACGGGAGATTCACTCCGGACTCGCCGGCATCGAGCAGCAAATTACGGGGGACGAGCCGCAACGAATCGGGCCGGAACTGGTGGCGATCCCTACGCCGGGCCACACGCGGGGCCACATGGTGCTGCTCTACCGCGACCGGTTTCTTTTCACGGGCGACCACCTGGCTTGGTCGGCGGCCCGCCAGGACCTCTACGCATTTCGCAACCGCTGCTGGTATTCCTGGGAGAAGCAGACGGAGTCGATGGAGCGGCTCCTGCCGCACCGCTTTGAATGGGTGCTGCCCGGCCACGGGCGGCGGCATCGCGGAACGGTGAAGGAAATGCACGCTTCCTTAACCCGCTGCGTTGCCTGGATGCGCAATTGTTAGTTGCACAATTGTTGGTTGCGCAATTGTTAGTCGCGCCATTGTTAATCGCAGCAGTGTTAGAGCGGTTCTCGCGATAGTGTAGGCCCGGGTTCACCGGAAGCCGCGCCGCGCGCGCCTGTCCCGCCTGCCCTGAGCGGAGTCGCAGGGAGCGAAGCCGAGGGATTAGCAAGCGGACCCATACACCAGTTTTCCAACAACCTCATTAGGCTGCATTTCGTTGTTAATCGGTCCTTTTTGAGGTCAGGGAGCCGGCTCGCGCGGCAAGCAATTGCCGCAAATTTTCCTTCGCCAAAGGGAAGCTCTGCAGGATGGACAGAAAAGCGTTGATTCGGATGGTCAGCAGACGAAGATCGCTCGCTGCCTCCACGCTGGCTGTTCGAATGCGCTCCGGGTCCACCAGAGCTCTCTCCCCGAAAAGCGTGGGAGCCTGGAGGTTGGCAAGGATTCCGGCGGCGCTGGTTTCACCGCGATAGACATTCACGACGCCTTCCTCCAGCAGAAAGACATCCGTGCCCACTTGCCCTTCCCGGATCAGGACGCTGCCCGACGGGACCGTGGCTTCCGCACAGACCTCGGCGATTCTGGCGAGATCATCCTCGCTGAGCCCTGCGAACAATTCAAAAGCGCGGAGGCGGGAAGGGTCCACCTTTTTGGCGCTATCCGCTAAATAACGCATAGGCCGTCCTTCCCTTCGGTGCCAGATGGGAAGGGGGCCGGCCCGTCCGCAAGAAGGATTCGAGTTGATGCAGTTTTCTCTTGTAGCTCATCTGCCGGAATTTACTCATCGGATCATGGGATCATCGGATTATCGGATCATCGGATCATCCACGGAAAGCTTGGGAATCTCCGTGATCTCCTCTTCGACTTGGCGCAACATTTGATTGCGCGACAGATCTGGGATGGAAAAGAAGAAACTTGCAAACCCGAAATCAGTCTGTGCCTTGCCAGACACGGCAACGCCCTCCTGAACATCAACATTGCAGAGGCTGTGAATATAAACCTAAGTTTGGCACTGCTGTGTTGACGCGCTGAAATATCGGCAAATTGCTTAGTATGCCAAGCGGCGGACCATACATTCCGAGTAGGCCGTCACTCGGGAGGAACTTCGGATTGACCTCGGATTCGTCGATAAACAGTAGACGAATTTGCGCGGGTAATTCGGGACTTGTCCGCCT
>JADFGZ010000354.1 GCA_022567475.1 Acidobacteriota bacterium | reverse complement strand
ACGCTCCGGCTCGCCCCGCTATTTTTTGAAGAGAAACACAATCGCGCAGCGGACGCCCGCGCCTGCCTAGCTCGAAACGCCCGCTGCCGTCCATCAACCCGTTTCGGGGTGGACAGGCTTCAACTCTAGGCCAATCCACCCCGAAATTCAACAGCATGTTTCCAAAGGGAGAAGGATTGCATATGCGCAGAATAGCCTTTATATTCTTATTGGTTGTTGTGTCTGCATTTGGACACCCCATTAGTTTCGCGCAAACGTCGACAGGTACACTACACCGTGGCTCTATCTCAGGGCAAATATTCGGCTGGCGTGGCGGAGAGACCCGTGGAGTCACGGTCACATTGAGGTACGAAAAGACGGGCTTGCAGCAAACTACGACAACCGATCAATCCGGCGCTTTTCGATTTGATGGCCTGGAATCCGGTTCCTATCATCTGAGCACGGAAAAGGCGGGGTTCCAGAGTCTCGCCCAGGAGATATTCCTATCCCCAAATGAGAGCCGCGAGATCCAAATTACACTCCCGATTGACCCCGAGCCGACCGTCCATATGCGGGTGATGGTCATCGGCCATCCGTCTGAGGTGGCTAAGATTCCGGGCTCCGCACACTACATCGACAAGCAACAGTTGGATGCGCAGAAGCTGGATTACGATGACATTCATCACATCCTGCGACAAGTTCCTGGCATTCACATCCAGGAGGAGGATGGCTATGGTCTTAGGCCCAATATTGGCATGCGGGGCACAGGCGTTGAGCGCAGCTCGAAGATCACCCTCATGGAAGACGGGGTTCTGATCGCTCCCGCGCCCTATGCAGCGCCTGCCGCTTACTACTTCCCCACAACAGGGCGTATGGAAGCGATCGAGGTACGCAAGGGCTCCAGTCAGATCAAGTACGGTCCCAGAACGAATGGTGGCGCTTTAAACCTCATATCCACCGGCATACCCGACGATTTTAACTCCAATGGCAATTTGGTCGTGGGAATAGACAAGACCCGAAAACTCCATTTCAATCTCGGCGATTCGTACAGCAATTTCGGTTGGTTAGCAGAAACCTACCAGATTGTAACCGACGGTTTTAAGCAACTCGATGGCGGAGGCGACACCGGCTTTGATATTGCCGATTACATGGCGAAGTTCCGGGTCAACAGCGATAGGGACTCCCGTATCTATCAACAACTGGAGATCAAGCTGGGCAAGACCAAACAGGTCTCCCACGAGACCTACTTGGGCTTGACGGATGCTGACTTCGCAACGAACCCATTTCGGCGCTATCGTGGGTCACAGAAAGACCTGTTTCGCTCCAACCACGAGCAGTTCCAGGCACGTTATTTTATTGCGCCAGCCAGGAACTTCGATTTGACGACGACCATTTACCGAAACAACTTCCAGCGCAACTGGTTTAAGCTGCAGAGCGTTTCAGGAACGAATATAAGCAAACTCTTCAATGATCCCGGAAAATTTTCGGCCGAATTAGCAATTGTTAAGGGTGCCGATAGTGATGCAGATGCGCTGGCCGTGCGGGCGAACAACCGTGAGTACTTTTCCCAAGGAATTCAGACGGTCCTGGGACTGCAACTTGACAAAGGAAACGCCCGGAACAGTTTCCAGTTTGGCATCCGCTATCACAAAGACCAGGAAGACCGGCTCCAACATGAAGACAGGTTCCGAATGGTTAACGGGGAAATGGTCCTCACTACAAAAGGTGCGCCTGGCAGTCAAGCAAATCGCATTGGCGATGCCAAGGCCTGGGCGCTGTTCATCCAGGATAGAATCGAGTGGGGCAGATGGGGCCTCACTCCGGGGTTAAGGTTCGAAGCCATCGACCTCGTCAGAACCGACTTTTCTAAGAGCGATCCGAACCGAGACACCCCAAAGAAGATTCGCAAAAATAGCGTTAATGTGTTGATTCCCGGTGTTGGAGTGACCTTCGACGTTAATCCAACGCTCGGCCTTTTCGGGGGTGTGCACAAAGGTTTTGCCCCACCGGGGCCCGGCTCGAACGAAGATACGAAGGCAGAGGAAAGTATCAACTATGAATTCGGATTTCGTGTACAAAGCCGGATCCTGAACCTCCAGATAGCCGGTTTCGTCAACGATTATGACAACTTGCTTGGCACGGATCTGGTGGCTCTCGGAGGTTCCGGCGAAGGAGAATTTTTCAATGGCGGGAAAGCGAGAACGATTGGGCTGGAGGCATCGGTGTACTCCGACTTGGGCCAAGCTTTGAATTCGGGCTTTCGCATTCCCGCGCGCATTGCCTACACGTTCACGGACGCGGAATTTAAGAGCAGCTTTGAGAGCAAATTCGGCCCCTGGAGCAATGTAACAGCTGGAGACGAGCTTCCCTACCTGGCCAAGCATCAGTTCTACGCTAGTCTCGGTTTGGAGAAAGCACAATGGCGACTTCGTCTGGACGTTAATTCTAGCAGTGCCATGCGCACAAGAGCCGGTCGAGGGTCCATTCCTCCATTACAGGCTACCGACGCCCATGTGGTCTTCAACCTGTCGGGGGAATACGATCTGACAGCCGAGGGGAAGGGCCCTAGCCTCTTTCTCAGCCTGCGCAATCTGACGAACCAAGAGTACATCGTAGCTCGACGGCCTGCGGGTGCTCGTCCGGGGTTGCCGCGCACGGCTATGGGCGGAATCAAGTTCAAATTCTGACCTGAGTCACATGTCCCTTCGCTGTGCCTGGGGGTCGTTCTGGGAGCGGCGCAACGGCCTTTGTTCCCGTCCCGGCTGAACTCTACGATTTGTTGCAGGAATCGGTGAAATACTCCCGGCTGACCGGCGGCGCCTTCGATGTCACCTCCGGCCCGTTGGTAACAGCTTGGCAGCGGGCGGCCGGGCAGAAAAGGCTGCTGAGCGATACGGAACTGCGACGGTTGCTTCCCCTGGTCGGCGATTCCCGCCTCCTGTTTGACGACGAACGGCAAGCCGTCCGGTTTGACCGGCCTGGAGTCCGGGTGGACCTGGGAGCCATTGCCAAGGGCTGGGCAGTGGACCGGGCCGCCGCCGTTCTGCGCCGGCGTGGAATCGAGCGTGCCTTGATCAGCGCGGGAACGAGCACCCTCTACGCCATCGGCTCGCCTCCCTCGCAGCAGGCTTGGGAAATCGGCATCCGTCACCCCCGCAGTGCGAAGGTAGAGGACGATGCGAATCAGGACGAAGAAACAATCCTGGCCACGGTGGCGCTCCGCGATGAGGCGCTTTCCACCTCGGCGAGTTACGAAAAATACATCGAGATTCAAGGAAAAAAATACTCTCACCTGCTTGATCCCCGAAGCGGAATTCCTGCGGAGGGAATGCTCAGCGCGACCGTAATTGCTCCCACCGCCGCGGAATCGGACGCTCTCTCCACCGGAGTTTTTATTCTGGGAACGGAACAGGCGGCAGCGCTTCTCCGGCGGCTGGAGTTGTCCGGGCTGAAGTTGTCCGGAATTGTTGCCGAAGCAGGTATACGGGACCAGAAACTGGTCGTGCGCCGCATCGGCGCTGGACGCAAAACAGATTCCGTGCTTTTACAGCCAGTCCAGGAGAACTCCCCATGACACAGATTAACCGGCTTTGCTTATTGCGGGATGGGTCGTACAAAATTCACGTTGTGACCGGATTGGCCGCCGCCCTCTGGGTCCTGTTGCTGGCCGTGACCGGCGTGATGATCAATCATCAGGAGTCGCTCGGCTTGCTGGACACAGAGATCAGCGACAACTACCTTCCCGACTCCTACCGGGCCGACGTCCGGACGGGCACGACCCGGCTCAACATTATTGTCACCGACCTGCACTCCGGGCGCATCTTCGGAGCCCAGGGAACATGGGTCAGCGATCTGGTTGCGCTGTTCCTGTTCCTGTCGATCACATCAGGAGCCTTCTCCTACTGGATCAAGAGGCGATTGCAGCGCGGCAACCAGCAACACCAACACCTCCAGCCGCCCGCCGAAAGAATGCTTCGTCCGGTCAACGGGAAATCAGCGGTGCGAGTTTCCGTAATGCCCGGGAAAGTTGCCGGGAACGGATACTCCGAGGACCAGCACACTACGAACCAACCCCCGAGAAACCAGACTACTGATGAGAGCCGCAGCAGCCACATCGGAACCGTCTGATGCCGCAGGGGAAGAATCCTCCGGGACAACTTCCCTGCCCCGGTTGCATCCCGGCTTAAAAACCTCCACCACCATCGCGCCACAACATTT
>JADFGZ010000072.1 GCA_022567475.1 Acidobacteriota bacterium | reverse complement strand
CCCCCGACCGGAGGAACCGGAAGACCCCTGCCCCTGCCCATACAACGGCAGCGCCACCAACAGCGTCAGCAGCCATAACCCACAAAAACCCGCCAGGGTACGTTTCATGGTTGACCTCCCACGGTTGCCCTCCCCAAGGTTGACCTCGATGGAGGATACACTAAAAAGCTACCCCAATTTGACCTCAGGGTACCCTAGATGAAAGGCAAATGAAACAAAATTTTACGCCTCCCGGAGGCAGCTAAAATCACGGAACCCCTGGAAGAAATGCTCCTCTCTTTTATCCCCTTCCGGTTTACCCCCGATCCGGCATCGAAGTAGTTGCGAAAGCTGTTCGTGTGGGTTCATACTAGCGAGTAGCATGGTGGATACCCCGGGTGAATACCCAGAGCGAACACCCAGAGCGAACACAAGGAGGGGTCATGGCGTACCTGAAGATTCCCAAAGGATGGGAGATTCCCGAGCGGGAGGCAACTTCCGAGGCAGCTTTTCTCAACCGGAGAAAATTCCTGGCGGCGATGGGAATCGGCGCGATTGGGGCAACTGCGATACTTCCCCACCCCCTGGCGGCAGCCGACGCACTCTACCCGGCGAAAAGGAATCCCGCCTACAAGCTCGACCGCCCCATCACCGACGAACAGTTCGCCACCCGCTACAACAACTTCTACGAGTTTACCGAACAGAAAGAAGGCGTTTGGAAGCTGGTAGATGATTTCAAGCCGGAGCCCTGGACGATCGACGTGAGCGGGCTGGTTCGCAAGCCCCAGAAGCTGGACCTGGACAAGGTCCTTCGCCAGATACCCCTCGAAGAGCGGTTGTACCGCCATCGTTGCGTCGAGGCATGGTCGATGGCCGTGCCCTGGACCGGGTTCCCCTTCAAGGCTCTGATCGATTTAGTAGAACCGAAATCAGAGGCGAAGTATGTGCGCTTGGTGACGTTTTTCCGGCCAAGCCAGGCCCCCGGACAAAGGACACTGCTTCACTACCCGTGGCCCTACTATGAAGGGCTGACGATGGCAGAGGCCATGAACGAGCTGACTTTCCTGGTCACCGGGATGTACGGCCATGCCGTTCCCAAGCAAAACGGCGCGCCGATCCGTTTGGTCGTGCCCTGGAAGTACGGTTTCAAGAGCATCAAGTCCATCGTCGCGATCGAATTTACTTCCGAACAACCGCGCACTTTCTGGAATGACGCGGTTCCCAGCGAATACCATTTTCTCGCCAACGTGAACCCTAAGGTGCCCCATCCCCGCTGGTCGCAGGCAACCGAGCGGGTGATCGACACGGGCAAGATCCGGCCTACGCTGATGTACAACGGCTATGGCTCCTATGTGGCTTCCCTGTACGAAAAGACGTAACCGAGTCTCGCGCAAAAGCAGGCTGGGGAGAGTATCTTTTCAAGCTTTGTGCGGCAGGTGAGATTGAATGAACCGGATGATGCCGTCGAGCGACGCGCCGGGTTGAAAGACCTCCGCCACTCCCAAGGCTTTCAGCGCGCCGACGTCTGCATCCGGGATGATGCCGCCGACCACCACCATCACGTCCTCCATCCGGCGCTCTTTCACCAGCTTCATCAGCTGCGGCACAATCGTAGTGTGCGCCCCGGACAAGATGGACAGGCCAATCACGTCGGCGTCCTCCTCCAGCGCCGCCTTTACAATCTGTTCGGGAGTCTGCCGCAGCCCGGTGTAGATGACCTCCATGCCGGCGTCCCGCAGAGCGCGGGCAATCACCTTGGCTCCGCGGTCGTGTCCATCGAGGCCGGGCTTGGCCACGATCACCCGAATCTTTTTCCCATTCTTTGCCTTCTTTTCCGGCTTTGCATTCACGTTTGTCATATTGCTGGCTATAAGGCTTGCTCCAAATCGATGCCCGTTTTTTCCAGGGTGACGCCCATGGCCCGGTCCATCTGCACCACGGCTTTGGCGTAGTCGGCGCGAGCCTCCACCGCGGCAAGCTGCGCGGCCAGCAGGTCCCGCTGCACCTGAATCACATTGTAGGGAATGGAAACTCCCGCTTGCAGCTTTTTTTCTTCGGCATCCAGGGTCTGCTCCATGCGGTCCACGGCCTTGCGCGCCGCCGCCACTTGCGCTTGCGTCTGCATCAAGCCAATGACGGCGTTACGCACCTCCAGGCCGATCTGGTTGCGGGTGCGTTGCAGAGCCGTCTCGGACTGCCTCTGTTCGAGACGGGCGCGCAGATCATCGGCCTGGGCGCTCCGATTCAACAAGGGAAAGCTCAGCGAGAAGCCAACCGCGTACTCGGGAAAATCAATGCGCCCCACCTGATGGAGCACCGCGCCCAGCCCCCCGGTTAATCCCGCAGTGGCGAAGCGGGCAAAGATATTCAGCGTGGGTTTCAGGCGGTTCCGGGTGAACTGGACCGCTGTTTCCTGGTTCAGAATGTTTCCTTCCGCTTGCCGAATTTCCGGACGGTTCCGCATGGCGGCGCTCAACGCCTCTTCCAGTCCGGGGATGCCGGCATCCTGCGGCTCCGGCAGCGAATCCGTTACTTCAATCCGGGCAGCGCGCAAAGCCGGCTCGATTTGTTTACTGAACACGTTTTTCAACGCCGCTTCTCTCATCTGCGAATCTGTCTCGGCTACGATCCGGTCGCGCTCCCTGGCCGCCACCTCGGCCTCCGCCGTCAGGACATCCAGCGGAGCCAGCGTCCCGATCTCGGCCTGCTTTTTGTTGTTCTCATGCAACCGCTCGGCGACAGCCAATGCCTGCTCTGCCGCGCGGAGCCTTTCGCGGGAAGCAACCAAATCCCAGTAAAGGCTTTGCGCCTGCGCCACAGTGTCGATCACTTGCTGCCGGAACCATTCCCGGGCAATCCGCCGCCCGTTTTGCGCCACATTCATAAAGCGGCGCGTGACGCCGAAGCCGAATCCGTTCATCAACTGCTGGTTGACGGAAAGAGAATAACCGGACACAAAAGACGGATTGAACAATAGAAATTTCTGGGTAGAACTCTGCCGCTGCGTATTGAAGCTGATGCTAAAGCTGGTTCCGGTGGTGAAGCCCTGGGTGTAAAAGGCCTGCAGGGCCGTCGTGTTGGCCACAACGGTCGGAACGCCGGCAACCCGCAGAGTGTTCAGCGGACTGGTGGTGCGGCCCACGCTGAAGTTCAGGCCGGCTACCGGGTCGAAGGCGCCGCGCGGGCCTATAAACACTTGCCGGGCACGGCCGCTGATGGCGCTTCCGCCGCCGCCTCCTCCTCCTCCGTCGCCTCCTCCTCCGCCCAGTCCGGCTCCGATGGCACCCGCAAACAGCCCGCTGGGAACACGGGCTCCGGCCACGCCGCGAGGCGCCTGCCCCGCTTTGGCGCGCAAGATATCTGTTTCCGCAAAAGAGTTGTTGTAGCGAGCGACAGCGAGATCGAGATTGTTCTCCACCACGGCGTCCAGCAACTGGGCGAGCGACAGCTCCAATTTTCCGTCACGGATTCTTTCGGTGACGCTTGCTCCACTGCTTAGATTCGGAGCGGGAACCCGCTGCGGCACGTAAGGCTTGTAGATTCGAGGAAACCATTCCGGGTTCCTGCTGTAGTCAGGCTTTTCCAGATCGGGCGCCACATCGGGAGGCTGAGCCGCCACCGGCATGCCTGCCAGAAAAAGCGCCAGCACGCAAAGCACGATCCCGGAGCGAGCAACACTGTGCGCCCGGTCTGGTTTCCAATGTCGGGACGGGGTAACCATGGGGTCCCTATTCGCCTCCCGGGGTGAATCCCCGAACGCTGAACGGCGGGGTCGGCATGCGGGAGACGGTGCCGCTCAATGCGTCGGAAAGCCGGATGCCATTCCGGTCGAGCGTAGTGCCTGTGGACCGGTCCATTTCCACCAGGGCTTTGGCATACCCGACCACGGCGTTCACCTCTGCCAGCTCGGCTGCATTTAAGTCGCGTTCTCGCAAGATCACCTGGTAGGAGGTCGTCACGCCCGCCCGCAATTTTTTCTGCTCGGCTTCCAGCGTCTGGCGGCCCAGGCGAACCGCCTGGTGCGCCGCTTCCACCTGCGCCTTGCCTTGAATTAAGCCGATGATGGCCTGCTGCACCTCCAGGGATACCTGATTCCGCGAACGCTGCAAGCTGACCTCCAACTGGCTCCGCTCAAGTTGGGACCGGAGACTGTCGGCCTGAGCGGCACGATTCTTGATCGGAACCGTCAGACTAAATCCTCCTGCGTATTCCGGAAACTCGCCGCGCAAGGTTTGTCCCAGAGAACCGGGAGCGCCCGCCGCCACGCCTTCGGCGTTTCCCCGCAAGCCGGAGCCGGAATAGAGACCAAACACGCTGGCCCTCGGCAGCAGACCGTTTGCCGTGAACTGCGTGCTGATGGCCTGGTTTTGGAGGTTTCCTTCCGCCTGCCGCAAATCGGGCCGGTTTGCCAGGGCATTGGTCAGGGCATTTTGCAACTCCGGGATGTCGGCATCCCGCGGCTCCGGCATCTGATTGGTGATCACAATGCGCGCCGCATCCAGTTCCGGCTCCACCTTCTTGCTCAACAGATTCTTCAGCCGCGCCTCCTGCTGCTGGAGGTTCGTCTGGGTCACGATCAAATCGCGCTCCCGGGCGGCAACCTCCGCCTCTGCGGCGACCACGTCCAAGGGCGCCAGGGTTCCGATCTCCGCCTGGATTTTGTTGTCCTCAAAAAGTCTCTGCGCCACGGCCAGAGACTGTTCGGCCACGCGGACGTTCTCCTGATGCGCCGCCATATCCCAGTACATGTTTTCCAGCTCGACGACCGTGCTGACGACTTGCTGGCGGAACACCTCTTCGGAAACTCTGCGGTTGTTCCGCGCGACCATCAGGAACCGTTCGTTCGGCAGCCGTCCGAACCCGCTGAGCAAGGGCTGATTAAACCCCACCGCAAGGCGGGTAATCACGGCCGGATTGAAAAGCT
Source organism: Acidobacteriota bacterium (assembly GCA_022567475.1). Taxonomy (GTDB): domain Bacteria; phylum Acidobacteriota; class Terriglobia; order 2-12-FULL-54-10; family 2-12-FULL-54-10; genus JADFGZ01. The sequence continues at coordinate 10,386 of JADFGZ010000072.1, read as the reverse complement.
GATTCAGCTGCGTAGTGCTTTGCCGCAGTCCGCTCAGGGTCACAAAGTAACTGGTGCCGGTGGGGAAAAGTTGGGTATAGCTGCCAGAAAACGCAGTGGCGTAGGTGGTGACGTTGGGGATGCCGGATACCACCGTGGTGTTCAGGGGAGAAGTGACACGGTCCCAGCTAAAATTAAAGCTAACCGCCGGATCAAAGTTGCCCGTTTGACCGATCTGGACAGCGCCGCCTCCTCCGGTGATGCCGCCTGCTGAGCCCAATCCGCCCCCGCCGGATGCTTCGCTGATACCCGCTCCCAACGCGCCTACCGAGAGGCCGCCCGGAACGGAGGCGCCCGGGACACCGCGTGCCGCCTGCCCCGACCGTGCCCGCAGAATGTCAGCCTGGGCCATCGGCGCGATATAACGCGCCACCGCAATGTCCAGGTTGTTTTCCAGCGCCAGCGCCAGAGCATCGGCCAGCGACAGCTCCAAATTCCCGTCGCGGATGAGGTCCGCAAGCCGCCGGGAATTCTCCAGGATCATGGGAGCGATCCTCTGTTGCTGATAGGGACGGTAGAAAGAGGGAAACCAGCTTGGCCCTGCCGTATAATCCCCTTGAAATCCTTGCGGGGCCTGCGGGGCTTGACCGAAAAGCCGTGCTTCCGGAGCAAGCCACTGGATGCAGAGAACCTGGATGCCGAGAACAATGAGCAAGGCTAACCCGTAAGGCCGTACTTTCATCTGAAACCTCCTGAAGCAGTTCTGAATGGAACGCCCATGAACCGCTCTTGAAACACTTTTGAAACGCGCTTGAAACACGCTTGAAACACTAACGCTAAGAACCCGAATCAGGCTGCCGAAGTTTCGCCGGGAACAGCACTGCTGAGCAAAACTCCGGTTCGTGTGCGCCTGCGGGCATCAACTTTTGCAGGGTAACCCGATTCGGGAAAATCCTTGACCCATTACGCGCGGATTTGAAGGAAATCAAAACCAAATATAAATGTTAGCACTGAATGTTCGCACCGAGGGCGGGAATTTGGCAGTGGATCAGCTTCCGTTGGGCGCAGCGTCACACGATTTGTCAGGGCACGGTTTTAACCGTGCCGAGAACGTTGCAGCGAATGATTCCTTCCGCTCTGCCGAAGGCATGAGCGGAGGCGCAGCCGGAGCGCCATTTGAACGTCGGCTCTAGAACAGCTAAGAGCAGGAACATTTGATTCTTGTCGCTACGCTGCCGCTGCGCGACAGCCTTCGGCAGAGTGGTACTAAAGATGACTGCCGCCCATTTCGGCACGGTTAAAACCGTGCCCTGACAATGCGTTGAAAATGGTTTTGCAACAGCGCATGGCCTTATAATGAGAACTGATCCACACCGCAATCGCGGGCGTACCCGTAATCAGCGCCGCGACCGTGAGAGAGCGGTTCCCTGGCCACCGCCCGCATCGGCGGCTTTGGTCCGTCGGACTAAACAAGAGGTAGCCGGACTAAACATACACAGCAAAAATGACAGATCACGCGATCAAGAAACCGATTCTTTTTATCAGCCATGCTACTTCTGATGCAGACTTCGCTAATGCGGTCAAGCAAGAGATAGAAAAGGTTTTTGCGAATGGACTAAACGTCTTCTGCACAACTTCACCCGGAACCATTGCTGTCGGAACGGACTGGCTTTCGGAAATTGAGCAGAAATTAGGCATCGCTCAAGCTGTTATTGCCATCATTACACCAATCTCAATCGAACGACCGTGGATTTGGTTTGAAATCGGTGCCACCTGGGCAAAGGGTCGTTCTGGTGAGTGCCACATTTACCCACTTTGTGCTCCAGAGATCGAGCTTGCCAACCTGCCTTCCCCGCTCGACCGACTTCAGGCTTTATCGATGGGGAAGGCAACGGATTTAAAACTATTATTTGAAGCACTAATTAGACAGTTTGGCTTCGGTCAAATCTCATCGTTTCGCGCGTCAAACATCAGTAAGCGAATTCCGAAATACAAGAATGTGAAAGTCGTGGAGGCTGATCGTATCGAACGAAGTTTCTATTCTGGCAGGTACAGCGGCTACAGTGATGAAGAATTGATGGAAGTGATTGACACAAAGATTTTCGCACCCGATGACGAGAAATTCGGGAAGTACAACACTCTATACCGTGGGCGCGAGGAGTTACTTCACAATGGAAAGCTTATTCACTTCCAGGATATTGATCGCTCCCTTGAACTTCCGCCGGGTACTGCCCGCCGCCTTTTGAATTTGGTAGCAGAACGGTACGACCTCATACCAGTTCTAGAAAAGGATAATGTTGTTCGCTACGGTTTAACGCACCGTCGTTATGCGACACCTACCACCATCCCGTTGGATCCTGGTAGCCACGGCGAGCGCTTTTCTCGCCGTGGGCCTTTCGCGCGGAATTTGCAAACCCACGGCAAATCTGAACTACAAATTTGCCGTGGCTACCCCGCTCCGGGTGAAGTGACCTTATCTTGGCCAGGGGGCTCAGGGAGTAGCCGCAGGCGCTGTGCCGCTCGCGGCGATCTTCGTGCCGGATGGGGTGCCAGCCGCCATCAGGGCGAGGAACCGATCGCGTACCGCATGAAATGAATCCTGCTGATCCGCGCTGATGCTCGACCGCCGTGGCACTTTGATATTTCCAAAGTTCACGTACCTGCCATTTTTCCGCACGCGGAGATCCAGATGCGGACCGGTAGCGAGCCCGGTTGCCCCGACCAAACCGATGCGCTGGCCTTGCTCCACTTTCTGGCCCTTCCGCACCAGCCTTCTCGAAAGGTGCAGGTATTGCGTTTCAAACGCATTGGCATGTCTGATCGTGATCAGGTTGCCGGAACCTCCCGAACGGCCGGAAAAGACCACGCGGCCAGCAGCCACAGTCCGGACGGGCGTGCCGGACGGCGCTGCGTAGTCGATTCCCAGGTGTGGACGATAAACCTTCAGGACCGGATGATAGCGGCGGCGCGAGAACTGCGAACTGATTCGCACGTTGAACGCGATGGGAGACCGCAGGAAAGCGGACTCGAGGGACTGGCCGTCGCTCGAATAGTAACTCGGCTCCCCATCCTCGTCTGCGAACAAGTATGCGTCGTAGATCGAGCCGGCGTTGTTGTATTGCGCCGCGAGCACGCGCCGATAAGTCGCGGGAGCCCCATTGGCATACTCTTTCTTTTCGACCAGCACGCAAAACGCATCCCCCTCGCGCGGGTCCCGGTAAAAATCCAAGTCCCACGCGAAAATTTCTGCAAACCGGACGACAAGCTCCGGGCGCTCGCCAGCCCTCTCCATGCTTTCAAATAACGATCCTTGAATTGTCCCGCAAACGGCATCCGAACGAATCGTGCCTGGAACCTCGGCAATGTGCGCCACAAAGGCCCCGTTGGACTTTGCGACCTGCAGCTTGTTGTCCGGGTCGATGACATATTCCAGCGATTCCAGCATCCCTTCCCCGGAACGGACCAGCGCCAGTTGCGAACCAGCGCGCAGTTTCTTGAGATCAAATTCCTTCTCAACGGCGGCAATCAACTCCACTCTCGCTTCCTGAGGAATGCCGGCACGCTCGAGCAAGTCCGCAAGGGTATCGCCGCTGAGGATCGGGACGATCTGCTGGGTCAGCACCCGGACGGGAACACTGGCTGGGACCTCGATTGGAACGCGCGCAGATCGGGTTTCGAGGCGGGGCGAGTGTGCCGCCAGGTCAAAACCGTTACAGAAAAACAGATTGCAACAACCGCCAGAAAGCGAATCACCGGTCGAATAGGCCGTTTCACCGTTGTATGAAAACATTTCCCATGAAATGGGTCAACGTGATTCTGCAAACAGTTCCATATCGGTTGCCCTGCCCCGGACTTTTTTACAGGGGGAATGAGGGAGAATTCATCTGACGAAGGAAGGTGGATCACACTATTGTTGAGGGGCCAACTCGCTGCATTTCCTGAGCAGTTGGCTTTCCGGAAACTTGCCGTCGCCGGCAAATTGAGACACTACAGGGTACCTTCCGCTTCATTTTCCCAGAACGTGCCGCAGTGCGCCTTCGAGTTCAGGATAGCGGAATACGAAGCCTGAAGACTGGAGACGGGCTGGCTGGACGCGGGTGCTGGCGAGCAGAAGGGCGTTCGCCATCTCGCCCAAGGCGAGGCGCGCCGCAAAGGCGGGCAAGGGAAATATCGTGGGGCGCGAAAGAACTTTCCCCAAGGTCTTGGTGAATTCCAGATTGGTGACCGGGTGGGGAGCCACGGCGTTGACCGCTCCACGGATCGTGTCGTTGGAAATCGCATGTTGAATGACGCCGAGAAGGTCGTCCATCGCAATCCAGCTCATGTATTGCCGTCCCGAGCCTACTTTCCCTCCCAGGCCCAATCGAAACGGCAATAGCATCTTCCCCAGCGCTCCACCGCTGGAGCTGAGAACGATTCCGGTCCGCAGATGAACAACGCGGATTCCCCGCCGGACCGCCGGCTCCGCAACCGCCTCCCAATTCCTGCAGGTATCGGCAAGGAAGCCGGAACCCGGAGCGCTCTCCTCCGAAAGCAGTTCCCCGCCCCGGTCACCGTAGTAGCCGACGGCGGAAGCGCAGACCAATACCTTGGGGGGCTGCCGGAGAGGAGAGAGGTGCTCGACGAGCACCGAGGTGCCTTTCCAGCGGCTTTCCTGTATCCTGAGCTTTTTCGCTGTCGTCCATCTTCCTCCGGCGATGCTTTCCCCGGCCAGATGCACGACCGCATCCATTCCTTCCAAATCATGCATAGCCAAAGTTCTTGCAACCGGGTCCCAGTGAATTTCTGCGGCATCAGGACGGGGTTTTGAGCGCACGAGCCGGGTGACGGCGTGTCCGTTCGCAATGAGCAATGGAACCAGCGAGGAGCCGATCAATCCGGTTGATCCGGTCACCAAAATGTTCACGAGATGCCCCTCCGCGTTTAGAACTGTAATTGCCGCCGGAAATATGGTGCGGCAGCGATAGTCTAACATTTTCCGGCCCCGTGCAGATGAGACCCACGCGAAACAGACACCCACCTTTTGGAATTATTCCGGTTTGCGTTTGAGAAGGATCGCGGCGAAGAAACCGTCGGCGCCATCGCGCGCGGGAGAAGTTTCCAGGAACTCCTTTTCTAAAATCCAGCCGGCTGACGGGTGGAACAAGGGCCGCAAGCGCGAGGCATCGTCACGCAGAGGAAGCAGGCGGAAATCGGGCCGGAGGGAGAGAAAGTTTTTCACCACGGCCCGGTTCTCTTCGTCTTCCAGAGAACAGGTCGAATAGACCATGCGCCCCCCGGCGGAGAGAACCTCGGCGGCGCTGGTCAACAAACGAAGCTGCTTTTCCGCCAGAGCTTGCACACCGGAGGGTGTCAGGCGCCACTTGATCTCCGGATGCCGCCGCAGGGTTCCGGTGCCGCTGCAAGGCGCGTCTACTAAAATCCTGTCAAAAGAAGCGCGGAAGGGCAACGGCTCGGCGCCGTCTAATGCGACCAAATTGATGTGAGGAAGCTTTTTTGTAGACCCCATCCCGGCCAGCCGGTGGAGATGGAGATCGCACGCCACCACACGCCCCTGCCGCCCGGCCGATTGCGCAAGCTGCAAAGTCTTGTTGCCCGGGGCCGCGCAGAGATCGAGCACGCGGTCTCCCTGCCGCACATCGAGCAGACCGGCTACCATCTGCGAGGCCTCGTCCTGCAGGACGATTTCTCCCCGGCGATAGGATTCCGTACGGGTGATGTTGCCATGAACAACCGCCCGGCACTGCTTCAGGAAATTCCCCGGCTGCGTTTGAATTCCTTGCCGGCGCAAACGCTCCGCTAGCTCCACCTCTGTATCAACTGTATCAACATCAACGCCGCCTTCGAAATCCCTGCTGGGACGCAGATAAGTGACCGGCGGTTGATTGTTGGCGCGAGCCAGCGATACCGCCTCCGCGTGTCCGAACTGTCCGATCCAGCGCTGGAGCAACCAGGACGGATGCGAAAGTTCAATCGCCGCCCATTCGGCTTCGTCCATTGCTGGATCGCGCAACGACGCCAGGTCCGCCTCCGCGCCGTGGCGCAAAACCGCGTTGACCAGCCCCGCCGCAGAGCGCTTGCCCGCAGCCTTGACCAATTCCACCGTTTCGTAGATAGCGGCCCGCGCAGGCATCCGGGTGAGAAAGCGAAGCTGGTAGAGACCCATCCGCAGCGCCACCTGCACCTCCGGGTCAAAGCCGGTCCACCGCCCCCGGGCAAAGCGTTGCGAGATGAAATCGAATGTGCCCTGCCAGCGCAACGTTCCCAGCACCAGCTCCGTACAGAGCGCCGCGTCAGCGAGGGACAGCCCGGCAGTCATTGGGCTGGCGAGCAGTTCCGAGGCGTAGCTCGCCTGGGTTTCCACGCGGAGCAAAATCTCAAAGGCTGTCCGGCGGGCAGGAGTGGGCATGATTTACTTCGATTGCTTGCGCCGCTCAATCGCGCATTTTGGATCGTGGCCGATTCAGCCGGTTAAAAGCAAGCTGCTTTTCCCAGTCCTCCGATGCATTGGGGGGGGACAAAAAAAGCCCCGAAAAATCGGGGCTTTTCAGGACTTTTTGCTTTGGTTAAGTGTTGCGAGTGGGACTGAATACCGGGTCGCCGTCGTCCTGCAACAGTTGGGTCAGTTCATTGACTTCATTAGCGGCAGCCTGCAATTGAACGGTCAGAAGATTCTGCTCGCTGCGTAAAGATTGCAGTCTATCCATCTGTCCCTGAGTTGGGTCGCCGCCTTGGGAGTCAATATCACTCAACAACTGGCTGATCTGGCTTTGGACTGCATCCAAATCCGACTGGATTTGGGTCAACTGCGAGCCGACCGTCGCAAACCGCGCCGCGAGCTCGGGGGGCGGGGACAAAGAAGCCAACTGAGACTGGAGCGAGCTGGCTTGCTCCTGCAGGGCGGCATTTTGCGATTGGGTTTGCACAAGCTGAAAATTGATTTGATTCGACAGAATCTCGGAATCGCTGGCTCGCACAATCAAGCCGACCGCGGTGGCAGCGCCTGCCATGGCGGAGCCAATGCCGAGCACCCACCACTTCTCAGAGGAAGCCTGTCCGGCAGGCGCTTGTGAAGGCCTTGCCTGCGGAGGGGTTGCCACAGCATGAAGCGTCGCTGTTTCCTCCTCAAAAAGGCGGGCATCCCCTGCGCTCAGAGAAGCCAGTCTCGCCCCGGAGGTGTCCACAATGTTGAATCTGCCCTCTGTCACCAATATGCTGGCTTTTTGGTCCCGGCGGGTTACGATGGCGCCGCTGTTCGCCGCGGCAGGCTCCAATCGCAGCGTGGAGGCCAGAAAAACCGGGCCATCGGCGGATGCGGACCGGAACCACATCCGGCCCATCTCCAACCGCACATGGGTGGCGGTGAATTCCACTAGCGACTGGGTTGCCAGCATCACGCGCGGGCCCTGCTGGTATTGGACCACTGCGCTTGCGATTGCGGTCTGGACCTGATCGCCTGCGAAAATCGTTCCCCCCGAGGAAGGCGGGATCAAAGTATCGCCCACAGTAACGGGGCCATGCACGGTGATGGACCCCAGCACAGTGCGGGGAGCGTCCGGCAGCGATTGAGCCGCCAGCGGGTGAACCAGCAACAGGGAAAGCAGCGCCGGCAATAGTGGTTTTGCATTCATTTTCAACATCATTATCATTTCCCTCTCGGAATCGCAGTGGCGTTCCAGGGTTGCGTTCTGGAATTGCGCTCCAGAATTCAGAAAACTACAACGAAATCTGCGTCCTGCATGATGGTCACAAAGACCCAGTTGAACTGTAACGCGATGCGGGAAAAGGTTTCAAAGCAAAAACAGCACGCAGGGAGTGCCTTATTTGGTTCCCCTGGAAAGTTCTGTGCCTTGCAGAGATGCCGGAGCCTGATTTTACCGCGCCATATCCGCCTAAAAGGCGGGATGTTCCTCTCAAAACAAGGGCTCCTACATCCGAAGGTATGCGTTTCGCTGCATCCCCTGCAAGTCGCGCTTCACCAGATGCAGGCCCAAAACACAAGTCTCAAACTGCTCGGACATTTTCTTGAACAAGGGAGCGCTGCTGCGATACTCGAATTGATTGAATGCCGAGACAATATAGTAGGACTCCTTCCCGGCCTTCACATAGTCCACCACGGCATCGAGCCGCTGCCGCCGCAGCCGCCATCGATTGATGGCTTCGGGAAACAACCCCGCAAAAAAGAGGGTGTAGTCGCCGATGTGTTTCCGCACCGCCCTCTCGCGGTCAAAGGATGGGGCATCAAGAAGCGGGTTGGAGGCCAGCAGCATCTCGCCGACATCTTCCAGCCGCTTTCCTTGGGTGTCTCGGATGCAGTACAGATTCTCGACCTGGCTGAATTGGGTCAGGAGATTGGAAACGTATGAGGTGATCTCGGAGTCGGATATTCTTAACGTCTCCCCAAAATTCCGGTCGACCAATTCCGCAAAAAGCTCCTGCAACGTTTGCTTCGGCAACATGAAAGGCTCCTCTCTCGGTGCATTTCACTACCCACAACCACGGGGAGGACGCTGGGCAGAATGTGCTCCTACCTGCTTCCGATGCGCTGCTCCCCGCCAGGGCTGTCCAGTATCTGAACAAAACCCTGTCCGCCTCTTATTAGTTCATCGGCTAAATCGCGGAACTCCTACAGGCCGCTCTCCCGGCAAGACCAGCCGAACGATTCCAGGAACAGGACTTAGCACTTCCTCCTGCCCCGGTGTCACCGGAAATGGAGCAACTCCTGTATTACTTTTTGCAGCTAGAGAATTTTTGTTGCGACAGGAAAGCTCGAAAGAAAAGCGTTGGGGAGAGCCCTGCATAGCGGAAGGGCCTGAATAAAGGGAATGCAAAGGAAAAGAATGAAGAGAATGAAAAGAAGGTCGGAAGGAAAAACCACATTCCAGGCCAACTGAGGCTAAGGCCGCACTACATCTCCTGGAGGAGCGCTGGTGCCGTCCTCGCCCGGTGCTGGGGCTGGTTCGTTGGAACCGGCCTCCCCTCCGGAGGACCCGGCGCCGGCGGTGGAGCCGCCCGAAGAACCGGAAGGAGTTCCAGAGCCTCCCCCAGAACCGCCTTTTGATCTGCCGCCCAGGCCATCCACCCGGGCGATTGTCTCGCTGGCAATCTTGACGATGCGCCCGACCACCGCCAGAGGTGTCGTCTTGTTTGCGGCCGTCAGCGGCGCGCTTTGAACAACGCGTAAACTCTGTCCCGACTCGACCAGAACATCGCCGCCCGGCAGCAGGCGATGACGGACCAGGACCGATCCAGTCTCCACGTAGACCAAGGTGTCTTCCGCCAAATCCACCTCAACCTCAAATACCGTCCCGCGAACCGAGATCACGGCCGTCGGGGAAGTAACGCGATAGAACTGCTCGTCGTTCACCAAACGCTGAATGTGGAGGCGAACCTTGCCCAGATAGAGGTCCAGCAGATCGTGCCAGTTGAAGCGATTGGCGCGGAAAACCAGACGCGAATTGGGGAAAACCTCAATCGTGCTGTGATCGGATAATTCCAGCGTCGCGTAGCCGTCCGGGCCGGTGACCACAACCTGGCCGGCTTTGACGGTTTGTTCCGGCATCAGAACCCAGAGGTCTCCCGCCCGCTCCACCGACACACGGCCGCTCAGCGTCAGGACGCGGGCCGTCTCCGACCCCAGTTGCGCCTCCAGGGAAGTTGCGCCCGCGCTCAGAATGACCCCAATCATCAGCAGGGCATGCCAGCGCAGGGGCTTCCGCCGCGTTGTTGGTCCTGCTGTGCCGCTTTCCATCTTCATGCCGTCCGGTCCATGCCGATTCCTAAATGCTTTGGTCCTTAGACCTTGTCCATTGTCTGTGAATCTATCAAAGCTGGCAAGAAAGCACAAATAGTTTATGGTTTTATTGTTGGAGAATTTTACGGAGCCAGACGGGAAAATCCGAGACGGAAAATCAGCACGGGAAATCAGCGATGCGGGAATGGCTGGCGGGAAGGGGCTCTTCAGCGCGGGCGGCGAAAACTGAACGCCAGCAGGCCGTAGAGGGCCAGGCAAATCCAGAAGTCCACTACCAGTCCCAAATCGAGATCGCCGGGGCGATGACGGGCGGCAGGCGGCAAAAAAGGAAGCAACACAACAAAGTAAAGCAAATTGCCCCCTAGAACAGCAAGCAAGGTTTTCCAGTAGCGTCGCAACACAATAGACCACGCAACACAAGAACTACAGCGTTTTCCAAATTGGTGTAAACCGCAACGCGTTGTCATTCCGAGCGCAGCGAGGAATCTGCTTTTCCGCCGGGAAAGGCCCAATCCCCGCGTGCACAAGCAGATCCCTCGGTTCGACAAACCGCGTCGGCCCTCGGGATGACATCCTCAGAGGCGCGGTGCAGGATACAACAACAGCAAAACCGCACTAAGGGACTGCGAACAGGCATCTATATTAACGTGTCT
>JADFGZ010000071.1 GCA_022567475.1 Acidobacteriota bacterium | reverse complement strand
ATCGACGGAAGCTCTCCTATGGCACACTCGCGCGAATCAGTCTGCGCAGCAGCCGGATGCTCGCCGGGCCACAGCGTCCGCGACTTGGTCGGTTTTTATTCGGATGCCGCGATGGGTCCACGCGGTCCCGAGGCTACGCTGACGCTGCTCGAAAACGACGGCTGGGCCCGCGCCAAGTTGCTGGCCGCGTGGCAGGCGGGCCGCCCGGACCTGATCGGATTCAGCGTGGACGCCGTGATCGGCGTGCGGCCCGTGGGCGAGGGCAGGTCGCGGGCGCTTGAGGTCGAGCACATCGCCGCCATCCACAGCGTGGACATGGTGAGTGCGGCATCGAGCGGCGGCCGCGCCATCGCCATAGTGGAAAGGGCTGCGAGCGGCGGGCTTCCGGAAAGGTTTGTCTTTCGGTCAATGCAGATGAGTCATCAGGAGATGAAAACCGCAAGAATTCACAAAACCAGAATTCACAATAAAGGAGCAACCATGAAGGAAGAAATTGAACGATTGCTGGCGGCGCTTCGCCGCACGGGCGGAGCAGTTGCCGGCGGCCCCCTGGAGCGCTTGCAGGCAACGCTGGAGGAGGAGCTGGCCAAGCCGGAGGTAGATGCAAGCCGTGTCCTGGCGGCCCTGGCGGACTGGCTCTCTGCGCCGGACACGAATCTTTCGCCGGAAACGGCCCAAGCACAAGTGCAGGAACAAGTAAACGCCCTGCGCCAACGGATCAGCGAGGCCGCCTGGCGGCAGCAAGCGGCAGAGGGGCGTTCGCTGCTCGACAGCAAACTGGCCGGCTCCCGTTTGCCGAAGCCCCTGGCCAGCCTGGTCGCCAGCCGCTTCCCATACGGCCAGCCGGTCGGTGACCAGCCGATCAGCGAGCAGGCAGTGGAGGCAGAGATCCATCGCGTCCGCGAGGCCTATGCTGCCGTCTCGCCCGCCGGAAGAGTCCTCGAGACGGGGCGCGTCCGCGTCCTGCAGGAGCCGTGCGACAAATTGCAGACGGCTCTCGACCGTCTGGTCGGTCTTCCGGCGGAGGATTCCTCCATCCCCGCTTTTCGCGGCATTCGCGAAGCCTACGTCACCTACACCGGCGATGAGGAGATCAGCGGTGTCGCCTCCAACCTGAGAATCCACGAGGAGTTCAACACCGCCGGATTCCCCAACGCCCTGGGAAACAGCCTGCGGCGGCTGTTGCTCCGTGACTATCAGGAGCAGGATTTCGGAATCGGCCTGATCGCCCAATTTTCCAGCGTCCCGGACTTCCGCACCCAGGAGCGCATTCGCGTGGGCTACTTCGGCGACCTGCCGACGGTCGACCCGGAGGCGGCGGACTACGACGAGCTCACCGCTCCCACCGACGAGAAGGCCAGCTATTCCGTGGTCACTTTCGGCGGGCTGGTCACCGTCACCCGCAAGATGATTATCAATGATGATCTCGGCACCGTTCCCAAGATCGCGGGACGTCTGGGGCGCTCCGCCCGCCGGACGCTGGCGCAGCGCGTCTTCAATCTGATGATCAACAACGGCGCCATCTATGACAGCGTGGCCTGGTTCCACGCCACCCACGGAAACCTGGGATCGACGGCGCTCTCGGCGGCCGAGCTGGACGTGGTGCGCACCGCCATGCGGAACCGCACCGAGAAGGACAGCGGCAAAAAGCTGGGGATCGGCCCCCACGTTCTGGTGGTCCCGAACGAACTGGAGGGGCTGGCCCGCCAGGAGAACGAGCGGCAATATGTCGACGCCAGCTTCACCCCCAACCGCGTGCGCTTCTTGTTCGGCCCCTCCAGCGAGCGCGTCATCGTCTCTCCGCTGCTCACCGACACCAACGATTGGTACGTCTTCGCCAATAAAGAGGAGGCGCCCACGGTGGAGGTCGGCTTCCTTCAGGGACGGCAGGAGCCGGAGTTCTTCCTGGCCGACAACCCGACTTTGGGCACGGTCTTCACCAGCGACCGCATCCGGTACAAGGTGCGCCACGAGCACGAAGCCGTAGTCATCGACTATCGCGGCGCCTACAAAGAAGTGGTGGCTTAACCAACGAGCAGAATCCAGAAGTCAGGAGACAGAAGCAGGAAGTCAGATAAAAAATATCTCCCTATCCATTCTGACTTCCCCGGCTTCTGACTTCTGACTCCTTTCAAAAGGAGCAAACATGGCAAGAACAGCAAGAGAGGACAACCTGGCCCTGCGCGGAGCATTGATCGTGGAGCTTCCGGCGGGCGCGGCAGTAGCGGCGAATGACGCACTCTACCTGGATTCCAACGGGAAGGTGCAGAAGCTCACCTCGGCTCAGGAAGACGACCGCATCGGGGTGGCTCAGAACGCTGCTGCCCTGGATGAAACGGTGCGCGTCCAGATAGCGGGCAAATGCGCCTGCGTCGCCGACGCCGCCATCTCCATCGGCGACCGCATCGGCGCTCCGTCTACAACGGCGGGCCGCGTAGCCACTGCCGCTAACACTCTGGCGGTCGCCTCCGGCGGCACCACGGTAACTTCTTCCTCCGCCAACGGCGCCATTGTGACCGGCGACCCGGTCGTAAGCCGCGTGCTGGGCGTCGCCCTCACGGCGGCGGCTTCGGCGGGCGACAGTATCACGGTGTTGCTGACGTTATGAATGGAGGAGCCAGAAGACAGAAGTCAGAATGGAAAGCGCTCTTCTTCTGACTTCTGAATTCTGAATTCTCACCCCCGACTTCCTCGACTTCTGAATACTGAGTGAAGCAATGGCAAAAACAATTCCTGATTTCCAAGAACTGGTAAGGGGCCACGTTCAGGACGCTGCGGAAAAACTCTCCGGCACGGACCTGACGGCGGCGATTGAGGAGGCGATCAGCGGACGCTATTCCAAGGACCGTCCGCAGACGCTGTTGTCGGACTTGCTCGGCGACGGCGTGCAGTTCGAGTGGGACCTGGCAACCCTCGCGGGATGGCAAACGGGGTTTTCGCAGGTCGTTCAAATCGAATACCCGCAGGGCGAGCGCGCTCCTCATTACTTGGAGACGGAGGATTGGCTCATCTACGAGTCACCCTCCGCGCGGTTCCTCCGTTTTTCCTTCACGCTCACCAGCGGCAAGACGGCGCGGGTCAAGTACACGGCCCCTCATGCGGCGGACGCCTCTACCGTCCCGGAGGCCGATTTCTACGCCGTAGCGTCGCTGGCCGCATCGCTCGCGGCCAAGCGGCTGTCGGCGCTCTACGCCCAGACCGGCGACAGCTCCATCGCAGCCGACACGGTGGACTACAGAAGCAAGTCGCAGGAGTACGCTGCCCTGGCCCGGCGGCTGGAGAAAGACTACGAGAACTTGCTGGGGACCGACCCGGGGCGCACTGCCCCGGCGGCTTCCCGGACGGCGGAGTGGAAAGGGAAAACAGCGGGAGGCGACCGGCTCACGCACTAACGCAGAGCCGCGCGCGCCTGTCCCAAGCCTTGTCCCGAGCACAGCCATGGGAGAAGCCGCGGGAGCAACAAGCAGATCGGAGCAGTCTCAAAAAATGGAACTGAAAATCGAAGTGAAGATCAACAGGTTCACTGAATTGCTCGAACGCTTCCCTCTGGCATTGCAACGCGGCATCCAGCGGGGACTGACTCGCTCGACAGCACTGCTGCGGCGCGCAGTCGAAACCAATATTCGAACTCCGCTCGGAGCTAAACCTCCGGTAGTGGCCTTTGGGGTTCTGGCGAACTCTGTGACCGCCGAGGTTAGCCAAGAGAGAACGCGTGCGGTTGGCCGTGTGTTTGTAAAGGCTCCTGCCGACCGCTACGGGGTGTTCGTGGAGTTTGGAACACGGCCCCACCGTCCACCCCTGAACCCTTTGATTTCCTGGGCGCGGATAAAGTTCCACATGACCGATCCGAAGAAAATCCGCGCGACGGCCTGGGCGGTGGCAGAGAAGATCGCGAAACACGGCACGCAAGGGCACTTCATGTTCGGGCGGGCGTTTCAGAAAAACGAAAAGAAAGTGGTTTCGATTCTGGAAGAGGAGATTCAGCGGTCGCTTCCGTAAGGGAGCAGGAGCCGAACACGACTAACCATGTCCCTCGAAAACAACATTCTGGCGATCCAAGCGATTCTCGAAGGGATCAGCGGCGTGGCGAACGTGTACGGCACCGTTCGGAATTGGCAAACCGAGAAGGAGTTCCGCGAGGCGGCCCGCAGTTCTTCCGGGGTGATTCAGTTCTGGTTCCTCACGCGCGAGTCCACCGAAGCCGAAGACCTGGGACCGCAACTGACCGCGCGCCGCCACACCATCGCGCTGCACGGCTATTACGGAGTCAACGACGCTGCCGCCAGTGAAAAAACATTCCAGGCATTGGTCGAAAGCGTGGCAGCGGCGGTCGGGGCCGACCGAAAGCTGAACGCAACGGCGCGCCACTCCGGCCCGCCGCAGGTGCGGGTGGTGGACTTTCGGATCATCAACAATGTCCTCTGCCACCACGTGGAACTCGAAATGGCCGTGGAAGAGAAACCCGCGTAGCCGGAAGCAGCAAGGAAGCAGAGATTAACAAGGAGAGAAACAATGGCCTTTACCGAACCGAGTCATGATTACGAACTGCTGTGGCGCTTTTCCACCAACCGCCAGAGCACGCTGGGGACGCCGCTGGCCGATGCGGACTTGCCGCTTTCGGCGCTGATCTCCGGCTTTGACGCCGGCAAGCTCGCGCACAGGATGATCTCCGACGCGGACCGTTTCGGCAAGGGGCATCCTTATGCCACCAGCCACCGCAAGGTGGCGCAATCGACCGCGCTCACCCGCACGCTGGAGTTGAACGACATCTTTGCCGGCTGGGCGGCGGCCTTCTCGATGGGCAGCGTCGCCACCACGCAACCCAACGCCGGCAACAACCCTTCCGTCTACGATCACCTCATCCGCTGGTCGGATCTCGCCGTTTCCAAGGTGATGCCCTTCACCACCATCCATGAGCAGCCCTGGGCGGGGCTGGCGCGCAAGCTGCCGGACCTGGTGCTGGCGAGCTTCACGCTCAACGGTCGCGGGCAGGACCCGGTGCAGCTTTCTCTCCAGATGCTCGGCTCCGGGCGCGCGAGCGATGTCGCTCTGCCCGCCCCCGTTCTCTCGACCCCCGCCTATCTCGACAACGGCGGCACCCTCATCCGTCTCGGTGCAAGCGGAGCCACCGTGGACATCTCCAACCGCGTGGCGGAGTGGAGCGTCGCCGTGCAGGCCAACCCGGATGAGGCCAGTGGCCGCTTCCCCTCTTCGGGGCTTTACGTAGGCCGCTGGTGGTACGGGCCCAAGCGCACGGCGATTCCTGAGCTGACCCTTTTTGTGAACAGAAGTGACACGGACATTCTCGACCTGTTTCGCAATGACACCGCCCAGGAGCTGCAGATCAACCTCACCGGGGCGGTGATCACAAACGGACAGCCGGAAGTCTACCGTATGGACATGCTCTGGCCGGAGATTCACTTCACCGCAGCCGAGGACGTGGTGCTGGACAACAAGGTCGCCTTCCGCATGACGACCGGCGAAGACGGCGTCTTCCAGAAATCCGGCAGCGAGTATTTTCAGGTGACGGTGACCAATACCACCGCCGCGTACCTGGTGGCGGCATAATCCGCCGGCCGCGCAGAGGACCTGGAGTAATTGGCAGCCACGGTCAGCTTGCTGGCCGTGGGAATGAAAAACCCACAACGAGGTAAAGCGTTCCCTTCGGCAAGCTCATGGCAGCCCGTCGTGACTGCCGGAACAGGACAGCAAGAAGTCAGGAGTTGGGATGGAAAACGAAAAAGCTTTTGAGCTGGCCCCGGAGGAGATCGAAGTCTGCCTGCGCCTGACGCGGAATGGGGAGCGCTTTCAGTTGCTGCACTTCCTGCGTCCGCCAAACTTCGAGGACTGGCGGGACTACGAACGGAACCTGCGCGGCTGCATCGAGAGCGTGGAGAGCGACGGGGAGGAGGCGCTCCGCTTCGATGCCCGCACGTTGGAGGCAGCGGAGGCTCTCTACGACCGCATCCTGCGCCGGACGGAAGGCTATCGCGCGGGCGAGGGGGCCAATGAAGTCCCGGCAGAAAAGATTCCTCTCGGCCACAAGGAGATGGTGGTGCGCGGTCTGGCCGGCGTAGCTCTGGCGGTGCCGCCGGCATCTCAGACGGAGCAGGACGTGCCGCCAGCAGCCTTCGCGCTGGACTCCGAAGCGGTCGAGGTCACGCTCGAGGCCGGTCGCAACGGAAGAATCCATCAAAACCTTGTGCACGTCTTCCGCCCGCCCACGGCTGCCGAAACAATCACGTTCAGCCGTATCAGCTCCCAGGCCCTGTATGTGCGGGGCTCGAAGAATCTCAAATCGATTCTCCCGTCGCGTCTGCCCGGAATGGTGGCCCTGTACGACAAGCTGATCGAGCAGGTGCGCGGCTACGCTGTGGCCGGCAATCCGGTAACCGACCGCGCCGTGATCGTCAAACAGATGGATCCGCTGCACAAAAAAGTGGCCCTGCAGAATCTTTTTGGAGAGTAAAGAGCAGCGAGCTTTTAACGCTTATGCCAGCCAGCCTAGTCAACACCGATATCTCCAACGCGTCGCTCGACAGACCATCGCGCTTCCATGCGGTGTGGGCCAGCCGGGATCGCGAGCAGTTGCGGGAATCGATCTGGCAGCATCTCACCGGCGTCCATGCCAGCTCCCGTCCCGGCAGGCGCCGTACAAACAAACGCGTGCCCTATGCCTTTGAGCTGTGGATCGCGCACCTGTTGCTGCTGGAACAGACCCTGGGGGTCGCCCCGATTCCCTGGCGGGAGCTGCGCGCCGAAGAGTTGGATGGGCTGCTCCTGTTGCGTGCCGCGCAAGAAAGGTTCCGGAGAGAATACCGCCCCTGCGGACAATGCAGGGCGCCCATCAAAGGGAAAATTTGCACTCGATGCGGGGCGGTGAACTAAATGCCACAGAAATCGGTGTCGATTGTCATTGAGGTCGCTGGGGCGGATGACGCCGTCGGCCAGGTCCGCCGGATGCGCTCGGCGCTCGATGACCTGGCAAGCGGCGGCGCAGAGGACATGAAGCGCCTGAGCCGCCAGAGCGGCGAGGTTACGCAGGCGATGCAGGAGATGAAAAAGGCCTTCCAGTTGCGCGACTTGCAAAAAGAAATGACCGGCAGCCTGGAAGATTTCTTTGGCCGAATCATCTCGGGAGCGCGAACCACCGGCGACATCTTTCAAAACATCTGGAGACAAATCGCCGACTTCTTCAAGCGGACCGTTCGGGAGATGGCTGCCGCCTGGACTCTGAGCCTCGGCGGAGCGCTTGCGGGCGGGGCTGTCGGCGGCGGTTTCCCGCTGGGGAATATTTTCAATCTTCCCGCCACCGGCCCAGGGACCGGATTCCCTCCGGCCACTCGCCGCAACCCGACCTTGGCCGAGACATTGGGCCTGCCTGCGACGATGCCGCTCGGAGATATTTTGTCCGGAACATTCTCGCGGGGGATCGGACCGCTCTCCGGTTCCGGGGTTGCTTTGGCTGGTCTGGGCGTGGGAGCGCTCACCATCGGCAACAGCAACCGGGCTGTCAGCGCTTTGGGAGGAGCGGCGAGCGGCGGCTTACTTGGATTCAGCATCGGCGGGCCAATCGGCGCCGGAGTAGGAGCCTTGATCGGAGGATTGGTCGGCCTGTTCACCGGCGGCGGCGGGAAAGCCAAGGTGCAGGACACGGCCGTCGCGAACCAGGGCTTCGCGCGCTTGCGGGAAATCCTCGATGACTTTGAGCGCTTTCGGATCGACTTCGCCACGGCCCTCGACGCCGCGCACCGGGTATGGAACCAGATGCAGGCGCAGTTTGTCCGCTCCGAGTCGATCCGGACGCAGCGTCCGTTCTTCGACGAGATCCTCAGCTCGATCCGGCGGACCGAAGACGAGCGCAACCGGCGGCGGCAGTTGTTGTCGCTGCAGCCGCTGCCGGAATTCGCCGCTGGCGGGGCTGTGCCAGCGGCGACCCCGAGCTTGTCGCGGGGTCTGCTTGCGGTTTTGCATCCCGGCGAGTTTGTGATGAACCGCCAGTCGGTGGAGCGAATCGGATTGTCGGCGCTGGAAGGGCTAAACAGTGGTTTCGAGCCGCGCGCATCAGCAAGCGGACAGACCGTGACATTGGAGATTCCGAGCCAGGAGTTTTTTAACGAGGTAGTGGAACGCTCCATCCCGGTAATCCTGCGGCGCGGCGGCAAGGCAAGCAGAGTGTTGAGGGGATGACCCCGGCACGACGATGTCATTCCGAGCATAGCGAGGAATCTGCTTTTCAGAAATGTCCGGATCAGGATGACACATGGCTGCTACTGACATATTCCCGGTCGATCCAGATTACACAGTAACCCGCACGAAGGAAGCGAACGTGCTTCGCGGGCGAGTCGAAAGCGCCAGAGAATTTTTACGCCAGAAGGCGGCCCCGCGCCGGGTCTTTGTGCTGGTCTTTCACAGCCGGGCGAAGGCCGACTGGGACGCGATTGAAAACTTCCGCCTGCGCATGCTGACCGACTTTTTTACTTTCGATGACAAAAGCGCCGGCGGCAGCCCGAACCGGCAGTATTCGGTCTATTTCGACACCGAGCCGGTCTATGAAGAAGTTGGCAACGAAACCCACAACATCCGCGTGCAGTTGATTGAAGCGGCAGGCGTCGCCATGAACACCTATCCGAGCTTTGCAGCCGGAAACCCCTCCGTAAATATTCCGGTGGCGCAGGCGACCGACCTGGGGGCCGACGGCAAGCAGTTTTTGTATCCAGGCTATGGCTACCGCGTGAATGGCACGTTCACGCAGATTTATCTGGATGAGATTTTGACCGGCGGCGAGAACCCGAAGACGGACGTTGTTTTGGGATTGCACCGCGTACGTGTTGTTGGAGGAACACCCACGAGCCTTGACTATTTGATCTAGCAAGTCACTGCCGGCGGCAGCCCTCGGACTGCACAGAATACGCATTGTCGGAGGAAGTCCAGCGAGCTTGGATTACTTGATATGAAAAGAGAAGCCAGAAGACAGAAGGCGGCATTCAGGAGTCAGAAGCCAGGAGTCAGAAGAATATCTCTTTCCGCTTTCCATTCTGACTTCTGTCTTCCTCGACTTCTGTCTTCTCGTTTTTGTTTTCCGACTCCTGGCTTCCTCGACTTCTGACTTCAACGGTAACTATGGCAAGAACACTTTCAGCGACCATCCAGAGTTTAATCGCGCAAGCCAACTCCAGCGTGGCCCATCTGCTCTCGTTCACCGTGGGCGCGACGACCTACCGGTTCACCGAGGGCGACGGGACGTTCCAGGGGCTGCGTCACCTGGGAAATCTTTATTTGCCGCACATGATCGTGAACTTCCCGGTACGCTACACGCAGAAGCTGCGCACCGAGCCTTTGACTATCGAGCTGCAGAACATTGACCTGCAAACAGCGTCCGTGCTGAAGGCTGAACAGACCGCCATCCAAGGCGTCGAGGCCGCGTTCGAGCGGTTGTTTCTGAAAGTGAACGAGGCGGTGACGCTGTTCCGTGGGCCGATCAGCGAGATAGAGATTGACGAACGCCGGGTCACCTTAACCCTTGTCGGAGATCTCGACCCCACGGCCAGCCATGTGCCGCAGCGCAAGTATTCCTCGCTGTGCGTCTGGGACTTCACGGATTTGAGGTGCGGCTACACCGGCGGCGTCGACCCGAACGATCCGGACACGGGGCAGCCGTTTACGGTTTGTCCAAAAGATTTCCTGTCGTGCGTGGCGCGGTCGCGCGAGGAGCGCTTCCCCGGCTTTATCCATGTGACCAGGGACCTGACCGACGCGGTGGAGGGCCAGGTACGGGACAAAGAGGACGACCGGGTGCTGGGCGATTACGACATCTATGACGACGATTTGTAAAGTAGCGCCGGCTTCCAGGCAGCACGAAGGGCCGCCAAAGCCTGCCCCGAGCCGCCGCGATGGCGACGCTACAAAAAAGCAGGAGGTGAACGATGGCAAAAGTAACGCTGGATTTGATCTATGACGAGTTAGTCCAACTGCGAGGCCAGCTGAAGTTGAGCGAGCCGGTCCCCGCATCCGGCCCGATCACGATGAACCAGGCGCTCCGGATGACGGAGCAGGACGCGAATCTAAGTTTTTCCGTCAGCGGCGGGAAGATTCATTTTGCAAGGAAATATCCGTTCGGCGAGCAGCGCTGGAGCAGGCCGCTGGCGAGGTGAGGTAGCGACAGGCCTCCAGGCCTGTCCCCAAAGGGCAGGCAAGAATGCCTGCCCTACTAGAAAATTATGGCAGTCAGCACAACCAACACGGATATCCTGACGGCGTCGCTGGGGCGGCCTATCGTGCTGGCCTACGGGCGGCACCTGGTGGGCGGGAACGTGATCCTGAAGGACGAGACCGACGCGGACCACACCATCCTGTTCATCGCGCTGGGCGAGGGCGAATGGGACTCGGTGGAGGAGCTGTACCTGAACGAAAAGCTGCTCACCGAGATCGAAGACTTCCACTTCCATCCCGGCGTCGACGGGCAGCTCAGCTCGAACGGCACGCTCGATCCGGAGGGGCTGACCGGCGACCAGAAGGTGGATATGCTCACCCCGCCCGGCGTGCAGGGACTGACGTTTTCCCGCACGGCCTACATCGCGCTGAACGCGCCGTTCGATGTGTTTGCGCCGGGGCCGGAGCAGATCGTCCGAGGCATCTTCAAGACCCGCAAGGTGCGGTTCTTTAACGCCGGCGGGGCGCAGACCGGCACCGGCTACTCCGACAACCCGGCGTGGCAGATCGCGGATCTGCTGACGGTGGTGCGGGGACTGTCGGACTCGCGGATCGATTGGGCCTCGTTCGTTGCGGCGGCCGCTGACTGCGACGCGCTGATCACGATCGACGGCGAGCAGGTGAAGCGGTTCGTCTCGCACGTCGCCTTCACCGAAGAGGTGGACTTCGACCAGGCTCTCCAGGCGATCCTGGCCACCTGCCGGGGGCATCTGCTCGATACCGAAGGAACGGTTAAACTCAGAATCGACCAGGCGCGGACGTCGATCTTCGATTTCGATATGAACAACATCATCGACCGCTCGTTCTCGGCATGGTGGAAGGACACGCGCTCGGTGGCGAACCGGCTGGAGTTGAGCTTCCGCGACCTGGACAACGACTTCGCGGTGACGACAAAGCTCTGGAACCACGAGCCGCAGCAGGCGCGGACCGGGCGGGTGATTGCGGCGCGGCTGCACCTGGGCAACGTGGTGCAGCACCAGGCGGAGCGGATCGGCAACTACCTGCTGACGCGCGCGATCGACAACAACCTGTTCTGCCGCTTCCGGTCGACGCAGGCGGGCTTTGCCGTAATGCCCGGAGATGTGGTGAGGGTGAAGCACGATGCCGCGCCGTGGGGGACCTCGCCGGGCGACACGCTGTTTGAGACTTTCGAGGTTCTCGAAGTCACAGAGTATCCAGATGAAACGCGCGAGCTACTCTGCCGCCTCTACAACGCCAACACCTACCCGGACACGGCCGGGCCGGCACAGAACCTGGTGGGAACGACGGTGCGGCGGCGGCCTCCTGTCCCGGAGAAGCCGCCACTCTGGAACCTCTCGACGGACCTCGGCGGAAATCTGCGGCTGAGCTTCGCCATTCCGAAGAATGCCGACTATCGCACCGGTGATCTAATCTTGCTGGCCGACGAGGAGCTGGCACGCATCACCACAACGCTCTCCACCCCTTATTTTCCGGGCGACACAACGATTGCAGTGAACGGTTCGGCGGGATTTCGAGTGGGGGATTTCATCAGCATCGACGCCGAGGTTTTGAAGCTGCTCGGGCCGGGAGTGGAGAATGTGGAGCCGACCTCCAATACATGGGAAGTGGCTCGGGCGCAGAAGCTGACGCAGGAGGATTTAGCCGGGACCAATGCTCCGGTGTACCGCCTGACAGAGCTCCGGCAGCATTTCGCCTTGCCGCCGGGATTTACGCTGGCGCATCCGACGCTCGACCTGGCCAATGGCCCCCATCACGTCATTCACTTCCGTCCGGGCCGCCTGCGGATACTGCACGCGGCGCTGGAGCTGACAGGGCTGGGCGGCATCTCGGAACCTCTCGAGCAAACGTTCGCCCTTTTTGGCGCCTTCGAGCCGTTCGTCTTCGGAACGCTGCCGGGCCTGCGGCCCTCCGCGGGCGGACTGGCCACGATACAGATTCCCGGACCGCTGGCGACGGGCGAGGACTTGGCGATGCCGCTGGTGCTGCCTCCAGAGACGAGTATCGGCCTGATCGCCGCGAGAGTGGCGCGGACTCCCCAGGGCCAGCAGATTCAATTTCAGGTGAAGATCGACGGAGCTGTCTACGGTCCCACCGGCGTGATCCCGATTCAAAACCAGGGCCTCGCTTCCGGGACAGGCAGCTTTATTTCCGGATCGCGGAAAGGGAATGTGGGCGGAAGCGAGATTTCCGTCAACCTCACGCAGGTGGGAACGACCGATCCCGGAGAGGACTTTACGCTTTCGGTGTGGTTCTGATGGCCAAGACAACGTTTCTCAATAACCATAGCGATTTGATCTTCGGTTACGAGGTGGATACCACGGTTGCCTCTGCCGAGGCGATCCTGACGCCAGGTGATCCAGAGGCAGACCCTCCGGTCCCGCCGGAGCAGATTGGAACAAAGGTCTACCCGGCTTCGATTGGGACCATTGCCTTCAGCATGTTGCTTGAGATCGGCGGGGTTGGACAGGTAGTGGTAACGGATGTGGATTCCGATGGAGGAGGGGACTTCTTCACCTATTCCGAGCTGGCTATCCCAGGAACAGGGGCCAGCATCCGCACGCCGTGGAATCCCTCCGGGACGCTGCTGTTCACGCGGGAAAACAACTCCGTCTCCCTGACATATTTCATCCCGGTGGAGCACGATCTTTTCTTCCGCACACAGAAAACGAATGACTCCGGCTCGATCCAGGTAAAGCTCGACGGGATGTCCATCGGAAGTTTTGACCTGAACAACCCGGCGTCGGTCCTGACCTCCGTAGTGCTTCAGGAAGATGTCGCCTCCGGAATCCATACCGTGGAGGTCACGGCGGACATCTCGCCGCCGGACGTGTTTGTTTACTTCGACGGCTTTGCGATGCTGGAACACAACGTGGCGACAGGCGGTGAATTTCTTTACCGGGGGCCGCAGGGAGAGATGGATGACTCCTCCAACAACTTCACCGGCCAGTGGACCAACGGACCGGATTTTGCTTCGACCACGGACACAACGGCGAGCGTCTTTTTCTACCCGCAACTGGATACGGACGGAAAGGTTCGCTTCCGGACCCAGAAGACGGCCGACTCCGGAATCATTGCGCTCTACGTCAACGGCCAGTTCAAACAGAACATTGACCTCTACGCCGACCCGGCGGTGACCCCCTTCGAGATCACGCTGCTCGACAATGAAGCGCCCGCGAATGATCCGACCGGCCTGTATGAAATCGAGCTGCGGCATACGGGCAGCAAAAACGCGGCCTCGGCGGGCTTCTTCTTCTACTTTCGCTCCGCTGTAGTTGTCTTCTCCCGCACGGATACTCAGGCGCTGCAATTGGCTGCCGATTACCTGAAGCAGGTGGCGGCGATTCGCGGCGACGGCGCTATTCTCGACGCCAGAGACTCCGACATCGTCAACTTCGACGCCAATGCTCTGTATGCCTGCATGGGACTGTTGGCCGCTTACCAGTCGCTGAGCATACAGGCATATCTGGATGCGGTGAAAAACTTTCTGAACTGGTTTGTCGGGCAGCAGGTCTCCGATCCCGGTAACAGCTTCAATGACGGCGCGTGGAACATCGGCTATCAGGTGAACCTCTCTCCGCCGCCTACGTATATTCCCGCGCTGGGGCCCTTCGCGCAGCAAGGCATCAGTGAAATCAAGTGGGTGGATGCGGTGCAGTGCCTTCCGGCATTTGTGCTGTGGTGGTACTGGTCGCTCTCCGGGGACACTGCCACAAAGGACGCCCTGCTGCCCAAGTTTCGTAAAGCCGTTGACGGCTTCATCGCCAACAACCACGATCCACAGACGGGCTTTTACTTCTCCTCCTGGCAGAACAAGACCTCGCCCACCATCTTCCTCTATCACGACGCCATCCGCCGATACAACTCCGGCGGGACGCTGCTGGAACAACACAACGACAGCCAAGAAGGCTTTTTTACCTATGTCGGAAGCTGGTCCTCTTATGCGCCGCAGGGAGCGGTCAACAACGATGAGCACTTCACCCTCGTGAGCCAGGATACCGTCGAGTTTTCGCTCGCCTTGAACAGCGGCGACGCGGTCCGGTGGGTGACGCAAACGGCCTGGGACGTCGGCATCGCCGACATCCTGGTTTCCACCGACGGCTCCAACTTCAGCCCAGCGGGAACGGTCGACGGGTACACGACGACCCTGCTGTTACAGCAGGAGTTTTTGATCTACACGGCGCCCTCCACGGCAACCTACTGGTTCCGCATCCGGCACAGCGGGACGATCAACGAAGCAGGCAACATTGCGCCGGGCTGGCAGCGGCTGGCCAGCCGGTTCACCGCCGGGCAGACCGACGTGGCGCTCGGCTTGACGGGGCTCTGGCTGCTGACACGCTCCGTCAAGTATGCGCACTTGGCCGCCCGAATTATCCGCCGCTTTCCGGAAAAGTTCTGGAGCCCGACCGAGGGCCGCTGGTCCATCTCGCTCGACGGCCCTGCGCCGGGAACTGCAAACAACTTCTGGTATCCGCTGAATCATGGCTATACGGCCTTCGGACAAAAGCAGTCGCGGTTGTTTCAGCCGGCTAGCCGTTTGAGCGAGGGATTACAGGCTCTGGAACCGTTCCAGGACAGCGAAGGCGGCTTTCAGCCTCCGGGCTACATCGAGGCGGAGCACATCTTCTCGGCGTTCTACGCTCTCGGGGAAAATCAGCTTGCCACAAAAACGAATCAGGCTGCGTTTGACCTGGCAAAGGAGCACATCAAAGCCGGGCAATATCTTCTGGACATGGGCGGCGTGCAGGCCGGCGGCGTGGTCTTCAGCAAGCGGTTTCAGTTTTTGTATACCAATATTTCCGGCTTCGCTTGCATGGCGCTGGCTGGAACGACAAACCCCTTTACGGAGCAGTTACGTTTCAGCGTCCCGCGCGTGGCGAAACCGGCGGCATGAGGCCTGTCCCGAGCGCAGCCGAGGGAGCAGTCGAGGGGAAGTCACAGAGACACGGAGGCACAGAATGAAAATGTGGAATCAGAAGTCAGGAGTCAGGAGCCAGGAGTCAGGAGCCGGCAGTAAGGAGACAAGAGTCAGAAGAAGAGCTCTTTCCGCTTTCCATTCTGCCTTTTGTCTTACTCGACTTCTGTCT
>JADFGZ010000070.1 GCA_022567475.1 Acidobacteriota bacterium | reverse complement strand
GGGAGGCATCTCTGTCGCGCTGGCGCTGTCCATCCCGCCCGGTCCAGAGCGCGACGTGATTCTGGCCATCACTTATGCCGTTGTAATTTTCTCGATTGTGGTGCAGGGGCTCACCCTGAAGAAACTGGTCAAGAGGACGATGCAGCGCTATGCAGAAGCGGAGGAGTGATTGCAAATGAAAGGCAGCCACGGCATTGCTCTCTGCGGCTTACCGCGCTACACCCATGACGGCGTCCGGCAGCCAAGTGGCGAGACTGGGAAAGATGCACAGGATAATGATTCCCAAAACCATCGCAAGCATGAAAGGCAGCGCGCCCCAAAGAATCGTTGCAAGGCGGATATCCGGCGCGATGCCGTGAATCACATACAGGTTCAGGCCGACCGGAGGCGTGATCAGCCCGATCTCCATATTGATCGTCATAATCACGGCGAACCAAACCGGGTCGAAACCGGCGCTCGTGATGATCGGCAGCAGAATCGGGGTGGTCATCAAGATGACGGCTGCCGGGGGAAGGAAGAAGCCGACAACCAGCAGCAAGAGATTGACCCAGAGCATCAGAACCCAGGGATGGAACTGCTGCGCAGCGATCCAGAGTGCCAGGGACTGGGTGACGTAAAGGCGGGAGAGCATGTAACTGAACAGAATGGAGGTGGCGATGATCATCAGAATCATCACCGAGTCGCGCGTGGTGTCGCGCAGGATCGGCCACAGATCGGCGGCACGCCATATTTTGTAGATGCCCGCCGCCACGATGAGGCACAGCAAGGCCCCGGCCCCCGCCGCCTCCGAGGGGGTGGCAACACCGCCGTACAGCAGATACAACACGGCGACGACGATTGCTAGAAACGGCAGAGTCTTTGGAAGGCAGGAAAATTTCTCCCGCCACGAATACCGGTCCTTGGAAGCAAATTGATATCCCTTGTGCCAGCAGTAAAAAATGGACCAGCACATGAAAAGGCTGGTCAGCAGCAGGCCGGGTAAAACACCGGCGAGAAATAACCTTCCGATGGAAGTTTCCGTCTGGATTCCGTAGAGAATCATCGTCAAGCTCGGCGGGATCAGGATTCCCAGCGTTCCGCCGGCTCCGATGGCCCCGGAAGCAAGCCCGGCGGGGTAGCCGCGGCGGCGCATCTCGGGGATTCCCATTTTACCGATTGCCGCGCAGGTGGCGGGCGAGGAGCCGCTCAGTGCCGCAAATACGGCGCAGGCTCCCAGGTTTGCAACAATCAGCCCGGCGGGTATCTTGTACAGCCACCGCTCCATCGCTTCATAGAGGTCCCCTGCCGCGCGAGAGCTTGCGACCACGGCGCCCATGAGGATGAACATCGGTATGGAAGACAGCGTAAAATTGTCCAAGCCCGCGAAGAAAGTCTCCGCGATGATTTCGAGACTGCCGGCTCCTTCAAAAATCACCAGGAAACTGATCGCCACTGCCCCCAACCCAAAGGCGATGGGTATTCCGGAGGCCAAGACAAGGGTGGTCACCGCACCGATGAGAATGCCCAGGAGCAACTCGCTCATGGATGCTCTTCCGGCTTCAGGTCGAACGGATCAGCCTGCCCCGTCCATAGTTGGATCATCTCAACGGTATATTGCAGGGCGAGCAAGCCCATTCCCACGGGGATCGAAAGGTAGGAAATCCAAAGCCGGGGTTCCCAGAGCGTCTCGGAATGCCAATCCTGCAAGTATGCTTCGCGGACAAGCTGCCATCCCAGCCAGGCCATCAACAAGCAGAAGGCAAACGAGAGAAGCATCCCAAACCAAGCCAACGGCAGGCGGAATCGGTGAGAGAGATGGAGAGGCAGCAGGCCAATGGAGACATGGCCCCGAACAAGCAGGACATAGGGGCTTCCAAGGAAAGTGGCCGCGATCAGGATGTAGGTGACAAACTCCGTTTGCCAAATGGTGGATTCGCCCAGGGCATAGCGCAAAAACACCATCTGGCTGACCACCAGCGCAGCGGTGACGATCATCGCCGCTGCCACCCCACCGAACAACCGGGAGAGGAAGACGACACCGCGAATGAATGCAGTTACAAATAACAAGACGAGATAAAAGAGGCCGGCGGCAGGGGTTGTCCGCGCTGGCGCCGTTTACTCAACGGCAAGCGCTTCCTCGACCAACTCGCTGCCGCCCGGCACCTCAGCAGCAAATGCCCGGTAAGAGCTTTCCTTGGCGGCATCGAGCCAGCGGGCCATCTGGTCGGCAGTCAAGGTTACCACTTCAACGTCGTTATTGCGGAATACTTCGATGAGCTTCTGGTCTGATTCCTTGGCCGCCTGGTAGGCATACTCCTCTGCTTTTTTTCCGGCAGCGAGCAGGACAGCCTGCTGCTGTTCATTCAGCCGGTCGAAGCTTTCCTTGGACATCAGGATCGGCTCGTACATGAACCACAGAGTGTAGTCACCCGGCGCGGTCAGGCACTTGACCTGCTCATAGAGGCGGTAGGAGACAAAGCTCTCGGAGCTGGTGTTGACTGCGTCCAGGATACCTGTTTGCAGCGCCATGTAGATCTCCGAGCTTGCCATGGAGGTGATCGAAGCTCCGGAGGCAGCCAGCATCTGTTCAAAGGCTTTCCCGGCAGCCCGCAGCGTGACTCCCTGGACGTTTTCGGGTTCGAGAATACAACCTTCCTTGGATGCAAATCCTCCGGCCAGCCATGTGTCGGCCAGCACGATTATGCCGGCATCGTTCATGATCTGCTTGATCTTGCTCATGGCCGGGGATTGATTAAAGCGCCGGGCATGCTCGTGATTCTTGATCAGCCCCGGCATCAGGGTCAGATTGAACTCTGCGTGCCTGCCTCCCGCGTAGCTCAACGGAAAAGCGGAGATGTCGAGCGCGCCGGTCACCATGGCTCTCCACTGCTCTTCCGCCTTAAACAGAGAAGCGCCTGGATAAACACGAATGGTGAGGCCGAGATTCGCTGCATTGAATTCACTGGCGATGATCTCCACCATCTCATCGCGCAGATCGCCCGTCCCTCCCGGCCACTGGTGCGAGGCGCGAAGAACATCATGCTTCGAGCATCCGGCGACGGATAGACACATGCACAATACGGCGAGCAGGGTTGCCGATATCGTCAACCGAGACATTGGGGGTTGGAACATGGCAGGCCGGGACGTTAGCCGGGATGTTGCGGGTCTAGACGTTTTGGGCAAGGTGACTTTCATAAATTAAAATAAAATAGATGGATCGCTTGTGATTTTCCCTGTGCCGCCGGACAGAATAGCAGAGAATACCCTCTGGCGCACAACAGTTGCGTGACAGGTTCTGAATCTCTCCGGGAAGCAGCGCCGAGCTTTCGTTGGTCTGAGAACAGTCCGTTGGTCTGAGAACAGGATGATCGCCTATAATCAGAAATCCGCGAATTTCTGCAATATATAGCCGGACCGCTGAGTGATGTCAAGCGAGTGATGTCAAACCGCAGCCTCACAAAAGACGAATTGGGAAGCAATAACCTGTACGCGCTGTTCCGTGGACGCTTTCCTGCGGACCTTTCGCAGGTCTTCCTGGAGACCGGGCAGGGAAGAGCTTATACCTATGAGGATGTGGAACGGGAGACCGCCCGATACGCCGCATTCCTTGCCGGCCTGGGTCTCGCCAAGGGGGACCGCGTCTTGGCTCATGTGGAGAAGTCACCGCAAGCGCTGTTTCTTAGCCTCGCTTGTTTTCGCGCCGGCCTGATCTATTTGCCGCTCAATCCAGCCTATCGCAAAAACGAAGTGGAGTATGTCCTGTCTGACGCGGAACCGAAGGCCGTGGTCTGTGGCTCCGAGTCATTGGCCATGATGCGGGAATTAGGCGTCGAACAGGTGGAGACCCTGGACGGGGAAGGGGATGCTGGAGGAAGTTTGGTGGGGAAATGCAGGCAGCTCCAGCCGGACTTCGCCACAGTCGCCTGCGAGGGGAAAGACTTGGCCGCTATCCTCTACACCTCAGGCACCACAGGCCGCCCAAAAGGAGCGATGATCAGCCACCGCAACCTGGCCGCGAATGATTTGGCGTTGCAGGACTGCTGGCGATGGACTTCCCGGGATGTTTTGCTGCACACCCTGCCGATCTATCACGTTCACGGCCTTTTCGTGGCCTGCCACTGCGCGCTGCTGAGCGGCGCCAGGATGATTTTCCTAAACAAGTTCGATGCACGGACCGTCGTTCGCACCCTGCACCGGGCAACCATTTTTATGGGCGTGCCTACCTACTACACGCGGTTGCTCGAAGAGCCTGGGTTTGGAAAAGATGTTTGCGGCAATATCCGGTTGTTCATCTCCGGCTCGGCGCCCTTGTTGGAGCAGACCTTCTATGCGTTTCAACAGCGCACAGGCCACGCCATCCTGGAGCGATACGGTATGACGGAGACGGGGATCAACACCTCCAACCCCGTGGAGGGGCCACGCATCGCCGGCACCGTGGGACAGCCGCTTCCGGGTGTTTCGGTTCGCGTCGTGGATGATGCCGGCAAGACGCTGCCTCCCGGTGAAGTGGGGGAGCTGCAGGTGAAAGGCGATCATGTGGCAGCCGGATACTGGCGAAAGCCCGCCGAGACGGCCGAGGCGTTCACCGCGGACGGGTATTTGAAGACCGGCGATCTCGGCAGGCGCGGCCCGAACGGATATTTCTCCGTTGTAGGCCGGGCCAAGGACTTGGTCATCACCGGCGGCTTGAATGTCTACCCGAAAGAAATCGAAGCTGCCATGGACCAGATGGAGGGCATTGCCGAGTCAGCGGTAATTGGAGTGCCCCATCCGGACTTCGGAGAAGCGCTGGTTGCCCTGGTGGTGCTGGCATCGGGAGGGAAGGGGCTGAGGGAAGCTGAAATTCTGGCGAAGCTCAAAGAAGTGCTGGCCAATTATAAAGTTCCCAAACGGGTCTTTTTCCTGAACGAGTTGCCGCGCAATGTAATGGGCAAGGTGCAAAAGAACCTCTTGCGCGCGCAGCCGGAGTACGCTCCCTTTTAAGCCATAGCATTCATTTTGCGGTACGCGTGACTATGTTGCGACTAACTGGGTTGTGACCAACTGGGTGCGTTTCTCCGGGAGGGAAGCCGTGCCGCAAGGCCGTTGAACGAGGCTGCTTACTAAAGTAAGAGAGTTTAACTTTCATCTCTGAACCGGCTTCCTGTTGTTTATCTTACAGTGGAAGGCAAAGAATTTAATAACCGGAATGGCTGACTTGCCGGGAGCGGTCAATCAAGAAGCGTAGCCGCCGGTATTTGGCAAACCGGCCCTGCCCGGCATACAGAAATTTTTAATCAGAGCATGTTGTTTCCAAAAAATTTAGCGCTCCACAGGAGATATTTTCGGCGCGGCCAGCTTGTGCCATTCGCGTTGAATGCGGCTAATTCGGCTGTGTTGACTTGCCTCGGTGGGGAGGCCTAGAATTACCAAGAATCAACGAGAGAGGGCGTCCGAAAGAGAATGAAGCTGGGTAGGTAACAAGAATCTCTATGGGCAAAGAAACCGGCACACAAGGGTTCCATCAGAGGATGGACGAAATTGAGCGGCGGCTTCAGGAAGAGAGAGAAGCTGCGGAAACGCTGACTCAACATCTGGCATCACAGAGGAATGAGAAGGAAGAAATTCGCTCGCGGGAGTTGCAGAAGCAGCTCGAAATAGCCCAGCAGCAACTGAAAGAACAGAAGGAAGGGGCGGAGCGGCTGATACAACAAATCGCTGCCGAACGGGATGAGAGCCGGGGTCAGTTGAGCGGGACCGAGGCTCGCATGCAGAAACTGGAGCAAGAACTAGGCGCGGCGAATGGGAATCTTGAGGAGCAGAGGAAAACGGCGGAGAGATTGATCAAGCAGATGGAGAGCGAACGGGATGAATCCCGGAGCCAGATGAACGAAGTAGAGGAGCGCATGCAGGAGCTGGAAAAACAAATGGGCGCGGCCCAAGAGCAGTTCCGCCAGCAAAGAGAAACCGCCGTGAAGACCATTCGGCAAATGGCGGCTGAACGGGATGAAAGCAGAACTCAGGTAGGCGAGGTAGAGGAACGGATACGGAAGCTGGAGGAGGAATTGACAGCGGCGCAAGAGGGGCTTCGGGCAGGAGCGGAGTCAGGGAGTTCCCCAGCCGGCCAGCAATCTGCGGCCGTAGCCGCCTCGGCGAACGGCCAGCAAGAGAGATATTGGCGGACAGTTGCTCCGATCACTTTAATGCTTGTTTCTACCGACTTGCTGGCGATGAGCGTCCAGTCTGACCCGCCGTTGCTTGAAATTGTCCGAAATATACAACTGCAATGCCAGAACCTATTAGAGTTGTTGAGAAGGGCCGGGTCTGAGTGATTGTCCTAGACGACTCACACCGGCAAAATCCGTGAAAAAATTAGTGTTGTGCCACCCTGTGGTTGGGATGGGTTGGGAATTGCCGCTCTTGGTTGTGGCACACCCCATCAGGGCTCGCCAGCTTCCTTCGGTTTAGGATTGAGTTTCCATACAACCGGATATTCACCGGGTACAAGGCGCCTGGCTAGCTTTTGCGCTTTCCGCTTTGCGTCATCTGCATCATCGGCCCATTCGCTTGCGAACCAACGATGAGCGTCCATGTTGTAGACCTCTGCTTTCCAGCCTTCTGGAGTGACATGTGCAAAGAGCCGGAAGGCTCTCTCTGAGGTTTTTATGTCAGCATGAAATCCAGCGCCTACTTTTGGAAAAGCAGCATCCCTTGGTTGCATGCACCTATTCTAGCACTCCCATTTCCAAGCGGCAGATGCACAGAGCCGCAATCAATCAAAGAAATTCAGCTGGAGCGCGCAAATCCATTTGGTTGCTCGCTGCGTGTGTGTTTTCGAGATTGTCCCCAGCCGAAGGCAAAAGACCTGGGTTTACCGGCAGTGAGAAACCTTTTTCCAGCATAGAATACTTCTTTTGCTCCCCACGATGATGAACACGAAGACACCGGCGGTTTCAGTATCCTGTGAGGACTTCAGTATAATGTCGGACTTCAGTCCGCAGCCTTGCAAACGGGCGCAGTCCAAGGGGCACTGAAGCCCCCGCCTTGTTGCGCTTCGCCGGGAGGAATCAGGAATGGCTAAACTTCGCTTATCGTTGGCGTGCTGGGAATACGACCGCACTCGCGCACTGCTGGAAAACCATATACCGGTGGATGGAGTTGAACTGACGTGTTCGAACCTTCCCGTCGAAGAAACGTTCTTCCGCATGCTGCGACACCAGAAGTTCGACGTGGCCGAGATGTCTTTGTCAGCGTACGTGATGTCTCTGTTGCTGGAAAATCAGCCGTTCATTGCCATTCCTGTTTTCCCGTCGCGGTTATTCCGGCATGCCTCCATCTATATCTATCGCGATAGCGGGATCGGTGAGCCGGCGGACCTGATGGGGAAGCGCGTGGGAACTCCGGAATACCAATTAACGGCCGGGATGTGGATTCGCGGGATACTGAGCGACGAGTACAATGTGCCCGTCACCGGGACAACCTACTTTACCGGCTGCCAGGAAGAACCGGGGCGGCCCGAGAAAGTCGCCCTCTCCTTGCCGCCTGAGATTCGGCTCGAGGCAATTCCGCCAACGAAAACGCTTTCACAGATGCTGGATGCGGGCGAGATCGACGCCCTGTATGCGCCCCGAATGCCGTCCTCGTTCGTGCGCGGCTCGGGCAGTGTGCGGCGGCTGTTTGCGGACTACCAAACCGTGGAGCAGGAGTACTATTTCAAGACCAAGATATTTCGCATCATGCATACGGTGGCGATTCGTCGCGAAGCGTATGACAAGCACCCTTGGGTTGTTCAATCCCTGTATAACCGGAATTAGTTGTTTGACCCACCGGCGGTTCAGTTGGTGGGCACCCGCCGCTTCAGCTCTTCAAAACCAGTTGAGCACGACGTGGATCTGGGTCAGGGCGCCTTACTGCCCCAAGGGATGACTCATTAGCAATTGCTGGCCATTGAGTTCACTTTCTCTCCCACTCGCGTGGATCGAAGCGAGACCCTAACAGGCTTATCTTCTATGCACGGTTGACCGTTTTCTACGAGTGCCGCATCTCGTCTGCGAACCTACTTGGGCTGGGCGACGACGCGAAGATAGGGTTTGACAGTCTTCCACCCGCCGGGATATTTTTTTTTCGCTTCTTCGTCCGATACCGCCGGCAGGATGATGACATCCCCGCCTTGCTTCCAATTCGCTGGCGTGGCAACTTTGTGCTTAGCCGTAAGCTGCATAGAATCTATGACCCGCAGGACTTCGTCAAAGTTGCGGCCCGTGCTCATGGGGTAGACGAGCAGCAGCTTGATCTTCTTGTCCGGCCCAATTACGAATACGTTGCGCACGGTGGCATTGTCCGCCGCCGTCCGGCCCTCGCACGACTCCCCGGCTTCGGCTGGCAGCATGCCATAAAGCTTGGCAACCTTGAGCTCCGGGTCGCCGATCATCGGGTAGGTCACCTTGTGGCCCTGCGTCTCTTCGATATCCGCCGACCACTTACTGTGACTGGTCACTGGGTCCACGCTCAACCCAATCACCTTGCAGTTTCGCTTCTGAAACTCGGGCTGCAGCCCCGCCATATAACCGAGTTCAGTGGTGCACACGGGGGTAAAGTCCTTCGGGTGGGAAAACAAGATCGCCCAACCGTCCCCGATCCATTCATGGAAGTTGATCTTCCCTTGTGTGGTCTCGGCAGTGAAATTGGGTGCTTCCTCATTTATACGTAAGATCATGGTTCTCCTCCAAGCGGTCTTCCTCGCCGCTGTTTCAGTTCTAAATTCTCCAGGCGGGGAATTGTACATCATGTCCCGCTCTTCTTGTCAACCTCCTGCCGTGATTAATACTGCGACCTGCTGAAGGCTCCCTTTCCACAGTCGAGCCCCCGTTTCTACCGGAATTAGTTTTTTGACCCTCCGGCGGCAATGAGTGTACACCCGTTGGCCTTCAACTGAGCCCTTCCAGCGCAGTTTTTCTCTCCGAGGGCCCCGAGTGGCTGTATTTTGCTCTCACCTATTGAGTGTACACCTTCGGACGGAGATGTTGATGCTCGAACCCGCATCAATATTGACGTTGGAGGTCAGCAGAAGGTTGCCGTTTCATTAAACCCCACCCCAACCCGGTCCACGGAACCTCGGTGGAGGAGGAAAAGCACCCGCTGACCAAGGACTTGGTGGCGGGCCTGTTCTCCCAGTACGATCAGGTATGGCATTGGTGATCCGGCCTAGGATCACCTCCACCTCGTATTCATTCGCGCATTCATTGTGAAATGGCGGCGTTTCCCGCCGGATGATTTGTGCATGGCAATCCTACCCGAACTCAACCGCGCATTCAGTTGGGCAGGATTGCCGTGGCAGGTTTGTTCGGCATTAGTTCTGCATTAGTTCGTCAAGGGCCTAGCCGCAGATTTTGCCTCGCCGTTCTAAATCGCAGCCCCAAGGCGCAATGTCATCCGGATGCTGGTAACCGACGGGCGCTGTCCCCAGCTTCTCGGCATAGTCTTTATTCAGATAAATGGTCTTGCCGCCGATGACGGTCATTTTGGGCATGATCGTCGGAATCTGGTCGATGGGGATGGTCAGGTAATCCTTGTCGAGCACCACGAAATCAGCCAGCTTGCCGACCTCAAGCGTTCCCAGCAAATCTTCCTTCATAACATACTCGGACGCCCACGTGGTCCACATTTTCAGAACCGTGACCCGGTCGATCTTTTGATCCGCCAGCAGCGGCTTCCCGAAGATCTCCCGCGTCATGTACTTGGTCCAGTAGTAGCCCACGCCGCGATAGGTGTGGTTCTGCCCCACAACCCGAATGCCGTAGTCCAGCCATGTCTTCACCGGCTGCATGAAAGGACGAACGGCGGGCCCGTAGTCTTTGACGTACTCCGGCTCGCGCAGCATCCGCGGCGGGCCGGCACTGATGTAGATCCCGTACTTTTTCAGGCCTTCCATCACGTCCGGCAGGGCGCCCATGACCTCAGCGTGCTCCATCGTCAGCCGTAGGTTGCGGATGTCCTGTACGGTGAGGCCCTTGCTCTCCATGACGCTCTCGATCATCTGGATGAACAGGCGCACCGCGTGACTGCCGACGCCGTGGATGCCGGCTAGCCGCCAGCCGGACTCCAGCGCGTTTTTCAGCGTGTCGTAATACATGTCGCCCGGAGCCGGGCACATCTCGCGGGCTTTGATCACGGGCGGGGCCTCCAGGTCCGGTCCCAGGCACCCTTCGGGATAGGAAGCGTCCCACAACTCCGAGGCGACGCCGTGAATCCAAAGAAAATCGTTGCCCAGGTTCGTCAGATTCCCCGTCATGCGGTAGAACTGGCGCGTCATGTTCGGGTCGGCGGGCTTGCGGTGGACTTCATAAAGCGCTCCGAAACGGATCGGCATTTTCTTTTCCCGGTTCAGCATGAGAAACCCGTCCAGGATTTTCGGGGTCGGAACGCGGGAGCTGAAGGTGGTGATTCCGTGCGCCGCCGCCATCTCCAGGTCGCGGCGGATGACCTCGGCGTAGAGGCTGACGGGATATTTGTTATAGAAAACCTCTTGATAAAGCTGCAACATCTCGTTGCTTCCCACCAAGCCGTTCTCGGTGTCATTCACCACCCTGGCGCCCCGCGCCTCGGTAATGAACTCGGTGAACACCGGGGTGATGCTGTTGGCGAGCTCCCAGCCTTTGGAATTGAGGATGCCGCGCCGGCCAGCGCGCGTGAGAACCGGGTTGTCGGGGGCGATTTCGTCCAATCGGTCCCTGGATTCCAGGCCTTGTCCGGAGAACCATGCATCGATCCGGTCGATGGTCGCTTCTTCCTCGTTGTTGGGCGTAACGCCGAGCAGAATCCAGTCGCCCGGCTGCACTTTCGTCAGCGCCTCCCGGAGGGCATTTTCGATCCGCAGCCGGGTGGACTCAATGTCCCGCCCCGCCTGCACGCGGGCGTTGATGCCGCGATCCGGCGAGCGCATGCCCATCTCGGCGCTGAGCCGGGAGTTTCCGTAAATGTGCGCGTGCGTCTCGAT
The DNA here is from genome assembly GCA_022567475.1 of Acidobacteriota bacterium. Classification (GTDB taxonomy): domain Bacteria; phylum Acidobacteriota; class Terriglobia; order 2-12-FULL-54-10; family 2-12-FULL-54-10; genus JADFGZ01. The sequence goes on along the minus strand of JADFGZ010000070.1, from coordinate 4,346 downwards.
GATGCCCGGAATCACCAGTTGGCCGTTGAGGTCGATCTCGCGTGTGTCGGGGCCGGCCAGGGAGCGCATACGCTGGGTGGTCCCCAAAGCGATGATTTGGTCTCGCTTGACGGCCATGGCCTCGTAAATCATGCCGGTTCCTTGGTTGTAGTCCCTGTCGTCCATGCTGACGATTTTTCCGTTGACGAGGATCATTTCGGCGTAGCCGTGCAGAGCTACTTCCGGGGGCAATAGTTGTCCCTGCGCGGCCATTTGCCCTGCCAGCACAAAAAAAACTGCGATTAGGAGGCTTGCGACCTCCAGTAGTTTCTGGCGCATTCTTTGCGGTCTCCTTAGCCGGTAATTTCCGATGTAGACTTCCCGTTGGATTTCAAAGGTATCCCGCCCATTCTGTCGAGTCAAGCTTCTATCGGCGCGGACTCCTTTTCAAGCTGGTGTCGCCTCATGAGTGACCATAATCGGGGGGGCATCAATGGAAACGAGGGTCAGGCCAAACCTGTATAAAATGGATCGGCAAGGACTAAGAAGGCTTCGAATCGTAGGGGGTTGTTGCAGTGGGTTGGGTTGCTGACGGCAATTGATTTGTCGTCACAGCTCGCATGGTCTTTGGCCAACGGCTGTATTTAATTATGCGGGTAATTAGGCGGGGGCAACCATGCAGGAATACTCTCCGGGGATTCACCAGTTTCTAATTCCATTCCTCCGGTTTTTCCTGTTGCGCATGCATGGCGCGGATAGCCTCGGCTCGGGCCTCCATTTTAGCCGCCTTCGACCACGGCAGGCGGGAAAGCGTCGGGCTCATCATCCGCATCAGGGCGGCATAGTTCTCCAGGCCTGCGGCCACTGTGGGATGTTCCGTGCCCAGCTTTCTTTCCGCGCTTACCAGCGCCTTCTTGAGGATCGGCTCAGCCTTGGCATAATTGCCCTGGTTGATAAAGAGCAACGCCAGGTTGTTGGCCCCCCGCAGCGTCATCCGTTTCTTGTCTTGAGTCACCTTGATTGGAATCATCTCGCCTTCCTTCCCGGTTAGCTCTAAGGAGTATGCTTTCGAGGAAGGCCGGGAGTCAAGCGGCATGGAAAAGGTTTGCAAAGCAACTCAGGCCAAAAGTCCGTTTTTTTAGATGGGCAACTGGAGGAAATAATTTTGTATGGAGTGCGGTGTATATGGGTTCTCGCTTTTTGTCGCCGAAGGCGAGGGGTTTTGAATGAGCGACAGATCGGCGCTCATTGCTTTGCCTTCCTACTTCGTATAATCTCTCATCAACGGTTGCTGTCGGGGGTTGCTGCCGGACGGGAGAGCAGCAAAATGACAGGTTTTCATGGGAGCTGCCTGGGCTCTTCAAAAGGAGCAGGAATACAGCAGTAAAGCCAATTTGTACCGATCTCATAGTAACTGATCGCATAGTAAAGGAGTCGAAATGAAACTCAGGAGTTTTCGCTTGGCGTTGTTGACGGCGATTTCCCTTTTTCTTGCCGCATGCCAGACAACACAGCAGCCGGACCCGGCCTCAAGGATTACGGTCATCGAGGGAGCCACCGTGATTGACGGTGTCTCGGATGCGCCCATCGAAGACGCGATCCTTGTCATTGAGGGAGACACAATCCGGAACGTCGGAAGGCGAGGAACTATAGAGGTCCCGGAGAATGCCGCCCGCATCAATGCAACCGGGAAGACGATCATGCCGGGCCTGTTCAACCTGCACGGGCATATCGGAATGGCGGAAGGCATGGTCAGGGGTTGGGAAAATAACAACCCCGAACGGATTCTGCGCGACGCCAATATCTATCTTTATTATGGCGTCATGCACGCGCTTTCGCTCGGGATCGACCACGACCCGATGATTGCCGCCCAGGCCGACCAGCGTGCGGGGAGAGCCGGCGGAGCGCGTCTCTACTCCGCCGGGACCGGCTTCGCCGCAAAGGACGGATGGCGGCCGGAGGGGGTGGCCGGTATCAACCGCCCGACGACGCCGGAGGAGGCCAGGGAGATGGTGCAACGGGAAGCGGCCAAGCCGGCGGATGCCATCAAAATTTGGGTGGACGACAGGCTGGGCGAGCTTCCCAAAATCTCAATGGAACTCTGCGAAGCCATCATCGACGAGGCGCATAAACACGGCTTAAAAGTATTCGTGCACATCTTCTACCTGGAGGACGCCAAGGAACTGATGCGCCTGGGCGTGGACGTCATCGCGCACAGTGTCCGCGACGCGGAGATTGACGAGGAATATATCCAGCTTGCCAGGGAAGCTGGGATCACCCAACTGGCCACGCTTGTCGGGCATTCCGCCAATATTGTATATGTCCAGGGGGCCGACTTCCTCGACGACCCGGGGCTGCCGCTTCTGTTTCCGGCGAGCGTCCTGGAAACGGTAGGCAGCAAAGAATACCAGCAGAGGCTCGCAGAAAATCTGAGCGAACGAAGCGGGTACCGCACCAGCGAGACGGCCGTAAAGAATACGGAGAAGGTTGTGGCAGCCGGCATTCCCATCGCTGTCGGCACCGATTCCTCCGGGTCCGGGCGCTTCCAGGGGTTGTGGGAACACCGCGAGATGGAATTGCTGGTCAAGGCGGGGCTGACCCCGATGCAAGCGATCCGGGCGGCAACGATCAATGCCGCCAGGGTATTGGGAGTGGACGATAGGTATGGAACGATCGAGCCGGGGAAGGTGGCCGACTTGATTGTATTGAATGCCGACCCGCTTGCCGACATCACAAATTCGCGCAAGATAGACTCGCTTTGGATGGACGGAGAGCTTGTTGACCGAGCCGCACTCACCTCCAGCGATGTCGCATCTCAGTAATATTGCTTGCTGGCCTCCTCTTGTGTGCCTGCTCTCCAAAAGCTCAGGGCAGGCTGTGGGGGGAGCGGACAAATGGCGTTTTTCAACAACCTGCTAACGGTTCAGCGTGTAAAAAAAACCCACAAAAATATATAAGTAACTGGCCAGCTATCGTAAAATCTTGAGTAGCGGAAGAGTGGGAATTACCGAAAATCCAGGTCAAGGGTTGGGGGAGACAGAACTGATATGATCCAAACACATAAGCTGCGACGAAATAAAGGGACAGTGGCGACGCTGGCTGTTGTGGCCATGACTGCCGCCTGGGTGTTGTTTTCCGGAAAGGCAGAAGGGCCGGAATGGAGCCGGGCCTCCGAGGCCGCTTTGCGCAGGCCCACAGGGTATGCCCAGTTGGTTTCCTATCACTCCATGCCCTCGCCCTCACCGGCGATGAACGGGGAGATGTGCCAATGGGCGCCCGCCAGCGCGGAAACCACGTTGATGGCCTCCTTGCGAACCCACGCTGCATCGGCGGCCGATGCAGCCGGAAGCGCTGTCGTCGCCGACCGTGCCCCGGCCAGGATCATCCGGGATACTTACCCGACCTACAGCGCCATCGCGGTCGATACCAACTCCAATGAGGTTTACCTTCTGGATGAGAATCTGTTTGGCTTTAAGGTTTTCGACCGGCTGGACAACACCCCGCCCACGGCCAGCTTTACCGAGCCGAAGCGAATGGTGGGGGGTATCAACACCAAACTGGAGTTCAACTGCGGCCTGTATGTGGACCCGAAGACGGGGGACATCTATGCGGTCAACAATGACACGGTGGACACGATGGTCGTCTTTCCTCGCAATGCCCGGGGGAACGTGGTTCCCCAGCGAGAGTTGAGCACCCCGCACAGAACCTGGGGAATCGCGGTGGACGAGGAGGCCCAGGAGATTTTCCTCACCGTCGAGCACCCTCCCGAGGTGGTGGTGTACCGCAAGATGGCGGAAGGGGATGAGCAGCCCATCCGCACCCTGGTGGGAAACCAAACCCAGCTTGAGGACGCCCACGGCATCGCCATCGACACCAAGAACGGCTGGATGTTTGTCAGCAATCACGGCTCCACGGCCTCTTATGAGACTGGCGGCAGAGAGGGCAGTGGAAGAGGCAGAAGAGGCCGCCGGAGCGCCGATGCTACCGGCAGATTTGAGCCTCCTTCGATCACGGTCTATCCGCTGAAGGCGGAAGGGGACACGCCGCCGCTGCGGATCATCGAAGGTCCTCGAACCCGGCTGAACTGGCCGGCGGCGATGTACCTGGACGAGGAGAATGGAGAACTGTACGTCGCCAACGACGCCGATGATTCCATTCTGGTCTTCCGCACGACCGACAGCGGGAACGTGGCGCCAACCCGAGTTGTAAGAGGCTCCCGGACCGGCATCAAGAACCCTACGGGAATTTTCGTAGACTTCAAAAACGATGAGCTTTGGGTGTCCAATATGGGCAACCATTCGGCCACCGTCTTTCCGCGCACCGCGAACGGGAACGTTGCGCCGTTGCGCACCATTCGCAGTGCGCCG
>JADFGZ010000069.1 GCA_022567475.1 Acidobacteriota bacterium | reverse complement strand
GGCAAGTCGACGCTCGCCTTCGACACCATCTACGCCGAGGGCCAGCGCCGCTACGTCGAGTCGCTGTCCGCCTACGCCCGCCAGTTCCTCGGCCGCATGGACAAGCCGGACGTCGACTACATCGAGGGCCTCTCGCCCGCGATCTCCATCGACCAGAAGGGCGTCTCGAACAACCCGCGCTCGACCGTCGGCACCGTCACCGAGATCTACGACTACCTCCGCCTGCTGTTCGCCCGCGTGGGCCAGCCGCACTGCCACAACTGCGGCAGGCCCGTCCAGCGCCAGACCGTCCAGCAGATCGCGGAGGCCGTCCTGGAACAGCGGGGCGCCCGGCTGATGCTGCTCGCGCCCCGCGTCGTGCACAAGAAGGGCGAGCACAAGGAGGTCCTCGAGGAGGCGGGCAAGGCCGGATTCGTCCGCGTGCGCGTCGACGGCGAGGTCCGTGACCTGGGCGCCAGCATCGAGCTCAACAAGCTCCAGTGGCACACCATCGAGATCGTCGTCGACCGGCTGGTGCTCGACGGCGACACGGAGCGCGGCCGGGTCGTCGACTCGGTCGAGACGGCACTGCGTTTCGGCGAGGGGCGCATGCTGACGGTCGACGCGGAGACCGGCGACGAGCACGTCTATTCGGAGCAGTTCGCCTGCGCATCCTGCGGCATCAGCTCCGCGGAGATCGAGCCGCGGACGTTCAGCTTCAACAGCCCACACGGCGCCTGCCCGGTCTGCTCCGGCATCGGGAGCAGGCTTGTGATCGACCCTGAGCTGATCGTCCCGCACCCGGAGCTGAGCCTGTCCGAGGGTGCGATCCAGCCGTGGGCGCGCTCCGGTCCGGCCAGCCGCTGGTACTACCGCCTCCTGCGGGGCGTGGCCGAGGCGTACGGCTTCTCGGCCGACACGCCGTGGCGCAAGCTCCCCGAGGAGAAGCGTCATCTCCTGCTCTACGGTGCCGGGACCGACGTCAAGGTCCGGGTCCGGCACCGGGGGCGCCGCGGCCGCAACTACGAGTGGGAGCACGCCTTCGAGGGCATCATCCGCAACCTCGAACGGCGGTACCGCGACACCCCGTCGGAATACATGCGCGGCGAGATCGAGCGCTACATGACGAGCCTCGAGTGCGAGGCGTGCGGCGGCGCACGCCTGCGGCCCGAGTCCCTGGCCGTGACCATCGCCGACCGCAACATCATCCAGGTCACCGACCTCTCGGTCACCGAGGTCGCGCAGTGGGTCGCCGCGGTGCAGGGCACCGCCCCGCCGGCCTCCGAGCGGGCCGTGGTGGCGCTCGCTCGCGCCAAGCCGCGATGGCCCAGACACCGCGACCCCGAGGTTCTCTCGGAGCGCAACCTGACCATCGCCAACCAGGTCCTCAAAGAGCTCGACGCCCGCCTCACGTTCCTGCTCAACATCGGCCTCGAATACCTGACGCTCTCGCGGATGGCCGGCACGCTGAGCGGCGGGGAGGGCCAGCGCATCAGGCTGGCGACGCAGATCGGATCCGGCCTCATGGGTGTGCTGTACGTCTGCGACGAGCCGTCGGTCGGCCTGCACGCGGTCGACAACGCCCGCCTCATCACGACGCTCCAGAAACTGCGCGACCTCGGCAACACCGTGCTCATCGTCGAGCACGACGAGGCCACGATGCGCGCCGCCGACCACCTGATCGACCTCGGCCCCGGCGCGGGCGAGAACGGCGGCTGGATCGTCGCCGAGGGCCACATCGAAGACCTGGAGTCGTCCGAGGCCTCCCTGACGGGCGCCTACCTCTCGGGCAAGCGGGAGATCGCGATGCCCACGAAGCGGCGCACCGGCAACGGCAAGCGGCTGCGGGCCAAGAAGGCGCGCGAGTTCAACCTGAAGAGCATCGACGTCGACGTGCCGCTCGGCATGCTCGTGTGCGTGACCGGGGTCTCCGGCTCCGGCAAGTCCACCCTCGTCTACGAGGTGCTGTACAAGTGGCTCGCCCAGCGCCTCTACCATGCCAAGGACCGCCCCGGCGCGAGCGACGGCGTGGACGGCCTCGACCACATCGACAAGGTCGTCAACATCGACCAGTCGCCGATCGGCCGCACGCCGAGGAGCAACCCGGCGACGTACACGGGGGCGATGACGCCGATCCGCGAGCTGTTCGCCACCATGCCGGAGGCCAAGGCCCGCGGCTACGCGCCCGGCCGCTTCTCCTTCAACGTGAAGGGCGGCCGCTGCGAGGCGTGCAAGGGCGACGGCTACGTGCACATCCAGATGCAGTTCCTGCCGGACGTGACGGTCCCGTGCGAGGTCTGCCACGGACACCGGTACAACGAGGACGCGCTGGAGATCAAATTCAAGGGCAGCAGCATCGCCGACGTGCTGGAGATGACGGTTACGGAGGCCCACGCGCTCTTCGACAACATCCCGCGCATCAAGGCGAAGTTCTCGACGCTGGAGGAGGTCGGTCTCGGCTACATCCGCCTCGGCCAGCCCGCGACGACGCTCTCGGGCGGCGAGGCACAGCGCGTGAAGCTGGCCACCGAGCTCTCGAAGCGCGCCACCGGCAAGACGCTGTACATCCTGGACGAGCCCACGACCGGCCTGTCGCTCGACGACTGCACGCACCTGCTCCACGTCCTGCATCGCTTGGTGGACGGCGGCAACACGGTGCTGCTGATCGAGCACCACCTGGACATGATCAAGAACGCGGACTGGCTGATCGACCTCGGCCCCGGCCCGGGCGAGCTCGGCGGCGAGGTCGTCGCCGTGGGCACGCCTGAGCAGGTCGCGGCGCACCCGACGTCGCAGACCGCAGCCTTCCTGCGGGACACGCTCGCCAAGCACGGGTGGACCCCGCCGGCGAAGAACGGCGCGAAGGGGAACGGCGCCCGGGCTCGCACCAAGAGCTCAGGGGCCGGGGGCTCGGGCAACGGGCGCTCGCCCAAGGCCGCCACCGCCAAGCCCCGCAAGCGCGCGGCGGCGAAGGCGGGTTAGGCGCTCGCCGCGGCCGCAGCCTCCGCCTCGATCGGGACGCCGTCGCGGTAGAGGACCTCGTTGCCGATGACCGCAGGTATGCGCGGCCCCGGCGTGAGGATGCCTACGAGGTTCAGCGGGTCGCACGCCGAGAGGCGCACGACCTCGCCGGTGCGCTCGCGACGGTGCACCGCGCGCAGCGCGTCCACCGCCTCGGGCAGCGCGAACTGCTCCCCGACGAACCCGGCGACGAACCGCCCGCCGCGGACCTCGCCCCGGGCCTCGGCACGCCGGTACGCGCGCACCAGCCTCCACCACGGTGGGGCCATCGGCTCGCGCGCCAAGAGCTCGCGGGTCACCACGCCATAGCGGCGTAGCAGCTGCGCCGCGCGCGCGTCTGTCGGGTCTTGGGGCGGGCCGTCGGCCGGGACCGTCGCGGGTGGCGCGCCTTCGGTTGGGAAAAAGTCCGCCAGGGTCACCTCCATGGCGACGGCCAGGCGCTGGAGCGTGGCGAGCGAAGGGATGGTATGTCCGTTCTCCACCCGCGAGAGATAGGAGCGCAGAATTCCGGTGCGCTTCTGCATCTCTCCCTGGGAGAGCCCCTTGGTTTGCCGAATCTTCCGGATCGATTCGCCCAGATTCATTCAAAACTCCGTCGTCAGAGTCAATGCGCGAAGCTCCATTCTATTGCTCCCGGCGCCATTCTGCCGGATGCTCCGCGCCAAAGGATCGTCACTCTCGCTTGAGCAGGGTCTCAATTTCTTTCTGCAATTTCTCGTACGCTTTTCTCATGGAGCGGCGCGACGATTTGCCGTCGTACATCCCGTCGGGCTGAATGTAGCGAATAATTCCCTGGCGGTCGATCAAAAACGTGGCCGCCGTCAGGTCGGCGTCCGCGCGGTTCAGCCAATAGCGGTTCAGGGTTTCCCAGCGGGAATCCAGCCCCACCGGGAACTGGAATCCAAGCGCAGAAGCCAGCCGCTGGAGATGCTTCACGTCGGTCTCGGTCGGAAAAGGCGTCGGGGTGTAGAGGCCCACCACCATCAGCCCTTGCTCCCGGTAGTTTCGGTAAAGCTCGTTCAGGCTGGACACGCCGGTGGGGTTGTCGTTAAAGAAACGGAGCAAGACCACGCTGTCCCGCAGATCCTCTACGTCCAGCGGCTTGGAATTGACCCACCCCTGAGCTTTCCACCCCGGAGCCACCTCATCGATCATCTGCCAGCTTCCCAGCGCCAGTTCTTTATTGGTGAATTGTGCCTGGAGCAGCGTCGCGCTCATGCCGAACAGGATCAGACGCAGCGCCCAGATACCGACGATTGCACGCCATCTCATGGATTTGTTTCCTCCGCGTCTTGCATCAGTTCTCACAGCAGCTTCTCTGCTGAGCGCATTGAATGCATTCAGCAAGTTTCCGCGATTCTACCATAACTGACCGGGGTGGCTGGGAGTGTGTTATCTTGAACAAAGTTTTTTCCGGCGGAACTCGGCAGAAGGGTTCCGGTCCGGCAGTCCTGATTCCACGCATGGCCCAAGCGAGCGAACTCGAGTTCGAGCTGAAAAAAGCGGTTCGGGGAGAGGTGCGCTTCGACGCCTACTCGCGCGTCCTGTATTCCACCGACGCCAGCATTTACCGCGTGGAGCCGCTCGGCGTGGTGATCCCGCGCGACCGCGATGACGTCATCGCGGCGCTCGAGGTCGCCCGGCGGCATCAAGCGCCGGTTTTGCCCCGGGGAGGCGGCACCAGCCTGGCGGGACAGGCCATCGGCCGGGCCGTCATCTTCGATTTTTCCAAATACATGAACCGGGTGCTCGAGGTGAATCCCGGCCAGCGGCGCGTCCGCGTGCAGCCGGGCGTGGTGCTGGATGAGCTGAACGAGCAGCTCCGTCCCCATGGACTGTTTTTTCCTCCGGACCCGGCCAGCGCCAGCCGCTGCAGCATCGGAGGCATGATCGGAAACAACTCCTCCGGCGCGCGGTCCATCGTCTACGGCAAAACCGTGGATTACCTCCACAGTCTGCGGCTGGCCCTCTCCGGCGGCGAAGAAATTTATACGAAATTGCTCTCGCCGGAAGAACTCGCCGCAAAGCGGAAAGGACAGGGCCGCGAGAACCGTATCTACGAGCAACTGCTCCGGCTGGCCGGCGAGAATCGAGAGGAGATCGACAAGCGTTTCCCGAAGATCCTGCGCCGCGTGGGGGGATACAACCTGGATGCTTGTCTCGAACCCGACCACATCAACCTGAGCCGGTTGATCGCCGGTTCCGAGGGCACGCTCGGAGTCGTCACCGAGGCGGAGATCACGCTGGCGGTCCGGCCCCGGGCCGCGGTGCTGCTGGTGGCGCACTTTCGGGAGCTGGCCGAGGCGCTGGAGGCCACCCAGGTGCTTCTCGAAACCGGCCCGACCGCGGTGGAGTTGATCGACAAGATGATTCTCGACATGACGCGGGGCACGCAGGAATATCGTCGCCGCATGACTTTTGTCGAGGGGGACCCGGCGGCGTTGCTGGTGGTGGAATACACGGGCGAAAACCCGGACGAGCTGGCGGCCCGCCTGGACCAGGCCGAAGCGAAGCTCCGCCGCGCGGGGATGGGCTACGCTTTCCTCAAGGCCGTGGATGCTGCCTTGCAAGCCAACATCTGGAAGGTGCGCAAGGCGGGACAAGGATTGTTGATCGGGATGGCGGGCGACCGCAAGCCGATCTCTTTTGTGGAAGACACCGCCGTCGCTCCGGAAAAACTTCCGGCCTACATTGCGCGGTTTCGCGAGATCGTCCGGGAGCACGGCACCACGGCGGCCATTTATGCGCACGCCAGCGTGGGATGTCTGCACATCCGTCCGCTGATCGACCTGAAGCAGCCCTCCGAGGTGCGCAAGATGCGGTCGCTGGCCGAGGCGGTCTCCGGGCTGGTGCTGGAGTTCGGCGGCGCGTTGAGCGGCGAGCACGGCGACGGAATGGTGCGCAGCCCGTTTAACGAAAAAATGTTCGGCACGCAGCTCTATGAAGCCTTCCGCCAGGTGAAGCGCGCCTTTGATCCGGAAGGGCTGATGAACCCCGGCAAGATTGTCGATGCCGCTCCCATGACCGAAAACTTGCGGACCACCCCCGCCCCGCCCTATGAGGTGGGTCAGACCCGTTTCGACTACAGCAGCCAGGGGGGGTTTGCGGGCGCCGTCCAGATGTGCAGCGGCGTGGGCGCTTGCCGCCAGCGCGGGGAAGGAACCATGTGCCCCTCTTACAGAGTCACCGGCGAGGAGGAGCACTCCACGCGGGGCCGTGCCGTGCTGTTGCAGGCGGCGCTCGACGGCAGGCTGCCTGCGGAGGAACTCAGCTCCACACGGATGTTCGAGGCGCTGGACCTGTGCCTGGAGTGCAAGGGCTGCAAGGGGGAGTGCCCGGCCAACGTGGACATGGCCAAATTGAAGTATGAGTTCCTGGCGCGCTACTACCAGCGGCATCCGGTCCCTCTGCGCGTCCGATTGTTTGCAGAGGTCTCCCGGCTCAATGAACAGGCCTCGCGCATTGCTCCGCTCTACAACTGGGCCATCGGGAACGGGCTGGTCCGCCGCGTGATGGAACGGATGGCGGGCATCGACCGCAGGCGTCCGCTGCCGTCGCTGGCCCGGCAGAGGTTTTCCAGATGGTTTGACGAACGGAAGGGAGCAGGCGGCAAGGGAAGGCCGGAGGTCGGCCTGTTCGTCGATACCTTCACCGAGTTCCACTACCCGGAGGTGGGCCAGGCGGCGACACGGGTTCTGGAGGCGTTCGGGTATCAGGTGCGGCGGCTGGCGACCGTCTGCTGCGGGCGGCCTTTGATCTCAAAAGGCTTGCTCGACCGCGCCCTGGAGAACGTCCGCGCCAACCTGCAGGTTCTGGGGAAGGCCGCAGACGAGGGAATGCCCGTCATTGGATTGGAGCCGAGCTGCTTGCTGACCTTTCGGGATGAATATCTCGACCTGGTTCCGGGACCGGAGACGCAGCGAATTGCCAAAAATACTTTTCTGCTGGAAGAGTTTCTCGACCCAGGCAGCCAGCATCAACACCCCAACACGGCCTTGAGCTTCCAGCCGTTGCGGCAACAAGGACTGTTTCACGGCCATTGCCACCTGAAGGCGCTGGTGGGCAGCGAGCCCTCGCTGCGGTTGCTCAGGAGTATTCCCGGCTTCGAGGTCCAGGAGGTGGACTCGGGCTGCTGCGGCATGGCCGGGGCGTTCGGGTTTGAGAAGGAACATTACGATTTCTCGCTGGCAGTGGCGGAGACGAAGCTCCTCCCCGCCGTGCGGGCGCTTGCCCCGGATGCGATGGTGGTGGCCTCCGGGGTCTCCTGCCGCCAGCAGATTCTTCACACCACCGGCCGCCAGCCGCTCCATCCCGCCGAGGTCTGCGAGCGGGCGTTGGGCTCTTCGTAGTCCCTTAACTTGGTGGGAGAGAAGATTTTTGTCGAACGATTGCAAGCAAACACAACAAACCGCCCTGCAGATCCCCTGAGAATGGAACTCCTTACTGCCCTCCATTCGGTATCGCAAAGGCCGGGATGGCAAAGGCGGAGCCGAAAAACCCCACTCCAAAAGGACTGACAGGCTGACTGGCGATAACGAACAAGGTGCCGCTGAATTCTGGTTGCGAATTGAGAAAGGCTTTGAACGCAGGCAAGTTCGAAACCAGCACCGCCGCCTGCCCTTGAGGCGGCAAGCTGATGCTAGATTCCTCGGCCACCACCCTTCCCAAGAGATCCACCAGTTTCAGAAGGATTTCGTTGGTGCTGTCGGAGACATTGGCCAGGGCCAAGCCTACGGTCAGGGCCGCGCTTTGACCTGTCGCAGCCGGGGCAAAAGCCACTGGGAGCGCAAAATGCGTCGAGGGTGGGCTTTCCGAGGCGCCTACCGCGCTCGTGGGCGCCTCCGACGAGGCCGACTTGAAATCCAGCAAGACCTGCACCCCAATCGGCAGGTTCGAGGTAAGCCGCGCCCACCTTGGGCCCGCAGGGAATGCATCAAAGCGCTCCCCTTCGGGAGAGGAAAAGACGGCGGTCCCCCGGGGGAGGAGTATGGTATCTGAACCGAGAAAACTTTCCACCGGAATCCCAGCCTGATCGAACACTTCGATTCGGACAGGGTTTTCACCTGTGCAAAGGTTTGTGATGGAGATTTGCGCCGCCCAACCGCCTCCCTCGGCAATGTGCGGGATTATAGTGGGTTGGGGAGGAAAAAGAGGAGCCAGGAAACAGGACACCGCCTGGCTGAAGTGAGGAACGGCGAAGAACTGCCCCGATTCGCTGCCCACTCCGATGACGGAGATGGGCTCGCTCGCCTTGATAGCGACCGAGCCGAAAAATAAGTGCTGATCGCGCAGGAAAGCATCGAACGCCGGGCGCTCAGCGAGTACGAAAGCACTCTGTCCGAAGGGAGCCAGAGTAAAGCTGTCTTGCACCACCACTTCCCCCATCACATTCAGCAGATCCAAATCAATCACGCTGGGATTCCCGGAGAGATTGCTGAGGGCGAGCCCAAGGGTCAGGGGGGCCGTCTGAGCTTGTCCAGCCTGGGCAAAAGCGAACGGCAGGCGAATCGTTCGTAGCGATTTGGTTGCCGAAACTCCCGCAGCCGTTCCAGGCGTCTCCGAGCCTGGCAGTCTTACGTCGAAAAAGACACTCACTCCCACAGGCAATTCTGATCCAACAATGGCCCATTCAGTGGTCACCTCGGCAAAACGCCTCGCCTCGCCGGTTGACACGTTAGCCCGCCCGCTGGGCTGCAGAGTATTGGTTTCAGTCCGGACTATATCGCCTGCTTGACTGAGGATATTAATCTGGATCGGATTTTCCTCCTCAGCCAGATTTACAATGGCGATTTGGGTCAGGAACCCGTCCCCAGCCACGATATGGGGAACGACCCTGGTGAAAGGGAAGGGAGGAATTTGAATCAGTCGGGCGCTGGCGAAAAAGGTTCTTACAGTCCTAGGATTCAAGGTGGCGGTGAATTTATGAGTGCCTGGTTCAGGTCCCAGCGTTGCCCGGGTTTGCGCCATCCCCTGGGCATCCGTGGTAGCCGAGGCCTCCGATACGACTCCCCCACCCCTTGTGGCGGCAAAGGTGACTGTCTCTTCCGCTACAGGATTGCCGTTCTCATCTTGCACTTTGACTATCAGCGGCTGGGGCAGTTCCGTTCCCACTGTGCCGATTTGGCCGTTTCCGGAAATTATGACCAGCGGGGAGGGGGTAGGACCTGAGACTCTAACGGTTCCCTGGGTATTGTCGACAAAGGTGGGCACATCAGGTGCGGTGCCGCCCGCAAGGGTGACAGTCACTGAGCCTAAAAACAGTCCCGGCGGAATTACAGCATCCGGGGCGCTAGCTGTGAAGTTCACCACGAGCGTTTCGTTTGCTGTGGTGCTAGTTGCGGTTATTGCGATATCGACAACAGTAGTTTGGCTACCGGAATCCGCCGTAAAATCAGTGAACATTGTCGTTGGCGTAAGCGTGCTACTGGAATCTGCGAAATCAACAAGTGAGATGGTTACACCCACAGGCACATCCGAAAAGGTAAGCTCCACGACCGAATCAACCGTGGTGCCTCCGCTCGGAGCCGGACCTAACCCGGCCTCATCGGTGGCGCTGGTTAAAGCCTGACTGAAATTCTCCGCGACGGAAATAGAGAAGGACTGGATCGTGGTCAGGATGGGCCCGGTGGGGTTTATCTCCACCGTCGTAGCCTGGGGTCTCACATCGGCCACCGGCACCGAGGTCGAGGAGAAGGTAAATGGAAACAGGCCGGGGCTTTTGCCCGACAAGTCCGCCGTGATCGTACCTACGCCGAAGGCGTTGGCATCGATACGAGCCCCAGTGATAATAAGGGTATCTCCGGCCTGGAATGCCACTGTGGTAACAAAGGTGACCATCAGCACGCTTTCGTCGGTGGTCAAGATAAAGTTGGCAGGAGCGACGCACGCCGCCGCGCTACAAGTAACCGTTCCGGTCGTAATCAGCTTCGTCCCGTAGTCCAAGCCAATGGAGGAGCCCGCGCCGATGTTCCCGTTCGTGATAGCTGCCAACACAACCGTGCCCACGGCTTCGGTTGTACCTTCCTGTCGGATGCTTCGGACGTTGCTGCTCACTTGAAATACCACCACTGCAAAAGCAGGTAGTGAGAAGCTCAGTCCCACCAACAAAACAAGACTCAAAATCGCCAGTTTGTGCTTCATCGTAACCCTTCACCCGGATCATCACCCCGCTTCAACCGGAACAACCCTCCTACAAATACCAGACTCACTGAAGTTTCCTTGACCGAAATTTGACTCTTGCTTCAAGAGCGCTGGCTGTTGAGCGTGGCCCACAAGACCTTGCGTTTATGAAGGAAATATAACAATAGAGGAGAAGTCTGCCAAGAAAAAGTTGGCCCGAAAGTTGGGGGTCACCTGGGGGCGTCGTGCAGGCGGTCACCGCCTCGATGCGCCGGGCCAGCGCGCGCCGATCCGTGGATGCAGCAGGAGATTGTTACCGAGAACTACTTAGGCAGGATTTCCTCCGCCTCGGCGCCAGGTCATCGAAGCTGCACTTTCACCATCTTCGATGGCGGACGGTAATCTGGAATCCACAGGGTTGGCCGGTCGGCAAACTTGTCTACCGTCAGGTCGCGGACCTCATACGGATGCGGCATGAAGAATTCCGTAATCTCCTCGGTATTCATATCGAAATGGTAGATACGGCTGCTATTGAAGTCCGATGTCCAAACGATCTGGTTCTTTTCGTCAACCGCAGCACTGTAGGGCATAGGAAAAGGCGCGCCGAAAGGCTCTGTGCCGGGTATGACCGGAAATTCCCTGATCTCGCCTTGGTTCGGATCGAACACGGCCAGCCTGCCTGCCCAATAAAGGCCCAGCCATTGGCGGTCCTGCGAGTCCATGTCCCCGCGCCGGGGACCGGATTGGGGTGTCGGCGTGGGATAATCGGTGTACTCTTCCGTCCTGGGATCGAACACCCTTAACAGGCCGTTGCCCCATACGTTAATGATCGACCTGGCCTGGGAATCTACCTCATGGTCGTAAATGCCGTCAACGGGAGGAATTTTGTATTCCTTTACCTCTCCAGTCGTCGTGTCGACTTTGAATAAAGAGCCCTCGTCGATGACGTGCCAGACATTGCCTTCCGGATCCAGCCCAAACATGCCGCCGCCCGAAGGCCAATAGGTGAACTGTTCTGTGCTGGGATCAAACCGGATGCTCAGGTCGCGCCGGCCAAACACCACGCGTCCTTGGGGATCGAAAAGGATATCGTGCGTTCCTCTCCTTGGTTCCCTTGTAGGGGTTGCGTTAATCTGCCCTGGAGCAATATTTTCCTCCCTTTCCATCTCGGGAGGCGCTGACAAAGGAAATTCTTTTACTTCACCGGTCTTCTTGTCGAGCCTGCCTAAAATATCGGTGTAATGGTCCGTATAATAGGCGTAATTTTCGTCCATGATGATATCGTGGGGCCAGGCAAACCGCCGGTCCCCCCGCATGATATAAGGTTCCCAGCTGCCGCCCCTGGGAATGTCATACTCGGTCACTACCAGCCGGGCGACAGCATCATGTGTGGGCCGGGGACGCAGTTGGAAGGGGATCTGGTCGGAAGAACCCGGCCCTCGAATCGACGTCAGGTAGTCGGTTAGCGGTTCAATATACTGCTTTTGGCGAACCGCCCGGGTTCCAGGAGTGTTCCGCGATCCCCGGCTTTCCCCGAACATCCGCCGGACGATCGCGAGCCATTCCTCCCTGGTATGAGGGTCCTTCAGCACCCACTGCATGGAATGGCAGTTGTCACACTGTATCAGCATGAACTTTTGTTCCTCTGTGCCTGGCAACGCCATCACGATGTCGGTGGCGGTAACATCCATGACCGACGGTTCCCGGGTTTGCAGGCTGAAGTCCAAACGCTCCGTCTGGCCGGCGGAAAGCATAATCCCTTCTCGTCGGACTGGCTCAAAGTCAGCAAGCTCGATGGCTACGGAATGGGAACCCGCAGACAGGTCAGACCAACCTGGAAACGAGTACTCCCCCTGACTGTTGGTGTAGACGCTGACCGTGATGTTGCTTGACTCACGATGCGCTCGCACTGGGATTCCCGCCAGCGCCTCTCCAGCGGAAGAGGTAACACGGCCTCCGAGCAGCGCTTCGTCCGCGTCATCAGATCCCGCCGGCCCCGTATAGGAGCAGGCAGCCGCCAAAACTACCATCAGGACTACTGCCCAGGCGTATCTGGGATGGACATTGCATCTTGCTGATTCTGTGGTTTTCATTTTCGATTTGCCCCTTTTCAGATTGCAGTCCGCCAGGATTTCCGATCGCGACGTTCAGTTGATGAAAATTCTATGACCAGGCTCCCCGCAGGTCAAGCTTACAAAATTTAAACAATATGCCCGCTCTTCTGATGTCTGGTTTCGGGGAAAAAAGGAAGAGCAGATAGCTGGTTCCGTGGCAGTTGTTGACTATTGATGTTCCAATGGAGACGTCCGGCCTTTAACCGGTATTTCCGTTTTGAGCTTCCCCTTCACCCGGAAACCTATGCCTCCTACCCTGTCGTGTCAAGCGCAAATCGCCCGTGCGATATTACTCGCCGCCCAAGGCTTCCTGATAGACCTCCCAGGTTTCCCGCGCGCATCTCTCCCAACTGAACTGCCCGGCCCGCCGCTTTCCCCGCTCGCCGAGCGCGGCAGCCAGCGCCGGGTCTTCCGCCACGCGCCGCATGGCATCGCCGATCTCCTGCACATTTCCGGGGTCGACAAATAGAGCGGCGTCGCCCGCCACCTCCGGCATCGAGGAGCAGTTCGAGGTGATTACCGGCAGGCCGTAGCTCATGGCTTCCAGGATCGGCATTCCGAACCCCTCTTCGAGAGAAGGAAATACCAAGGCGGTGGCCGCAGAGTAGAGCAACCGCAGCGTCTGTGGCACGGTGTGCCCCAAGCGGAGGATTCGCCCGGCCAGCCCTTCCTTTTCGATCAACGAATGAACCCGGTCCGCTCCAAAGCCGTCGCCGCCGGCCAGCACCAGGCGAAACTCCGGCAGGCGCTTCATGGCAGCAGCGATACTGGCCACGTTCTTGCGCGTTTGGATCGTGCCCACGTTGAGGAAGAATTTTTCTTCTTTGCTCAAACCGAGCAGGCGCTCCCGGAAGGCGTCTTGGTCGGCCTGCGCGGCGGGCTGCGCAGGATCGACGCCGTGGTGGATCACGCGAATCCGCCCGTCGGCTGCCTCCGTGTGGCGGAGCAATTGCCGCCGCGTGGCGTCCGATACCGCAATGATCCAGTCGGCGCGGGAGACGGCTTTTTGGATGATCTGGGTGAAGTGCTGCTGGAATTGCCGTGTGGAGTATTCGTCCGAGGCGAGAGGAAAAAGGTCGTGAACGGTCACCACACGAACTGCGTATTTCCCTCTTTCCGGCAGCCGCTGATTCAGGCCGTGGAACAGATGCGCGCGCGGCGGCGGCAGCCAGGGATCGAGCAGCGGGGAAATCACGCATCGCTCGGGCCACTTTTTTTTCCGCGCCCACCGCAGATAGGGTCCGAGCCGGAAGCACAAGATCAGACGGGAGGCAGCGTCCAGCCGGGCTTGCGGGGCGGCAGCCAGGGCCGCGATCAGCCGCTCGGAGTACACGCCGGTCCCCGTCCGCTCCGGGTAGGCGGCGTAGGTGGCGTCCAGGGCAACTTTCACAGCCGTATTCCCAGCCGCGCAAATCCCGGCCCGCGAATCAAAGCTGCGCCGGTAGGCATGTCCTCTCTCATATCCTCCACCATATCCTCAGATGATAACGGCAGCCCGAACTTCAGGATGAAGTTATTTCTCTAACCGCGTTTCTGAAAGGGTGCGTTTTTCGAGGAGGGAGCAAGCCGGGGGGATGTTAAAGATGCTCTATTGCCGTTCGCCGCGCCTTGGTATTCAAACGGGTTTCTGCGGAGCGCGCGGCGGCGAGTTCCGCAGCGAAGGAGAGCTTCTTTACGATTGCAAGGCGGGTGTCTTCATGTTCCTCTCGACACAGCGGAGAAAAATTAGAATCGGAGCGTAAAAAAGTGCCGGAATGAGAACCCATTCCCTAATCGGTCAGGCCTTTTGTTGGAATTTGTGCTGGTACTTGTGAAGCTTCCTGTACAAAGTTGTCTTGCCGATGCCGAGCTTGCGGGCAGCCAGCAACTTGTCGCCACCGGCCTCGGCAAGAGCGCGCAAGATCGCTTGCCGTTCCATCTCGTCGAGCGGAATCACGCTGTCGGAACCGCCTGCCCCGATTTCGGAACGAGCAGATTGCACGTTCGTAGGCAAATCAGAGACCTGGATGACGGGTCCTGAACCCAAAGTAACGGCTCGTTCCAGGCAGTTCTCCAGTTCGCGAACGTTTCCCGGCCAGTCGCAGGCCAACAGGCGGTCCAAGGCCTCCGGAGCAATCGTCCAGGGCACGCTTTCCATGTCTTTGCCCTGAGCCAGAGCGCATTTATGAAGGAACTGTTCGGCCAGCAAGGGAATGTCCACTTTTCGCTCGCGCAACGGCGGCAGGGTAATGGAGACCACGTTGAGGCGAAAATACAGTTCTTTGCGGAAGCTGCCCTGTCGAATGGCTGCTTCCAGGTCGCAGTTGGTCGCCGAGATCACACGGGCGCTGAATGGGACGCTTTTGTTGCCGCCAACCGGCCGGAACTCTTTTTCCTGGATCGTCCGCAGCAGGCGGGTTTGCAGCTCGACGGGGAGTTCGGCAATTTCATCCAGGAACAGGGTGCCTCCGTGGGCGGATTGCAGCAGCCCTTCTCGGCTGCGAACCGCGCCGGTAAAGGCGCCGCGCACATATCCAAACAACTCGCTTTCAATCAGGGTCGGCGCCAAAGCGCCGCAATCTATCGGGATGAACGGCTTGTCGCGCGAGGGCCCGCTTTCGTGGATGGAGCGCGCCACCAGCTCTTTTCCCGTCCCGCTTTCTCCCAAGATCAATACCGGGGAGCGGCTCACCGAGACCCTCTGGATGAGCTTGAAGACGTGCTGCATCTTCTGGGATTGTCCCGCCAGCTTTCCCAAGCGGCTGCGCGACCGCAACTGTTCCCGGAGGTAGCGATTTTCCTCCTTCAGCTCCAGCGTCTGCACCAGCCGCTCCACCACCAGCCGGAACTCCTCCGCGCTAAAGGGCTTGGTGATGTAATCGGTGGCTCCGAGCTTCATCGCCTGGACGGCCGAGGGCACAGTGGCGTAGCCGGTCATAATCACCACTTCAATCTGCGGGTTGGTGGTTTTGATTTGCTCCAGCAGTTCAATTCCACTCATCCCGGACATCTTGATGTCGGCGATGACGATGTCCACCTGCTGCTGTTCTATGATCTCCAGCGCCCGGATGGCCGAATCTGCCATCAAAGCCCGGTGGCCAAGAG
>JADFGZ010000353.1 GCA_022567475.1 Acidobacteriota bacterium | reverse complement strand
AGCTCCCGTTTTTGGGCGGCAGTAACCGGCAGACTCTCTGGCGAGGCCGCAATGCTGTCCCAGACGGCTTCAACGATCTCGATCCGTTCCGCCACACTCAGTTTCAGGATTTCCTGGATATTGACTGAACTCATAAGCGAAATATGCTGGATTGGCATGCGAGCCAATCGACTCGACGCAGACGCCTAGCCCTGTAGTATATAGAATGAACGCCGTAAATTCCCGCGAGTCCGGTCCAGCCGGATCGTCGCCTGCTGCTTGAGCCGCCGGGCATACGGGTTGCGTTTCGCTTTAGAAAAGTTGTAGTGCTTTCTCATTGCCGTTCAGGCGATCACCATCTCCGCCTTGAGCTTTTCGGCTTGGAAGTGAGTGACCAGGGGCTCCACCACCGGCCCCAGGCGGCCTTCCATTACCGAGTCGAGCTGATAAAGCGTGAGCCCGATGCGGTGGTCGGTGAGGCGGTTCTGCGGGAAGTTGTAGGTTCGGATTTTTTCGCTGCGGTCGCCGGTGCCGACCATAGCCTTGCGCTCCTGCGCCAGCGCGTTGTGCTGCTTTTCCTGCTCCATGGCGAGCAGGCGGCTGCGCAGCACCCGCATCGCCTTGGCCTTGTTTTTGATCTGCGACTTCTCGTCCTGGCAGGAGACCACCAAGCCTGTGGGCTGGTGGGTGATGCGGACGGCGGAGTAGGTGGTATTGACGGACTGTCCTCCGGGGCCGGAGGAGCAGAAGGTGTCGATGCGAATTTCTTTGGGGTCTACCGCCACCTCCACCTCATCGGCTTCGGGCAGCACCGCCACCGTCACCGCCGAGGTATGGACGCGGCCCTGCTGCTCGGTCTGGGGCACGCGCTGCACCCGGTGCACGCCGCTTTCGTACTTCATCTTGCTGTAAACGCGGTCGCCCTCAATCATCGCGATGACCTCCTTGAGGCCCCCGATGCCGGAGGTGCTGCTGGAAAGCATCTCCACTCGCCAGCCCTGCGATTCGGCGTAGCGGCAGTACATGCGGAACACTTCTTGCGCGAACAGCGTGGCCTCGTCGCCGCCCGTCCCGGCGCGGATTTCGAGCACCACGTTCTTCTCGTCGTTGGGGTCCTTGGGAACCAGCAAGAGCTTCAGCTCGCCTTCGGCTTGGTCGCGCTTTTGCTCGAGCGTGGCACATTCCTCCTGTGCCATGGCGCGCATTTCGGGGTCCGGCTCCGCCTCTTCTTCTTCCAACATTCCCTTGGTCTCGGCGAGAGACTTTTCCAGGTTCTTCCACTGGCGGAACTTGTCCACAATGGCGGCCAGCTCGCTGTGGGCTTTGGCGGTCTTTTGGTAAAGTTGCTTATCGGCGATGATCTCCGGCGTGCTGAGCTGGATGTTCAGCTCCTCGTAGCGTGACTCGATCTCTCTCAATTTGTTTAACATCTGCATGAGGTCATCCTCAACAACTCGCCGCCCTGCGCTCACTGCGTTCCAACAACACGCACCCTCCTGCCGGTAGCGGCCTTTCTTGCGCCGGTCTCAGGGGCCGGAAAAGAAAGGGTAATCCCATTATATTACAACCAGTTGGATTAGTGTCGAAGCGGGCAGAAGTCAATGCCGCGGCCTCTGCACAGTCGGCGTCCAGAGTGTTTTGGGACGGCATACAGACTCTTGTCTGGAACCGGCAACCCTTCTATACTGCGACTCGTTAAACTGCGGCCTGCAAGCATCAGTATCAGTAGCAGTATCAATATCTGCCATGGAATTCCAAGCGCCACCAGGGCTTGATCCCTTTGAAGTTTTGTTTGACACCAGCGAGCCGAATCCCGCGCTGCCCGCGGGCCTGCTCCGGTTTGCAGGCAACCTGGGATTCCCTGACCCGCCCCCGGACCGTCCGTGGGTTTACGCCAACTTCGTGCAGAGCCTCGACGGCATGGTTACCTTCGGCGGGAAGCGGCCGGGAGGAGAATGGATTTCGCGAAGCCGCCATGACCGCTGGATGATGGACCTGCTGCGGGTGCAGGCCGACGCGGTCCTCTACGGAGCGGGCTCGCTCATCCAGGAAACGCTTTCCGGAGGCATCCCGGGAGGTCCCGTGTTTCGCATCACCGACACGGGGCTGCTCCGTCTGCGGAGCGAGCGGCTGGGCCGGGGCAAACAGAGAAACATCATCGTCACCGGCTCCGGCAACCTGAAGCTGGCCGACTACCGCTTGTTCCGCTCAGAACACGTGGAGACGCTGATCGCCACAACCCCGGAGGGCTTCCGACACCTGGGCGATACCGGCGCGACGCAGGTTTTGGTCTCCGGCTATGGGAGGTCCGTTGACCTGGAATCGCTGTTGCGCTCCCTGCGGAAGGAGCACGGCGTGCGGTACCTGCTGTGCGAGGCGGGTCCCACGCTCTACGGACACATGGTTCGCGGCGGATGGGTGGACGAAAAATTCCTGACCATTGCTCCGCAAGAGGTCGGCCCCGGCATCCCCTCCGAACCCGGGGGCGCCGAGCCGGATGACCGGCCAGGCGTGGCGACTCGCCAGACCAGTTTCGCAGGCGCCGGATTCTCTATTGAAACAGCTCCCTGGTACCGGTGGGTCAGTTGCCGCAAAGCCGGCGACCATGAATTCAGCCGCTACCGTGTCCTTCCGCCGGAAGAAAAAAAACCGCCGCGCAGTTAGCAGGTTGTTGGGCAAAAAACCAGGCATAATATCGGAAGGAGGACTTTCCCATGAGACCAACAATTATTTTTGAGGGTATTCTCTGCGGCGTCGTTTCCATTTCCGGGTGGAACTCCAGACTCCATGCTTGGCGCATTGCGGTGCTTATCCCCGTCTTCTTGCTTGCCATTACGGGGGAGGTTCGCTCGCAAACCGGCGGAGATCCCGATCTCGTCCTCCACAGCGGAAAAATCGTGACGGTGGACGACGCCTTTCGCGTCGTCGAAGCAGTCGCCATCAGCGAGGGCCGGGTGACGGCACTCGGCCCAAACCAGGATGTCCTGCCACTCATCGGGCCGACAACTCGTGCTATTGATTTGGAAGGGCGGACCGTCCTTCCGGGGATCATCGACACCCATACGCATCTCATGGACTATGCCCTGTATCACACAGCGCCCGACGTGGCGCCGGAAGTTGCCAACCTCAACGAGATCGAAGGCCCGGACGTGCCCGAGATCCTGGCGGAACTGCAGAAGCGGATTCAGAGTGCTCTTCGGACGGAGGAGCAGCCATGGCTGGTTTATACAATCCGTCCCGGGAGGTTCGATTCGAGCGTGAAATTCAGAGAGCAGGTTGACCGGCGCGATCTCGACCGTTTAGCGCCCGACCGCCCTCTTCTGGTGGTGCCGGCTAATACGGATGTCCTGGTGAACTCGGCAGGACTGGAGGTATTAAAGGAAAAATTCCCCCTCCAGGCATTGGATGCGGAGCTCGATTCGCGCGGGGAGCCGACGGGACGGCTGGGTGAGCGCGCGCTTCCACTGCTCTCCCAGGTCGTCCCGCCTGTGGCGCACGTGTCGCTACCCTTGGCGCGCCGGACTGAGCTTCTTGCCCGGGCTTACAAGAAAGAGCTGGAGGAGTGGGCCGGCTACGGGGTCACGACCTGGGCGTCGAAGTTGGACTCCACGCAGCATGCCGCCTTTGCATTGCTTGACCGCCAAGGGGAGATGCCCATCCGGCTGGCGTACCACCTGCAAAACATCACGATTGCGGCAGTCGAGACGATGCCCGCCAACGTAGAGGGAACCGGCTCGCCGCATCTGTGGATGACCGGGATATACGGCAGCTCCGCTGACCGCAACATGGCCAGGGGCATGTGCACGACGCTTCCTTCACCGGTCAAACATCTCGAAAAATGCTTGCTGATGCCGGGAAGCGAGCACTGGAATATCATCTACGAGGCAGTGCGCCGTGGATTCCGGATTGGAGGCTTTCATGCTCACGGGGACTTGGCCGTCGATCACATCTTCATGTTGATCGAGCAGGCCAGCGAGGCCGCCGGGATGACGATCGAACAGGTCCGCCAAAAAAAGCACGCCATTGACCATTGCGCCTTGAATCCCAGGCCTGACCAGATCGTCAAGGGAGTACATCTCGGCATCGCTTGGACCTGCACCGCGAAGTACATCATTCGGGCAGACATCGCCGCGAAAAACTATGACCCGGAGAGTATTGCCCGGTGGACGGTGCCTGTGAAGTCCATGATTGAGGCCGGGCTGCGCCCGGCGTTCCATACAGATGGCCACGACGGGGGGC
>JADFGZ010000352.1 GCA_022567475.1 Acidobacteriota bacterium | reverse complement strand
GGCTATGGAGGCCGTGCCGAACAAATGGTGACCGCAGGCGTGCCCGCTGCCGCCTTCCTCTCGGATCTGCCGGAAGGGTGCGGTCGTTTGCGACAGGCCTGGAAGCGCGTCAAACTCGGCCAAAATGCCGATGACCGGCTGCCCGCTTCCGTAGGTCGCAATAAACGAGGTTGGCATGCCGGCAACGCCCGCTGTAACCTCAAAACCTGCTTCCTTCAGTTGCGTTTGCAGCAACTCCGTACTTCTTTCCTCCTGGTATCCGAGTTCGGCGAAGTCCCAGAGCTGCAGAGCCACGTTTTTATATCGTTCCGCCCGATCATCGATTACTTGCTGCACATAGTCTGCTGGTTGTTGGGCCGGTGCAGCTGTTGCTACCAGAAGGAGGACGATACCAACAACAATTCGGAAAATACACTTTGACATTGGACATTCTCCTGATGCGTATTCCAGAGGGTCCAGCAATGAGACACCCTCTCTTCTAAACCGGATTTTTTCGATTCTGGATTCCTGCCTGCTAGATTGTATACCCCCAGCCGCTGGCGCTCAATGATTTCGGGGCTCGCGAGAGGAGGCGGGCAAGTTTCCAATTAACCTTCCGGCGCCAGTGTGTAGCACCATGCCTCCCCTTCGAGCACAACTTCCCCGCCCTCTCGCTTTACGGTCACTTGCAGTTGCGTGACGGGTTTGGTCTCATGAAGTTTCACTATCTCCGCCTCGGCCGTGATGGTGTCTCCAATGTAGACCGGCGCGGTAAATTTCCAACTCTGGCTGAGAAAGACCGTGCCTGGACCGGGCATGCGATTGGCGACCAAGGCGTGCAGCAGGCCGGTGGTTAACCCTCCCTGCACAACAAGCCGCTTGAATTTCGTTTTCTCCGCAAAGGTGAGGTCGAAATGAAGCGGGTTGTAGTCCCCTGAAATCTCTGCGTACTTCCTGACGTGTTCCTCACTCAGCGTAGCGCTGAGAGTGGCCTTCTGGCCGACATGGAGTTCCACAACCACCTCCTCATTTACATCCTCTGGCACATCCTCTGGAGATGTGGGCGCGCGCTTTGTGACTATACTGGAATCAGCGCCGTTGCCTCAATAGGCGGCTGCGGCCATGCGGACAGTTCGGTTTGTCCGAAAAAATTCCACCAAAAAGCTACTTCCTTTCTGGCAGGCGGCGTATGATCTTGCAGCAAGGCAAAACCAATTCCGATGTGGAATAGCAATAGGCAAGGAGGTCAAATGAAACTCAGGAATTCTCATCTGTCGTTGCTGCCGGTGATCCTTCTTTTGCTTGTCTCTTGCCAGCCGGCGCAACCGCCGGGGCCCGCATCGCAGATCACGGTGATTGAAGGAGCCACCGTGATTGACGGTGTGTCCGAAGCGCCAATCGAAGATGCGGTCCTGGTGATTTCCGGCGATACAATCCGGGACATCGGCAAGCGCGGCAGCTTTCCCATTCCCGCCGGTGCGCGAATCGTGGACGCAGCCGGAAAGGTGATCCTGCCCGGAATGTTCGGCCTCCACGGCCACGTGGGCAGAACGGAAGGCATGGAATCCAGCGAAGAGAACTTCAACCGGGAACGGGTCCAGCGCGACGCCAATGCATACCTCTACTATGGGGTGACTCATGTGCTTTCGCTCGGGCATGACCGCGAACCCATGGCGGACTTCCTGGCCGGCCAACGCGCAGGCAGCGCCGGCGGAGCGCGGCTTTATACGGCCGGGCTGGGATTCGGCGCCCAGGGCGGATGGCCCCGGAATCCCTACGTCAACCGTCCCACGACCCCGGAGGAGGCGCGGGCCATGGTGCAGAAGGAAGCCGCGAAGCATCCCCGCGTCTTAAAGATTTGGGCGGATAACCGGCTCGGAGAGCTTCCCGACTTCTCGCCGGAAATCTACGGCGCCGTTATCGAAGAAGCGCGCCGACACAACCTGCGGGTGGTGGCGCACGCCTTCTACCTGGAGGACGCCAAGGAACTCATCCGTCGCGGCGTGGTTGCTCTGGCGCACAGCGTTTTGGACAAAGAGGTGGATGAGGAATTTCTGACGCTGGCAAAGGAAAACCGGATTACGCAGGTGACCACGCTTGCGGGCCATCACGTCAACATATCCTATGCAGACGGGCCGGCGTTTCTTGACGACCCGGGACTGCCGCTGCTGTTTCCGGCTACGGTGCTTGCAACCGTCGGCAGCCAGGAATACCGGGAAAAGCTGGCCGGGAACCCGAACATGCCAAGATGGCGCCGGGAATATGAAATAGCGGCCAAGAACACGGCCAAGGTCGCCGCCGCCGGGATTCCCATTGCCGTGGGAACCGATTCCGGACTTCCCCTGCGGTTTCCCGGACTGTGGGAGCACCGCGAGATGGAACTGTTGGTGCAGGCGGGCCTGACGCCGATGGAGGCCATTCAAGCGGCAACGATCAATGCCGCCAGGTTCCTGGGAGTGGACAACCGATACGGAACGCTCGCGCCGGGAAAGGTGGCCGACTTTATTGTGCTCCATGCCGACCCGCTTGCCGACATCACCAATTCGCGCAAGATTGACGCCGTTTGGATGAACGGCAAGCTCGTCGATCGCGCCGCGCTCGCCTCCGGCAGCGCCGCCGCTGAGTAAACGTCCTGCTGAACGGCTACCGGAAATTCGATCAAGCGATGTTTGCCCTCGAGGAGGAAGCCGACTCCCGCGAGCGAGAGAACCCGAGCAAGAGAACCAAAGAGAGAGCCACATACCTTTGCGGCTCACGACCCGAGCACAGCAACCGACGACCGCCTGAATCACCCCAAGGTTCCATGCGCCTGCGGATCACGCCGCGACCGGATTTGACCTGTTCCCATGAATCCAGTCCCGTACATGCTCCAACGAATTACATATTCGCTAGCATCCCTTTGGCCTGCCTTTTCCTCCTTCGACCTATTGCCAATCCAAACCGGATTTATTTTCATCGCCAGCTCATCAGGTCGTCAAACTCACATCTCGGTTATGTCCGCGACGCTCGGCAAATCTACGCCCGGCCGAGGCACCTGGTCTCTGGAAGCGTCATAAACCACTTTCCCGCCAATGAGGGTCTGCAACACCTGAATTTTGGAGATGTCATCTTCGGGAACGGCCATATAGTCCTTGTCCAGAACCACCAAGTCAGCCAATTTCCCCGGCTCGATAGTCCCCAGGTCTCTTTCATCTCCGCTGTAACGAGCCGCCCAGTTAGTCTTCATCCAGAGAGCTTCCTGGCGGCTCACCCGCTCTTCGGGTCCCCAGACGATCCCGAACTTATCGTCCTTGCGCGTAACCAGCTTCTCCAGGATCCACGGCGTGTAGGAAGCGGGAAAATACCAGCGGTCTGACTCCGCCGTGGGTTTCAGTCCCGCCCGAATCAGGCTCTTGGCAGGCAGCATCTTAAAGACTCGCTCCCTTCCCCATTGATGCGCGAGTTGTTCCACCTTGCTCATAGAGGAATAGTCGAAGCCCTTTTCCGGCCGGGGCGCCCCCAGCAGATAATTGGCGTTGAGGCTGGGAATGATCCCCAGTTTTTTCATTCTTTCAAACTGATTGCCGGCCGGCGTCTCTGAGGTCAACATCAGACCGTGATCGGTTACAAACCTTTGGCCATGTGCCTCGATGACACGCTCCTGAAGCCCTTTTTCCAATTCTGTCAGGTAGACGTCCGTACTGAGATCTCCGTTGTTGTGAACATTGCTCGTGCTCCAGCCATACTTGGCGGCGAGGAAGGCATCGGTGCGACCCCGGAGTTCAGCCTGCCGGGCCTCCGGGCTCTGGCCCGAGCGGCTAACCCTCCCGCCGGGCAGCGGGACAGGGTCTTGGTAAGTTGCGTCAAAAAAGGTCGAAGGCACACCGCCAGGACCGGAGGTGATCCGCAGCCAGGGGTCACCCAAGTCGGTCAAGTTGCCCAGATACTTAAACCCAATCTCCACATCGGGCCCCACATCGATGTTGGCTCTCCAGCGGATCGGCATTTGGTCTCGCCGCCAGAATTCTCTCAGCGCGGCCATGACGTAACCCGGCGTTTTGGTCTGGATCATGGTTATGCCCTGCGCGGTGTACAGAGGAATGACTTTCTCCAAAAGCTGCATGACGAGTTTCAAATCAGGCCAGGGCAGTACCGCTCTGCCAAAAAGCGGCGATGCCTCGCCGATCAGTTGCCCCGTAGGCTTACCCGTTTGCGGGTCCTTGAGAATTCCCTTGGTATTCGCAGGTAGCTTCTTCAAAACAA
>JADFGZ010000351.1 GCA_022567475.1 Acidobacteriota bacterium | reverse complement strand
ATGCAGCTTTGGCTGGGGACTCCGGGGCTCGGTCTTCCAGCGCCGGACGCGGACCAGCAAGCCGCCGAAAAAGCCCTTCTCGAACACGCCAGGAAGCGCGGCGTGGAGAAACGCTTTCAGATTGTCCGGCTTGGCGAGGAGATGAGTGCATTTCTCGGGTCGCTGGACCTGTTTTTGTACTTGAGTAAATCTGAGGGGCTGGGTTCGGCGATTCTGCTGGCGATGGCATACAACCTGCCCGTTGTCGCCAGCAGCGTGGGGGGCATACCGGAGATCGTGCGCCATATGGAGGCGGGGCTTCTGGCAGGCGAGGATTGGAAGCGCGAACTGCCTTCCGCCATTCGCTTGCTTCGGGACTCGGCGAGGACGCGCCAGCGGCTGGCCGACGCCGGACGAAGGTTCGTGATGGCCCATGCCACCACTGATATAATGGTCAGCCGGACAGCCGCCGTTTACGCAGAACTTTTGCAAGGGAGCAACCGAAACAGAGCGTGATTCCAGCGTTCCTATTCCTGTTTGGGCTGACCATCGGCAGTTTTCTGAACGTCTGCATCCATCGCCTTCCCCGTGGCGAGTCGATCGTCTCGCCCCGTTCCCGTTGTCCGGCCTGCAACCATCCCATCGCGGCGTATGACAACATTCCTTTGTTCAGTTACCTTCTATTGCAAGGCAGGTGCCGCTATTGCCGAGTCCGCATCTCGCCCCTCTACTTTTTCGTCGAACTGGCCACGGGTTTGCTGTTCCTGTTTCTGTTCTCGATTTTCGGGCCGACCGTGTTATTCGCAAAATACCTGGTGCTGGGAGTCTTGCTGCTTGTATTGGTGGTGACGGACTGGCAGGAACGGCTGTTGCCCGATCTGATTACGTTTCCGGGCATGGCCTTGGGATTATTCTTCAGCCAGATGGTTCCTGTGGGCGACGGCAGCGGCTTTTTTCTGGCGCGGCTGGCCGGTATGGAGCAAATTCGCATGATGCACGCCTCCTCGCTCGATTCCGTGCTGGGGGCTGCGCTGGGCGGCGGATCGCTTTATTTGCTTGGGGAAGTGTACTTCCGGTTGCGCCACCAGGAAGGGATGGGCCTGGGCGACGTGAAAATGATGGCGATGGTGGGCTTTTTCCTGGGGCCCAGGCTGACGATGCTGACGATCCTGCTGGGTTCGGTGAGTGGGGCGATTTTGGGACTAGTCTTCATTGTCGGTTTTCGCAAAGGGACGGCATATGAACTTCCCTTCGGCACTTTTTTGGGAATTGCGGCCTTGGTGTCGGCGGTGTGGGGAAAGCAGATGTTGTTTTGGTACCTGGGCTTTTTCTCCTGACGGTCCGGGACCGGCAGCAGGTGAACACATTGGCCAGGCGTGCCGGGATGTGACGATTTGGTGAAGGTGCAGCCAGCCAATCTGCTTGCGTTAGGCAACCTGGGGAGCGTAAACTCACTCATAGAAGATGAAGGGTATTCCCCCGGGTGAGACTATGAAAAATGGCAAAAAACAGGTCAAAACGCTTCATTTGAGTTTCCTGGTAAGCTTCCTGGTGATCTTCCTGGGATTGGCGTTTCATGGGACGCTGTACGGCCAGTCGCTTGTGGAAGTAGCCCGCCAGCAGAGGGCTCGGAAAGCGCAGCAGGGCAAGGCCGTCAAGGTGTTTACCAACGATCAGCTTTCCCGACCGTCTTCGTCCAGCAGCCGGACTGCCACCCGTGCCGCTGAAGCGCAGAAGCCGGAGGGCGAAGAGCAAATGGATGCCGCCGATACGACAGAAGCCGGGACGGCAGAGTCGGCGAGAGAAGAGCGAGCCCGACTGGAGAAGGAATACCGCGAAAAGTTTGCGCAATTGCGGGAGGAACTCTCCTATGAGGAGCGCAAGCTGGACGTCATGCAGCGGGAGTTGAACCTGATGCAGATCCAGTACTATTCCGATCCCAACGTGGCCATGCGAGAGCAGCATGAACGGGGCGAGATCAACCAGCGGATGCAAGATCTGGAGGCTCAGAAGGCTGCGGTAGAGCAGAAAAAAGCCGCTATTACGGCCATGGAAGAGGAACTGCGCCGCGAGGGCCTGCCCGTCGGTTGGTCGCGTTAAGCATCCAGCAGCCCTCAGTATTGGAAAAAATCTAAAGCCCGCTGTAGGAAAAGCTGTTCCGGTTTCGGAACATGATTTCTCAGCGGGCGGTTTTTTTGCCCGTATAAAGAACCGCGATTCCCCAGGTCAACTCTCTCCTGCCCGAGCCTGAAAAACCAATCGCCCGCATCTGTTCGCTGAATTCCTCTTTGGATGGGAATCGGTCGACAGACCCGGGAAGGTAACTATAAGAACCGCGAACGCCGGAGACCCGCTCGCCGATAGCCGGCAAGACGCGGTGCAGATAGAATGAGTAAAGCGGAGCCATCAGCGGACCGGTGGGCTCGGCGAATTCCAGAATTGCAACCTCTCCTCCGGTTCGAAGCACCCTCCAGATTTCCTGCAAACCCGCGCCGTAGTTGACGAGATTGCGAAACCCGAAGGCGCAGGTGACCAGGTCAAACGAATCGTCGGAAAAGGGAAGTTGCAGCGCATCGGCTTCCGCCAGCAGGGGCGGCGGGCCGTCTCGTTGCAGTTTGTTCAATTTATGCCGAGCGATTGTGAGCATGGGGTGGGAGAAGTCGCTGGCGATCACCTGTGCGCTGCCGCGCCGCGCCAGGGCGAGGCTCAGGTCTGCCGTGCCGCAACAAAGGTCCAGCACGCGGGCGGCGGGATTGGAAAGCAGGTGGCGGAACTGCCGGGTAGTGACGCTGCGCCAATAGCGGTCCACCTGAAACGAGAGAAGATGGTTCAGCAGATCGTAGCGGGGCGCAATGTCGGAGAACAGCCTGCGGACGTACCGGGAAGCGGAGGCTTCATCCGTTGTTCCCTGCGGCTGCGCGCCCGGCGCGGATTGGCGGGGAGGGTTTTTCACTGCTTGCCTGCGCGGCTCCGAGACTGCCGCCGAGCAAGGCGTCCAAAAGGATCGGTCGCGAGCAGATTCTTCAACACGCTCAGAACCTGTTTCTCAGAGATGCCCGAGACAATCCTCACCGCCCCGATTCGGCGGGGCAGCACAAAATGGACCACCCCGCGACGGACTTTCTTGTCGGCGCTCAGATGACGGCAGACGGCGGCAAGGTCAATCCTTCCGAGCGACGGCACCGGGCCGTAGGAAACGATCAACGAACAAATCCGGTCCCCTGTCGAGCTGGCCAGTTGACCGGCCTGGACAGCCAATTGCGTGGCAGCCAGCATTCCCCAGGCAATCGCTTCTCCGTGCAGGAACCGGCGATATCTTGTGGCCGCTTCCAGTGCGTGGCCGATGGTGTGGCCGAAATTCAGAATGCGCCGCAGGCCTCCCTCCTTTTCATCGAGCGAAACCACACGGCTCTTCAGCGCGGCACAGGCGCGGATTACCGGGAGCAGGGCGCTGGGTTCCCCGCTGAGAATGCGGGACCGCTTGGCGATGAGGAGTTCAAATAGCTTGGGATCGCCGATCACGGCGCACTTCAGGGCTTCAAACAACCCGGCGCGCAGCTCGCGGCGGGGAAGCGTCCGCAACAGGAGAGGGTCGGTCAGGACCATGCGGGGCTGGCAGAATGTCCCCACCAAGTTTTTTCCGGCTGTCAGGTTGACCCCGGTTTTCCCTCCGATGGAGCTGTCCACCTGGGCCAGCAGAGTAGTAGGGATATGGACGTATTCAATTCCCCGCAGGAAGATAGAAGCGACAAAACCTCCGATATCTCCCGTTACTCCTCCGCCAAATGCAATGAGAAGGCTGGAACGCTCGGCGCCCTGGGCGGAGAGTTGCTGGGCGATCTTTTCCACCGTGGCCATGCGCTTGTAGCGCTCTCCGCTCGGAACCAAGATAACCGGCGTTCGGGGGGCGTCCAACGATTGGAGAAGCTTTTTCCCCCACAACCGCCAGACGGTGGCATCAGCCAGGATAAAAATCTTCCGCTGGGAGACGAGCTTTTGCAAAACCTCGCCGGTCTCGGCGAGCAGACTCCTAGCGCGATGGGACTATCCACAAACTCGTACTCGTGAAGTGAAAGTCCATCCGCGTTGTCACTCTGGCAGGCTCTTCAGCCCCTTTGGCGACGCCGCGTAAAACTGGCACGCTACCACGGCTCTTTGGATTCTGCCACCGCTTCTCATGGTGGCTTGTTTTTCACTATCGCCTAGCCTTGTTATCCCGCTCCTCGTTGCAGAGCTACTTGACCCCCA
>JADFGZ010000068.1 GCA_022567475.1 Acidobacteriota bacterium | reverse complement strand
CGGCCAGCCGTCGATGGAGGTAGGCCGTCAGCGCGTGGCTCCGCGCTGTAATCTGGTCGCTGCCGATTTCTTCGAACAGCCGCAGCGCGCCGCCGAGGGCAAAGATGCCGGGAAAAAGCGGGTGGCCGAGTTCGAGCGTCGTCGTGTGGGCCGCCAGGTCGAGGCGGTCGTTGACGAGCGCGTACGGCGTGCGAGCACTGCGCCAGCCTACCATCGGCAATGCCCTGGAGGCGAGCAGGTCTTCCCGGATTAGGATGGGATAGGAGGCTCCTGCAATCTGGACGACTATAGCGTATTGTTTGCTCCCCTTTTGCTTGCTCATTATTCGATTATCTCACTGCTCGCTCTGTAGGCGTTGCGGGCCAGCGAATTGCGATAACTCACCCAGCAAATGATCCAGCACCCTTAACATGTCACGAGAAGCACGCGCGCAAACATCGGGCGGGGAGTTAAGCTCACTGTTGATGTGAACAAGGTCCCGATAGCGGACGACAAAGTCAGGAAGCCGGGTGTCTGGCAAGATATCCCCAAACCACCGGTGAAAAATATCTACGTAATTCTGCAAGCTTTGCGTTGGGTCAAATGTGAACGTCCCACGACGTTGGGCGATGAAAGCTTCTTGGCTTTGAAGGAAACTGTAAAGTGTCTCCTCGAATATACTCCCAGCCAGAATAGTGACTGCCTTGTCCAACTCATCGGATGCTGCGGATAGAAGCTCTTGCAAATCCCGGAGGATTATTTCCCTATGGCGGATCAAATCACCAGAAATGAACTCAAGCTGCGGATCCTTCAGATGCGTGCACTGCTCGCAAATAAACCTCAGGGTAACTACCATTGCGCAATTTTTCTAAGACCCGGCTTGAATATTCTGGGACCGTTTTTGTTTCGAACCTCAAAAGCTGGTATAGGGAGCCGCCTTGAAAAAGGAAATACCCGGGATGTCCGCCTACAAGGTCCCTGTAAAAAGAGTAATCGGTTAAGGCTCCTGGGGACATTGGAAGCCATCTCTGACTGACCTCAATGTGTAACAATCCGCGGCAGGACTTAAAATCTTCGGATTCGTAAACCTTTACTAAGCCAATTTCTGGTCTGCTATGACTGTGCTTGGAGAGCAGGTTCTGCACTGGAGCGCCTGCGACAATTTCGTCGGCACTTACATACCAGCCTTTCAATAGCCCGGAGGGTTCCGTTATCACATTGAATGCTCGCAGAATCGGTTCGGTCAGGCGCTCTTTATCGAAATAAAGGACTTCGAACCGATCACGATATTTGGCAAGCTCTTGAGGATTTGAACTGAGCTGTCCTGCGAAGTAATCTACAGAGGTTGAGTGGATGTTCACGAAAGGGGGTCCACTGGAACCGGTCTTCCAAAAAAGAGGATCGGACTCGGACGGGATATAATTGATCTGGTCCCGTCCCCGACCCGTAAACAAAACCAACAAATTGTGATCTACAGTCCCGGGAGACTTCTCAAACCACACCGCAAGAGCCAATGGACGCTCCGGATAAACTCCCTTATAGTAGTCAACAAAGTCCTCCAAGTGCGCTCGAAGCCTCGCTTCCTCGCCTTTAGTCGCCAGATCGAGCCGTGCCGGGTCTGCCATAATCGAAACTCTACCCCTATGCAAATTTTAGCATATCCCTATGGCCATTCCAGTATTGTGCTCGTTTAGGTCAGGTCGGGAGCGGGTGATATGCTGTACCCTTATTCCCGGTCCAATTCGGCCACCACTTCCAGCAGGACGTGGCCCACCTTGGAGAAGCTTTCCGCGCTGAGCTTGTCCAGGGTATCTTGCGGCGTGTGCCAGAAGCGGTTTCCCCAGCCGTAATTGAGATCGATCAGAACTACTGACGGGACACCGGCCTGGACGAACGGGAGGTGGTCGTCGAGGATGGTCATGCTGGAGTTGGAAAAATTCCGGGAATAGCCGAGACGGCGGGCGACGCCCCAGACCAGATCCGTCAGCCAGGGTGTGGAGTTGGTGTCGCGGCGGATGTCCAGGCTGGAGTCTCCAATCATATCAACCAGCACGAAGGCGCCGATCTTCGAGAGTAACCCGGACTGGGCCAGCCTGGCCACCAAGTGACGGCTTCCGTAGAGTGAGTCGGTGTCGCTCCACTCCTCAAAAGCCTCTTCGCCGTCCAGGAAGACCAGCCAAATGGAGTGATCATTGTCCAGGTTGGCCAGCACCGGAGCCAGAGACAACAACAGCCCGGTTCCGGAACCGCCGTCGTTGGCCCCAAGAAACCGGAAATCGTTCATCACTTTTGTGTCGTAGTGGGCCGCAAGCATAAGAACACGCTCTTTGCGGCCGGCAATGCGGCCAATGATGTTGTTCATAGAGACCGGACCCGCCGGGGTGTTTGCTGTGAACGGGTCTTGGACGACGGTCAACCCGGCCGCCTCCAGCTCTTGTGTAATGTAGCTTTGTGTCCTGCGGTGGGCTTCCGAGCCGGGCGGACGGGGCCCGAACGAGACCATCCTTTCCACAGACTGCAAGGCGGCTTTCCCGTCGAAGGCAGCCCTATTCAGAGAGAGAGCCCCCCAGCCTAAAAGCACGGTTGCCAGCAGGATTACAATCCCCAGTGTGGTTCGGGTGCGTCTGCGCTTGCGAGCCGGCCGTGCGGACATGGCTAATCTTCGCTCCGTTTTCGTTTCCAAAGAACCAGATAGGACAGGCCGATGCCCAGGAAGTAGAGAGCGATCAGGGGAACAGCGAAAAGCGACATGGTGAGAACGTCGGGAGTGGGCGTGATGACGGCTGCCAGGACGCAGATCAGCAGAACTGCGTAACGGAAATTCCGTAGCAGGAATTGCGGTGTCATGACCCGCAGCAGGGTCAAAAACACAATCAGGATCGGCATCTCAAAGACCAGCGCCATCCCCAGAATAATGGTGGTGGCGAGCTTGAAATATTCATTGACGGTGATGAACGGCTGGAATTGGCTCGCGAAGTTCAGCAGAAAACGAAGCGCCGCCGGAAATGCGACCATATAAGCAAAGACGCCGCCCGATATAAACAGCAGGGAACAAAACAGGACGAAAGGGATTGCGTAACGCTTCTCCTTTGGGTACAGCCCCGGAGAAATGAAATTCCAAACCTGATAGAGGAGAAACGGCGAGGAGACAAATATTCCGGCCAGAAAGGCCAGCTTGACATACAGATTGAACGGTGCGGTCGGATTCGTATAGACAAGCTGGTCCGGCAGGTTCATTTCCTGAAGAATCCCTGTGATGGGGAGGGCCAGTCCGGCGTACAACTCATCCGCGAAGGTCCAGCAGACCAGGAAGCCGCCGAGCATGCCAAAAAGAGAATAAAAGATGCGTCGCCGCAACTCCTCCAGGTGGTCCAAAAAGGACATCTTGCTCATATCCGGAGGTTCGTCGCCGCTGTTTCCCGATTCTCCTCCGGGGGGTGGAGAGGGAGGCTTTCCTCCATAATCGTAGTCGTAGATATCGTCCTCTTCCACGGCCATGGTTGATGGGGAATTGCCCCCTATGTTTTTGGCGGTATCGGGGTCGGATGTGCTTTGATGGGAAGCAGGTTCTGGAGCGGGAGAGCCGCCGGCGCCCAAGTCGGGCTGTTCCGGGTCAGAGCTTGGGGGCATTGGTATCTGCACCCGCGTCTGGTGTCTTCGGTATGTTGGCCGAAGAGACTTCCTTGTCCAGGGTTTCGATTTCGCGTTCGATCGAGCCTCTGAGGTCATTGGAAGCCCGCCGAAATTCCGACAAACCACGTCCGAGGGAACGGCCCAAGTCCGGCAGGCGTTTGGGCCCGAACACCAAGAGGGCAACCAAAAAAATGACAATCAACTCCGGAAAACCTATAGGGCCCATAGAAACACCAAAAGAAAAACCAAGAGATTTTATCATACTTGTGTAGTTATGGAAGGTCAAGGTTTTCAACGGACTGCTGCGGTAAGCCCCTGTTGCCGGAGGTCCACAGGAGCGGGCGCCGGGGACGGAGCCGCCCGGCTCGCGGACTGTTCCTGTCGGCGGCTGAAGTGGGGAAACCTTTACGGCACCTTTTGCATCTATATTTTTGACAGTGTCAAATGTAGCCTGTATTTCTGGTTTCGATTCCATGCTAAAATTGCAGGGAATCTAGAAAGCTGTTTGCGGGAGAGGAACTTCCTTAGAAGATCGGAGGAAATGGATTGATGAGTAGTTGGAGTCGGTTCGTGCAAACCATCAAGGAACGCAAGGCGGTCTCGACCCTTGCCGTTTTGTTTACGCTGACGGTCGGCATTCTGATCGGCACGTTGATCTCTCGCGGGGTCCGTGCGGCGCGCCAGCAGTCCCCGGTCTCCGACGCGCAGCAGGTGGAGTTGCCTTCGCCCGTTCAGCTTTCTTCCATTTTCAACAAGATTTCCAAAGAAGTTGCTCCCGCCGTGGTGAACATCAACACGGAGTCCACCGTGCAGTCGCGGTCGCGATTCAGACGCAACCCCCAGGGAGAGCAAGACCCATTTGGAGACTTTTTCCGGCGGTTCTTCGATTTCGGACCGCAGGGCGAGCCCGAGCGGGAGTTTCGGCAGAGAAGTCTTGGTTCCGGAGTGATCATCGATCCGAAGGGTTATATCCTTACCAATAATCACGTTGTGAGCAGGGCCGACAAGATTCAGGTGAAAATGCTGGGCGATAAACAGCTCTATGACGCCAAGCTGATTGGCAGCGACTCGGAGACCGACCTTGCCGTGATCAAAATTGAGGTCGGCCATCCATTGCCCCATGCGAAGCTGGGCAACTCGGAAGGCCTGAGTGTGGGAGATTGGGTTCTGGCCGTGGGCAGCCCGTTCGGTCTGGAAGAGACGGTGACGGCGGGCATCATCAGCGCCAAGGGCAGGGACCTGGGATCTTCCTTCCAGCGCTTTATCCAGACGGACGCGGCAATCAATCCGGGCAACAGCGGCGGTCCTCTGGTGAATATGGCGGGTGAGGTGATTGGGATCAACACCGCCATTGCCACCGGCACCGGCAGCTATGCAGGCGTCGGATTCGCGCTGCCCTCCAATTTGGCGGCCAGTGTTTATAATCAGATCGTAAGGAGCGGCAAGGTAACCCGCGGTTCGATTGGCGTGACCTTCCAGGCTACCGAGCAGAGCCCCGTGCTTCTGAGAAGTTTCGGCGCCAGCCATGGCGTGGTCATCACCGGGATTCAGCCGGACGGCCCCGCCGAAAAAGCCGGCCTCAAACAAGGGGACGTAATCCTGTCCATCGACGGGGAGCAGATCAACGATGGAGACGGTTTGATTGCCAAGGTCGCCGGGACTCCCGTCGGGGAGTCCGTGACCATTCGGTTCGTCCGGAACCGGGAGGAGCAGGAGACCGAACTGGTCATTGGGGATCGCTCCAAGGTTTTCGCGGACATCTTAGGCACCGAAGAAGGTTACGGACCCTCGGAACAAGAAGACACTGAGGCCAAATTCGGAATCTCGATCCAGAATGTCACCCCGGAGATCGCCAGCCAATTGGGAATCGACGGGACCCGGGGAGTTGTGGTCACGGCCGTGGACAGAGACAGCTTCGCCGATGAGGTGGGATTGCGGCGGGGTGACGTGATCCTGGAGATCAATCAGCAGCGGGTCGACGGAGTGAATGACGTGGTGCGGATTCAGCGGGACTTGCACTCCGGCTCCGATGTGGTGTTTCTGATTCAACGCAACCGGCGGGGTCAAACCATGACACTCTACTTGGCGGACACCTTGCCGTAGGGTTGCTGTTTCCGGCCTTTGGCGCGGCTTTTGATTTTCAGCTTTAGCTTTTCAATGTTTCGGGGGTAGAGGGAAGAGTTCTTGCCGTCACAACCATCCTTCCATAACCCCCTTTCTTTCCTTTTCAACTTCTTTCCTTTTCAACCTGGCCAAATTGCGTTAGGATTTCCCCGCATTCAAATTGTTTTTTGAAGCTGAGGCGTCGGCAGGGAGAAGTCTATGAACGTGCCCAAGACCTACAAAAACTACGTCAACGGGGAATGGGTGGAATCCCGCTCGGGAAGAGTATTTGAAAATCGGAATCCCGCCGCCAAGAACGAAGTGGTCGGGATTTTTCAGCAGTCGGATGCCCAGGATGTTGCCCTGGCCGCAGAAGCTGCGGCGGAAGCCTTTCCCAAGTGGCGGCTGGTGCCCGCTCCACGCCGTGCGGAAATCCTGTACAGAGCGGCGCAGGCGCTCCAGGAGCGCAAGGAGGCTCTGGCGCGGGACATGACGCGAGAGATGGGGAAGGTCCTGCTGGAGGCCCGTGGCGACGTGCAAGAGGGCATCGACATGGCTTATTATATGGCGGGCGAAGGCCGCCGCCTCTATGGGCAGACTACGCCCGCCGAGTTGCCCGACAAATTTGCCATGAGCGTGCGGATGCCCCTGGGTGTTTGCGCTCTGATCACCCCGTGGAACTTTCCGGTAGCCATCCCTTCCTGGAAGATTCTGCCGGCTCTGGTTTGCGGCAACACGGTAGTCATCAAGCCCGCTGAGGATACCCCCTTGTCGTGTCATCACTTCGTGAAGATTTTGGCGGAGGCGGGTCTCCCGCGCGGAGTGATCAACCTGGTGACCGGATTCGGAGAGGAGGCGGGAGAAGCTCTGCTGGCGCAACCGGCTGTTCGGATGGTTTCTTTCACCGGCTCGACGGCGGTGGGGCGGCGAGTTTCGGAAGTTTGCGCGGCAAGTTTCAAACGCAGCCATCTCGAAATGGGCGGCAAGAATATCATTCTGGTGATGGAGGACGCCGACCTGGACCTGGCGGTGGATGGCACCGTCTGGGGGGCGTTCGGGACCACCGGGCAGCGCTGCACGGCGGCCAGCCGCGTGGCGGTTCACAAAAAAGTTTACCGGGAATTCCTGGAACGCTTGGTGGACCGCGCGCAGGCGCTCCGTGTCGGCAACGGTCTTGACCCCGCCGTGCAAGTGGGTCCGCTGATCAACCAGGACCAGCTCGGGACCGTCCAGGAGTACGTGCAAGTAGGACTCAACGAGGGCGCGCGCCTGCTGTGCGGCGGCCATCCGCTCCAGGAGGGAGATTACGCCTCCGGATTCTTTTTTGAACCCACTGTGTTCGCGGATGTCGCCCCGCAAATGAGAATCGCCCAGGAAGAGATCTTCGGTCCCGTCGTTTCGGTCATCCCCTGTGATGGGCTGGAGTCAGCCATCGAAATTGGCAACGGCGTTCCCTATGGGTTATCCTCTGCAATCTATACTCAGGATGTAAACAAAGCGTTCGTAGCGATGCGGGACATGTACACCGGCATCTTCTATGTCAACTCTTCCACCATCGGCGCCGAGATTCACCTGCCTTTTGGAGGGACCAACCGGACGGGCAACGGACACCGGGAGGCCGGAGTGGCTACGCTCGACACCTTTTCGGAGTGGAAATCTATTTACGTGGATTTCAGCGGGAAGCTGCAACGGGCACAGATTGACAACTGATGGAAACCCGGGCCGCGCAGCCTGCATGGACGGTCCTGTTGCATGGCGATGCGCCGGTGATCCGGCGACAAATCGGAGACTATAGATGGCACAAGTAGAAAGATGGGGCACTCGTATGGGCTTGGTGCTGGCGGTGGCCGGCAACGCCGTCGGGCTCGGCAATTTTCTGCGCTTTCCCGCTCAGGCCGCGCAGAACGGCGGCGGAGCCTTCCTGCTTCCATACCTCGTTGCGTTTGTACTGATGGGCATACCGCTCCTTTGGGTGGAGTGGGCTATAGGCCGCCACGGCGGGCAATTTGGGCACCATTCCACCCCCGGCATGTTTGACAAGCTGGGACCCTTCAGGTGGCTCAAGTACGTCGGGGTCTTCGGTCTGTTTACCACCCTCTGCATCGCATCCTATTATGTGTACATCGAGTCGTGGGCGCTTGCCTATGTTTTCCACTCCCTCATCGGAACCTTCCGTGAGATCGCCCCGACCGCGTTCTTCAACCAGTTTGTCGGCGCCGAAAGCGAGTCGATCTACTACTTTCCGGGAGAAGCCATCCTCTGGTTCGTTTTGACGCTCGGGCTGAACATCTACATTCTGTCGCGCGGCTTGGTCAAGGGCATTGAAATGGCCGCCAAGATCGGCGTGCCACTGCTCGTTTTGTTCGGCATTATTCTGGCGATCCGCGGGCTCACGCTTCCCGCAGACGCCGCGGGCATCGTGCAGAGCCCCCTGGCCGGACTGAACTTCGTCTGGGAGCCGAACCTGGGAGGTTTGGCCAACCCCAAGACTTGGCTCGCCGCCGCCGGGCAAGTTTTCTTTACCTTGTCGGTCGGCATGGGTTCGATCCACTGCTACGCGGCCTACCTTCGTCAGAGGGATGACATCGCGGTGAACGCCATGGCCGCCGGGTGGACCAACGAGTGCATCGAAATCGTTTTGGGCAGCGCCATC
Source organism: Acidobacteriota bacterium (assembly GCA_022567475.1). GTDB lineage: Bacteria > Acidobacteriota > Terriglobia > 2-12-FULL-54-10 > 2-12-FULL-54-10 > JADFGZ01. The sequence goes on along the minus strand of JADFGZ010000068.1, from coordinate 7,027 downwards.
CTCATTCCCATCGCCACCGCCTACCTCGGCCTGGCAGCTGTGCAGCAGGCCACATCGAGCGGCAGCGGATTTGCGCTGGGGTTCCTGACGCTCCCCACGCTGTTCAACAACTGGGGGTGGTTCGGGCCCTTCGCCGGCGCCCTGTGGTTCGGGCTCCTGTTCTTCGCGGGCATCACCTCCTCGCTCGCCATGGGCCAGCCGATGATGTCCTTCTTGCAGGACGAATATGACTGGTCGCGGGTGAAATCAGCTATTGGATTCGGAGTTGCCACGCTGCTGCTCGGCTTGTTCTGCGTTGTGCTGTTTCCAGGCGGAGCCTTCGACGAGTTTGACTTCTGGACCGGAACGTTCGCCTTGGTGGTTTTTGCCCTCGGCGAAGCGATCATCTTCGCCTGGATTTTCGGCATGGACCGCGCTTGGGACGAGATCACGCGGGGCGCCGACATGAAGGTGCCAAAACTATTCCGGTTCGTGCTCCGCTACGTCACGCCCACCTTCCTGCTCTTGGTATTTTTTGGTTCGCTCATCAATCCGGAAGGCGGCAATTGGGGGACTGCCGTTGCTTCGCTGCTGTCGGGAAGCGGATGGCCGCTCGCCGCCGACAGCGTGGCCGGAAAAATATTTCACGTCGGCAGCGATTACTCGTGGTTCGACGCTGCCGGCAACCCCACCCGGGACTTGGTCGTGGACGGAACACGCCTGCTGCTGGTGTTAGTGTTTTTGGGCTGTTCGTTCTTGGTTTACAAGGCCTGGAAGAAGAAACGAGTGTCTGCATGACGACTACAGCCTGGATCATGATGGCGGTCATTTGGACCGTCGTCGTCAGTATCACGATCTGCTTATTTGTGATGATCTCAAGGCGCAGCAACGGAAAGGGCGAATAGCCAGCCGCGTGTGATGGCGACTTTAGCATCTTGATATGAGCCCGGTCATAGCCACCTTTTTTTGCTTCGCTCTGTATTTTCTGGGCTACCGCTTTTACGCCCGCTACCTTGGGCGGCGGCTGTTCGACCTGGACCCGGCCCGGCAAACGCCGGCCCACGCGATGCGCGACGAGGTCGACTACGTTCCGGCGAACCGCTACGTCCTGTTTGGCCACCACTATGCCTCGATCACGGGGCTCTCGCCGATGCTGGGGCCCGCCGTCGCGGTGATCTGGGGATGGCTGCCGGCCATGTTGTGGGTGGTGCTGGGAGCCATTTTAGTTGGAGCGGTCCACGATTTCGGGGCGCTGGTGGTCTCCATCCGCTCCCGGGGCATGTCCATCGGCAAGGTTGCCGAGGATTTGATCGGGGCGCGGGCGAAAACCCTTTTCCACCTCATCATTTTTTTTCTGATTGCGCTGGCCATGGGCGTCTTCGTCCATGTCGTGGCCGTGCTGTTCTCGCCTGAGTTTTATCCCGAAGCCGTGCTGCCGAGCGGATCACTGATGATCATTGCGGTGGTCATGGGGGTGGTGATCTACCGGCTTGGCTGGAGAATCCCGCCTGTGAGCACGATTGGCTTCCTGGCGATGCTCGCCTTGGTCTGGTATGGCATCGGGCATCCCATCCTCGGCCCCACGCTGGGCCAGTGGAAATGGATGCTGCTGCTCTACGCATTTGCGGCCAGCGTGCTGCCGGTCTGGATGCTCTTGCAGCCGAGGGACTACATCAACAGCCTGCTGCTGTACCTGGGACTGGGCGGGATGTATCTGGGGTTGTTCGTTTCTCCGCCGGAATTTGTGGCCCCAGCCGTCAATCTCCACCCGGAGGGAGCGCCGCCGATGTATCCGTTTGTTTTCATCGTCATTGCCTGCGGGGCGGCCAGCGGGTTTCATTCGCTGGTCTCCTCCGGAACGACGGCCAAGCAGTTGGACCGCGAAACCGACGCTCCTTTTATCGGCTATGGCGGCATGATCGGGGAGTCGCTGCTGGGACTGATGGCGGTGCTGGCCTGCACGGCCGGCTTCATCTCCCGGGAGGATTGGCTGGGTCACTATGGAAGCTGGCAGAGCGCCGAAGGATTGGGCAACAACATCGCCGCCTTCATCGGAGGGACATCCCACTTTCTATCCGCCCTCGGAATTCCCGTTGAGCTGGGAAGGACGTTTGTCGCAGTGATTGTAGTGTCGTTCGCTCTGACAACCCTGGACTCGGCCACCCGCCTGTTGCGCTACAACATCTCCGAGATCGGCGAGACGTTGCGAGTCCCCGCGTTGGGGAACCGTTACCTGGCCTCGGTCCTGGCGGTGGCGGCGATCTGGTTTTTTGCCTTCTACGAAAGCGGCGGCCAGGCCGCAGGGCTCATCCTCTGGCAATTGTTCGGCACCACCAACCAACTCATGGCCGGTTTGGCCCTGCTGGCGGTGACCCTCTACCTGCTGCGGCGCGGCAAGCCGATCATCTATACGTTGCTGCCCATGCTGTTCATGCTGGGCTCGACCCTCGTGGCCATGGTCAGCAATCTGGCCAACTTCTGGCGGCAGGGCGAATGGACCCTCCTGTTTACCGGGGGGCTGATCTTCACCCTTGCTATCTGGCTTGCTGTCGAGGCTTGGCTGGCGGTCGTGCGTTACCGCAATCAGCCGATTCTGAATGACGTGGGCGCAGGGAGTTTTTGAGGCCGTCCGGAAATAGGCCGCTTCCAGTAATACCGTGGAAGCGGAGGAGTGTTGAACCTCTCCTCTGCAGAATGGAACCAGTGGAGTGTCCTGGTAGAACGCTTCCGATGTTGACAGGACTACAGGGAGGCCAGTAAAATCAACCGAGGGGGGCTTTGGAAGGGAAGTTATAAGGATAAGTCCTTATTTTGAAGTCAGTTCTGGGATGCAACTAAGAACACCTGAAGGCAGAAGTCACGAGACTTTGATGGCTGTGATTCGGACCCACATCCTTACGGGGGAACCCGTGGGTTCGCGCGCAGTTTCCCGCCAGCGGAAAGATGGGCTCAGCCCCGCCAGCATTCGGAACATCATGCTGGAGTTGGAAGAGGAAGGCTATCTGGAGCAGCCGCATACTTCCGCCGGAAGAATCCCTACGGGCAAAGCGTACCGGTATTATGTGAGCATCTGTGACGCCAATCAGCCGCCCAGCCGGGCGGATGAAAATCTGATCCTTTCCCAACTGGGCGAGCAGGCAGGTGTCCCGGAAGAGGTGATGTTTGAAAAGACCTCCAAGGTGTTGTCCCAGATTTCCCGGAACCTGGGACTGGTCGTGTGCGAACCGATGGAGAGGACGATTCTCGAACACATCCACTTTGTGCGCATGAACGATTACCGGATTTTGGTTGTGATCGTTTGTGGTCTCTCCCGGGTTCGGAACCGCACCATCCGAGTGGAGGCCGAGCTGTCGCAGGAAGACCTGGATAGTGCGGCGAAGTACCTGAACCATCATTTTAGAGGCTGGGAGTTTGGAAAGATTCAGGCGGAGCTGGTCAGGCGGCTGGCCGCGGAACGGGCTGCCTACGACAAGGTGCTGAAGGACCTGCAACAACTCCACGCGCAAGGGATGCTGGAAGACATCTCCCAAGTGGAGGTTTTCCTGGAGGGAACCTCCAACCTGATCGGCCAGCCCGAGCTGGCCGATCCGCAAAGCATCCGCGAATTGCTTAAGGCGCTGGAGGAAAAAGAAAATTTGGTTCGTCTCGTCAACGAATGCATCCAGAGTCCGGGCGATCCGCTGCAAGTGGTGATCGGCTTGCCTGGCCGGCCTTCCTTGCTGAAAAGCTTTGCCCTAATCGGAACTCCCTACTGTTTGGAAGGAAAGGTAACCGGTCGCCTGGCAATATTGGGTCCTGTCCGCATGCATTACGAGCGAGTCATCCGCGCCGTCGGTTACATCGGACGGCTGTTTCAAAGCCAGGAACTGAACTAATCATGTCTGGCAAATCCAGCAGTAAAAAAAATACGGATTCGGAGCAGCTCATAACGCCTCCATCTGCCCAGGAGGAGTCTTCTTCGCCTGAGAATCTTACTCCTTCGCCTGAAAAGCTTGCTCCTTCGGATGAGAATCTTACTCCCGCCCCGTCCCCTCCAGCGGAAAAGCTGGAAGAAACAGTGGAAAAGCTTCTTACGGAGAAGAGGCAGTTGTTCGATCAGCTCTTGCGCAAGCAGGCGGACCTGGAAAACTTCCGAAAACGGACGGAACGGGAAAAAAGCGATTTTTTGAAATACAGCCTCTTCGATGCTGTCAAATCCTTGCTGCCCATCTTGGACGGGTTTGAATTGGCGCTGGGCGATGACAAGGGCGGCGATGAGTTTCGCAAAGGCATGCGACTGATCTATAAGCAACTTTTAGATGCGCTCCAAAAGCTTGGCTTGGAGGCTATGGAGGCCAAAGGCCGTGAATTTGATCCCCGTTTGCACGAAGCCGTGATGACGATGGAGACCAGCGAGTACCCGGACCAGCAAATCGTGGAAGAGTTGCAGCGAGGCTATTTCTTCAAGCAGCGCCTCTTGCGTCCTGCTATGGTGAAGGTCGCCAAGCACCCTGCCCAGCCTGCGGAACCTGCCGAGGGAGCTGCCGCAGAGCCCCCAGACACCCAACCGGAGTGAGTTTTGAACGGAAAATCAGATTTCTATGAAGTGCTGGGCGTGCCCCGTTCAGCAAGCGAGCAAGAGATCAAAAAAGCCTACCGGAAAATGGCGCTGCAGTGGCATCCGGACAAGAACCCGGATAACAAGGACCACGCCGAAGAGAAGTTTAAGGAGGCTGCGGAAGCTTACAGCGTTCTCAGCGATCCGCAGCGAAAAGCCCGGTACGACCAGTTTGGCCATGCCGGACTCTCCGGGGGCGGCGGCTTTAGCGGTTTCGATCCCAACATTTTTTCCGAGTTCAGCGATATTTTCGGGGCGTTTGGTTTTGGGGATCTGTTTGGAGAGGGCAGGGGAGCGAAAAGGCGCGCCCGCAACCAGCGCGGCGCGGATCTACGCTACGATCTGGAGATCAGCTTTGAAGAAGCCGCCTTCGGTGTCAAAACCAAAATCAAAATTCCCCGGATGGAAAAGTGCTCGGCCTGCAACGGAAGCGGCGCCAAGCCGGGGACGGGTCCAACCCAGTGCCACGCTTGCGGCGGACAGGGTCACCTGAGATACCAGCAGGGCTTCTTCAGTATCAATCGCACCTGCGGCACTTGCTCCGGGACGGGGAGAATTCTCAAAAACCCCTGCAGTCGCTGCCGCGGGGAAGGGCGCGTCCGCGGCGAAAAAACCCTGGAACTGGGCATACCGGCAGGCGTGAATTCCGGCAGCAAACTGCGCGTTTCCGGCGAAGGAGAAGTGGGTCTTCAAGGCGGCCCTCCCGGCGACCTCTATGTGGTGCTGTATGTCCAGGAGCACCCTTTTTTCGAGCGCGAGGAGCATGATCTGTTTTGCAAAGTTCCCATCAGCTTTCCGCAGGCGTCCCTGGGAGCGAAGATCAAGGTGCCTACTTTGGAAGGCCACGAAACTTTGCAAATCCCGGAAGGCACTCAATCGGGCAGCCGCTTCCGGATTCGAGGGAAGGGAGTCCCTCACGTCAACGGCAGAGGCAGAGGCGATCTTTACGTTTCTGTGAACGTCGTTACTCCCACCCGCCTCACCCGGGAGCAACGGCGCTTGCTGGAACAGCTGGGCTCCCTCACCAAACCAGACAACCAACCTGGCGAAAAAAAGCTCGCCGATAAAGTAAGGGATATATTCAGCTAGAGCATTTCTCCAATTGGTGTAGTCCGGCTAATCTTTGGTAGCCACGGCGAATTGTTTTTTCGCCGTGGGCTTTTCATAGCCCGCAACGATCCACGACGAGGCTTGTCCCGAGCGAAGTCGAGGGGAAAGCGCTCCCTTCGGCAAGCTCAGGGCAGGCTGTCGCGGCTACCACTGCACGATATACACCAAGGAGAGAAATTGCTCTAATGGCGAGCCACGGCAAGCCGGGCGATGGTCCACAGGATTTTTACTCCGGCGGCGATGCTGGCCCGCAGGTTCCCTGAGATTTTGCTGCTTCCGATCCGCAGACGATAGTTTACCGGCACCTCCCTGACCCGCAACCCGCGCAGCAAGGCTTTTACCTGCATCTCCACCGTCCAGCCGTAAGTGGGGTCCTGCATCGCAAGGAGCTGCAATTTGTGGGAACGAATTGCCCGAAAAGGACCGAGATCGGAATATCGAAAACGGAACAAGAGACGAATCAGGTGAATGGCGAGCGTATTTCCGAGACGCTGGTGCAGAGCCATCACGCTCTGGTTGCGTTCCGTGCTGCGGCGGGCGCCCACCACGAGGTCAGCCTCCTGCCGCAAGATGGGCTCCAGCAGCTTTTGGGTATCGGACGGGTCGTCGCTGGCGTCGGCGTCCATGAACACGACCACAGTGCAATCGGGCGGCAGCGCGGCCATTCCGGCCATGCAGGCACGGCCGTATCCCCGGCGGCTTTCCCGGACTACAGTCACGCCGCGGGCCGCCGCAATCTCCGCCGTGCGGTCCGTGCTTCCGTTGTCCGCCACGATCACGCAGGAGAACAAGCCGGAAGGCAAACTGTCCAGGACCTGGCCAATCGAGGGGGCCTCATTGAGGGCGGGAATGATCAGACAGATTTTTTCTTCCACATTTTGCCATCCAAGAACCGGTGGAACGGCGCGTTTACGGCACTAGTACAAAAGGCACCGGTGAAAAAGTGACTTTTGGGCTATTGTGTGATTTCTGAGCTTCGGTAGACTGAGACAAATACATATCACCTTGATCCACAAAGGGGCTGGCACCGCTCGCCAGCCCCTCCTCTCAAACTAAAGCCGAAAACAGGAAGTTCTAACATCGCCACCGGCCTGGCTTTCCTTTCCTATAGAGAGATGCCGATCGGGAAGGCAATCCTGTAGCTTAAAGGGAAAGAAGCATAAAAGCCAGATATCACCGGAAGGATCAGAACCAGCTTTCCCGGCAGACAATCGGTTCCTTACATTCGAAGTCTCAGCGTGAACTGGATAGTCCGTCCTCGATTCGCCGTATTGGTAATTGTCCCGAAGGTGTCTTCAGCGGCGATGCGGTTGTTCACGGGGCTGAACTGGGGCTGGTTCA
>JADFGZ010000067.1 GCA_022567475.1 Acidobacteriota bacterium | reverse complement strand
CATTTATAGAAATCGATCAAGAGCTTTGGAGCCCGGAGAACCGGCGGCTTACAGTCCTGTTCGATCCGGGCCGAATCAAGCGGGGTCTGCTGCCGCGCGAGGAGGTAGGACCACCGCTGATCGAAGGCAGACAGTACACCCTGGTGATCGACAGCGACTGGCGGGATGCACGCGGCGTGCGCCTCCAGGAAGGGTTCCGTAAACAGTTCCGCGTCGCCCCTTCCGACCGCGTTTCACCCGAGATCAGCGATTGGCAGATCATTGTCCCGGAGGCGCACACGGCAGACGCCATGGTTGTTCGCTTTCCGGAATCACTGGACTGGGCGCTGCTGCAGAGGGTGTTCGTTATCTCCGGGCCGACAGGACCCGTTGCCGGCTCCGTCGCCGTCGAAAGGGATGAAACCGAGTGGCGCTTTATCCCGGCTGAGCCGTGGCGACCCGGCGAATACCAACTCCTGGTCGAAACGGTGCTCGAGGATCTGGCCGGCAACCGCATCGGACGCCCTTTCGACGTGGACCTCAACGAGTTCAACCAAGGCATGGAACGGGTGATACCCAAGACGGTGTCGCTATGGTTCTGGGTGGGTGAGAAATAGGGTTGGCGTCCAGGCTTGCAAGGTCTTCACGTTCTTCGCCGTTCAAGACCAAGGCGGGTGCTGTGTCTGCAATGTAGCCCTAAACCCGTCCTATATCGAGTTGTTTGTGATACATTACACCAGCCAGCCCCGGCGAGGTAATATCACGGAATCGACATTCAGTAAATGGATATGCTAAGGTTTGCGTTATCACGGCGGAACAATAGACTTTAGAGGAACAAGGGAGGTTTGCTCCAATGAGGAAAATCAGGAAAGGCCTGCTTTTTAGCGTTAGTTTTTTCCTTTTCTGCGCGGCAGCAAATGCGCAGAACACGGTTACAGTCCCGGAAGAGATTGTTGCCTACCCCGACATGATTATCCATAACGCCAAGGTCGTTACGATGGATGACACATCCTTCGGCCTGAACACGTCGCGGGGAACGACGGCGGAGGCAATCGCGATCCGGGGCGACAAAATCCAGGCGATCGGGAACAATGCGCGCATTCTGAGCCTGGCGGGTCCGGGAACCGACCGGATCGACGCCAAAGGCAGGATGGTGATGCCCGGCATCATCGACGCCCACACGCACATCCACAACAATGAATTGAACTACTGGGTCAGCCAGAACCCGGAGATCCTTGAGTCGCTGGCGGCGTCGTTCAGTGTATCCGGGCTTACCGATGAGGAGTTGGAGCAGGGGATCCGGCTGGGGGTTCAGCAACACGTGGGGAGTACGGCCCCGGGCCGATGGGCGTTTATTAACGTTGGCAGCCGGGGAGACGGCGCAATGAGTCCAGGCGTGCCGTATCTGGGGAATGCAAAGTTCACGATGGCGATGTTGGACCAACTGGCCCCGAACCACCCGATCATGCTCTTCTCGCATCCCTCCTACGTGATGAACACGGCGGCCACGCTGGCAATGGAAGATCTCTACGGCTCAAAATTCGACCCCCGGGCGGCGGGACTCGATGAGGACGGGAGAGTCCGCAGCACGGCGGCGCAGTACCGGCGGGCGTTGATCATCGATATGTACTTCCATACGAGGGTGCCGCAACTGGCTGACCTGGTGGAGCAAGGCTTGGCGAAAAACGCCGCCGTGGGAATTACCACCTACTCCTCTCACATCATGGGCCTGCGATTTCTGGATGCCTTCAACATACTGGTCCGGCAAAATCGCATGCCGATCCGTTTCGCCTACACGCACTGGTTTGGGTTCCAAGCCGGCTATGGCGATGCAGCCAACTTCTACCGGCGAATGGGAGACATGGCCGGAATGGGGAGCGACTATATGTGGCAATCCGCTGTGGGGCTCTCCAGCATCGATTCCGGACCGCCCCGGATGTGTTCCACCATGGAGGCCTCGCAGGCTGTCAAGGCGCTCGAATGGTGTGACAATGCCGAGGGCAGCGTTTACTATGAAGCCACCCGAATAGCAATCGCCAACTACCAGCGGGTGGCGGTGGGACACGCCTATGCGGACAAAGGGGTGGACTATTTCATGAACGCGGTGGAGGATGCCATGCGGGACAATCCGGCGATCACGCTGGATTATATCCGCTCCCGGCGTCTGACCTCGGATCACTGCGGCTTCTACCCGCGCAAGGCGCAGATTCCCCGGTTGGCCAAGCTGGGGATGATCATCAGTTGCGGCGGGAATGTGTTGACCCGAAGCTATCCCCATCTGCTGCGATACTCGCTGCAGTACGCCGACCGGATCGCTCCGGCCCGAAGCGCGATCGAGGGCGGAGTGATGGTGGTTGTCGAGAACGAAGCCGGGGTACGGGGCAATACCAGTAGCACGTACTTTGGCGACGCGGTGCCTTTTCTGACCCGGAAAAATTCACGAGGGGACGATGTGGCGCCGGAAGAAGCCGTCAACCGCATCACCTTGATGAAGATGATGACCTCCTGGCCGGCGCGCTTTGTCCTCAAGGAAGATGTGTTGGGAACACTGGAGCCGGGGAAATTCGCCGATATTCTGGTGCTGAATGGGGACTATTTCACCGTTCCGGTGGAGGAGTTGAAAGATATAATTCCCTTCATGACGATTGTGGGAGGCAAGATACGGGTGCTGCGCAGCGAGTTCGCCCAAGAGTTGGGCCGGAGCTCCATCGGGCCGCAGCTTGAGTTCCAATACTAATCCCAGTTTGTCGGGGCCAGTATGCGGAGGCCAGGATGCGGGGGCCAATATGCGAGGATAGAGTCGGAGAGCCGTCTGTTTCCTGGGGCGGCGGTGAAGTATGGCGGTGGCAATGCTCGCGCCATTGCCACTGCGGATCGGGTAATGAACCAGGAGAGAGCTAATCTGGCTGTCCGGAAGTCATGCAGGGCGGGCAAGCGGATGCGGGAGAGGACGATCCCCAAGGCCAAACGCCAAATGTTTTGCTAAGAAGCTAAGGAGGTTTTATGAATGCTCGAAACACTTTTGGGGGCTTGAAAGTTGCATCGCTGCTATTCCTAATCACCTTTCCGTTGATGCTTTTCGGCCAGACGACTGGCGGCGGCATTTTCGGTGAAGTCCACGATGAAACAGGGGCTGTAATTCCCGGCGCCTCTATCAGGATCACCAATGTAGAAACGGGCATCACCCGCGAAGCGTTCACTAACGAGAGCGGACGGTACCGGGTGCAAAACCTGCCAGTGGGCAGCTACCAGGTGGACGCTTCATTTACCGGGTTCAAGACTGTAACGCGGCGGGGTATCACCCTGACCGTGGGGCAGGATGCCAGGGTGAACATCGCTTTGGAGGTCGGAACCGTAACCGAGCGTGTGGAGGTCATCGGCGAGGCTCCCCTGCTGGAAACTCAGACCGCAGTTATGGGAGGTCTGGTTGAGCAAGAGGCCATCCGGGACCTTCCTTTGAATGGGCGGAGCTTCCTGGAGTTAGCCACCCTGCGGGCTGGCGCTGTTTCTGCGGACTACGGGGGCCGGAGTGTGTCGCAAGGCTACGGGAACAAGATCAGCATCGGTGGCGGCCGGTTCACCTCCAATGTGTTTTTGCTGGACGGGACGATCATGAACGACGCCTACAACTCGGCTGGCAGCGCGGCCGGTGGGGCGATCGGTGGCGTGGAGACGGTGCGCGAGTTCAAGGTCATCACCAATGCATACAGCGCCGAATACGGCAACCACACGGGCGGGGTCGTCACAGCGGTAACTCGCAGCGGTACCAACCAGCTCCACGGTTCCGTTTATGAATTCCTGCGCAATGACAACCTGGACGCGGCAAAGTGGGAAGACAATAAATTTGGCGCCGAAAAGCCCGAATTCAAGCGCAATCAGTTTGGAGCCTCCATCGGCGGCCCGATCGTTCCAGGAAAAACCTTCTTCTTTGGCAACTTTGAAGGGCTCCGGGAACGACGTGGGAGCACCGAGGTTCTACGCGTCCCCGATGCGGATGCCCGTCGCGGCTTCCTGCCGAATTCCGACGGCGAACTGGAGTTCTTCGCGTTGGACCCAGCGGTTGAGCCGTTCTTTGATTTGGTCTGGCCGCTGCCCCCTGCGGGCGTGGGAGAAAATTTAGGTGACGGGCGCATTCGATTCGGCCGGGCGATTACCGAGCCAACCAACCAGAATTACTTCACTGCACGCGTGGACCATACTTTCTCCAGTAACGATTCCGTTTTCTTCCGCTATACCTTTGATCAAGCTGTGCGCCAATTGGTAAATAGCGTTAACATGGTGGTTGACCAGAGGACTCGAAACCAGTTCCTCACGTTCCAGTACGACCGGATCATGTCACCGAGGCTGCTGAACTCGTTAAATTTAGGCTATTCCCGGACGAACACGGGTAGCGTTTCGGACATGATTTCAGGGTTTCAGCGATTCTCATTTACGGATTCCGAATCGAGCAGCGGCACTATCACCATCTCTGGCTTGAGTAGCGCGGGTCCCCCGACGTCTGATCCGAGGTTCTTCGTTCTCAATAATTACCAGATCAACGACAATCTGACGTACAGCAGCGGCCGGCACACTATGAAGATGGGGGTAAACATTTCCCGTCGGCAGGACAATGACCTTTCCAAACGACGGCCCGCCGGAGACTATCGCTTTGATGACCTTAATGATTTCCTGGTAAACAATCCCGACCGACTCCGTATTACTTTTGAGAAGGACAGCACCCGCTATACGCGCCAGACCATAGCGGGCGCCTATTTTCAGGATGATTTCCAGGCCCGGTCCAATTTAACCCTGAACTGGGGAGTGCGATGGGAAATGTCCCAGATGCCGTGGGAACTTCGCGGCAGGACTCCAATTTCCCTGGAAGGGAAGTTTTTTGATCCCGTCAACCCTGCCGTGCCCGAGGATATCGTGCTGGGCGACTCCCTGTTTCAGAAAAACCCGACGTTGGATGCCTTTGCTCCACGAGTGGGATTTGCCTGGGACCCGTTTGGCGATGGAAAAACATCGGTGCGCGGCGGGACGGGCATCTTCTTCGAGCCGATGGTTTACTGGGTGTATCGGATGGCGATCGGCACCACCTTCCCCATGGTACTAGAGGGCGAACTGCGTAATAGGCGCGGTGTCGTAATTGACTTTCCCGACGCTTTTACTACGCAGAGCGATATTTTCGCCGGGAATCCGCGCTTGGAAATGATCGATCCGGAGCCGCAACACCCTTATGTGAGTAAGTACAGTCTCGAAATCCAGCGGCAGTTGCGCCCGACGCTGCTGGCGAAGGTCGGTTATTCCGGGTCCCGCGGCGTTCACTTGCCGGTTACGGCTAACAGTAACAGCACGAGAGCAGTTATCGACGAAGACTCCGACCGCTCCAACCGCCTCTTATTTTGTGACAAGGATTTTGAAAATAAACTCTGTGCCAATGATGCACCCTTGACCAACCCCAATTTCGGGCGGGTTCGGTTTCGGTGGTTTGGCGGCAGCTCATTTTATCACTCGTTTCGAGCAGAAATCGAAAAGCGATTCAGCGGGGGATTGCAGTTCCAGGGGGCGTATACTTTGTCCAAGAACATTGATGACGGGACTTCGGTTACCGGCAGCACTGACTTCGCCAACGATCCGAATCCCCGCCACTACTCGTTCTTAGACCGAGGCTTGTCGGCCCTTGATGTCCGCCACTCATTAACTTTCAACTTCGGCGTCGAACTTCCTGGTGCAAATCTCACCGGAGTGGCCCGGCATTTGCTAGGGGGATGGCGTCTCAACGCGCTGACCCGGCTCCGCAGCGGACCACCGTTCAGCGCCCAATCGGGATTTGACCGGGCAAACACCGGTGAAGGAGCCAGGTTCCCCGATCTGGCGCCAGGAGCTTCCAACAATCCAACAAGCGGAACTACCGCAGGTTGTGCCGGAGTGGATGCGGGACGCGAACTGGGAACCCCCGACTTGTACTTTGACCCATGCGCTTTTGCGCTCCAGCCGGAGGGATTCCTTGGCAATCTGGGCCGGAACACTATGATCGCCCCCGGGGTTGCCACGGTGGACTTTTCTCTGGCTAAGACGTTTCCACTTTCGGCAATCACGGAAGATGCCCGGATCGAGTTCCGTGGCGAGTTCTTCAATCTGTTTAACCGACCGAACTTTGCCCTTCCCATAGACGATGTCTTCGGCCGGCGTTCTCTGAGGCCGGACTCGGACGCGGGCGCGATCACCGAAACCAACGGCAGCGCGCGCCAGATCCAGTTCGCCCTCAGGCTGACTTTCTGAGTAGGAGGTGCCTGCCAAGTACCGACGAACCTGACAGCGGAGCAGATGGATGGAAGGCAGCATCCTCAGGAGGCAATTTCCTATTGACTCCCTGCTCTGTCTTCCCCGTTGGTGGGTTTTACCAAATGTAAATTAAATCAGGAGGCCGGATAGGCTTTGTGGATTTACAGAAAGACTTCTTTCGTAAGCAGGAACTATATGTTCCTGCTTTTTGTTTTTTTTATCTCTTGCCTTCCCAAAACAAGCTGGACACAAGAACTGCCTGCCGAAGTTATCGCGCATCCCGATTAAAGGCACTGGGTCGCCCTGGAGAGCAACGCCTGAGGGTGCCGCTCCTTTTGCTACTATCTCGGGGGGGACTTCTTGTACTGCCGATGGCAACCACTGCACGTCCTAAGCAGCCTGTCGCCGGCTTCCAGGAGCGCATCCTCGTTTTTGGCTTCCGCCGCTCTGAGTGCGACCGTTGCCTCATCGACCAGCGCCTGCGCCGCTTTGACCCAGTCACCCTGATCCTTAGCGCGGCTTCCGATCATGAGCAGGTTTCCGGATTCCGCCAGCGTCAGGGCGCTATTCTGAACAGCGGTCCACTCCGGATCGTCCTGCGGAGCTTCCATGGCAACATTCCATACCACCTCTGCGTTAGGAATGATGATCGCCTTCATGAGTTGATAGACGCCTGCGACAGGTATAAATGGGGGTTGTTGTGCCGCGGCGGGGCCGGAACTTTCTTGCCGGAGGGCTTCGTCCAGGCGGGCTTGGGCGCTCTCCGGACCGAAATGCTTCGCCAGATACTGCACTACCCCTTCGACCTCCTCAGCCATGAGGTCTGCTCCATTCAAAACCATGCTGTCCATGATGACCCTCCACGCTTGGAGCGTACGATACGAAGCGGTAATCCTTTCCAGGGAATGGCACGTCGTGCATGCCCTCGATACGATTTCTTTTTCCGCGCCCTCGGGTAAACCGTTTCCTTCGCCCTGGGGTGACTGCGCTTGAGCACCAAAAGTTGCTGCCGCAAGCAGTCCTGCCAGGAGAAGCATCATCCAAGATGTTCGGCACAACATAAATTTTTATTTTCCTTTCTAGCAGGCAGGTTAGGAGACAGCTTCGCCTGATCCTACACGTTTTGAAGCCATCTTCTCAACAGATCCACAGAACCCCTCGATGGGCCAGCTTCCTACAGATGCATTCTGCTCCATGGTAAAGCAATGTGCGCTTCACCGCACCTTGAATCGCCGCCGCATTTCATCGTGCAATGCATCGTGCATTTCATGCAGGCCCTCTGGCAGACACTCTGGTTTTCGATACGGGCGAGAACATCCTTTCAGAAGGTGTCATCCATAAAGGTTATCATGCGGCCCAAACCCATGATTCCGACCCAGAGGAACAGCGAGATTGCCGCGATGATCTTTGCTGACATCGGCGCGTCATCTCCGGACCCCACAGACTCGGTATCACGGAACACGTTGAGGTAGAACACCAGCACGTTGATTCCAGCGAGAAAAATGAACAGCAGCTTCAAAACAAAAGAAATATTGTGAACGTACCGATAGGGATTGCCTGCAAAGAACAGAATGCCGGTTATCAGATTGATGGCGAATCCTAAAACCCCCCATGGCACGAGCTGGTGCAAGGAGAGGAGCGGCAGCTTCTTCGCCATTCCCAGCATGCGCAAGTCGAGCAGTACAATCGTGCCGATCAACAGCGACATCCCGAAGAAATGAAGAATCTCAGTTGCCGGCCATACCCAGACATGGTCGTTCATAAACCATGACACTCTGGTGCTCGCGACCCATTCCACAAAGGATTGCATAGCGTGATCTCCCCTTTAGTTAGTCATAGGCCATGAAGCGGGTAGCCGTGTATGCCAGCAAACGGCCTGCCGTGATCGCCCCAATCCAAAAAAAGAGCGATGCTCCCGCCAGGAGTTTGCTCTTCCTCGGCACGGCCCTCGCATCCAGGCTCGGATCGCCAAAAACCTGCTTCTGAATCATCCGTATGCTCGTCACGCCGAGCGCAATGCACAGCAGCTTGATATAAAAGACCGGGTCCGTGAACGCTTTTGCCGGGTAAGCGATCAAAAGCGCAACCCCGGATGCGGCATTTACCCAGAAGCCAGCCCACATGACGGGAAAGAACCTCTCCATCGGCGCCAGGGGAATACGGGACGCAAAACCGAGGATACGCAGATCAACCGCGATATTCGTGCCCACCAGGAATGCCAAGCCGACCGTGTGAAGGACGATAACGCTCGGGAACGCCAACAAGGAGGGCGACTCGCGCAACCACGTACTGAAGCCAGTCCGTTCGATCCAATCCAACCAGGCAAAGAAATCCATGTCTTCTTTTTTTCACTTTCAACGGTTTCAGCCATTCTCCTGCCCTTGCCTATCCCTGAGGACCACTGAACTTGTTTTAGATTTTCAGTTGCATCCTTGTATACCACGCTTTTGTGGTAGCCGTACATTCCGGCAATGAGGAGGAAATCGCGCAGATCGGTTTCAAGCCTGAGAGGTGTGTTTAGGCGAGGATCATGCGATGTAAGTGATCAGCCGTCCGCTAATCATCGCCAACAGCCACAGAGCCAGCAGCGATCCGCCGAGGGCCTTGCTCATTGTGTCCAGCGGTTTGTCGTCAACCTCAGGGTCGCGGAAGACCTTCACCTGCAACACCACCATGACCGCAACGGCGGTGAGAACGAAGATGATCTTGGCGATGAACAACGGATTGGGTATCGTCGTCGACGCGGCCGCCGCCGCCAGCCCGCTCCCGGAGAACAAGTTGATCGCGAACCCGAACCACATGATCGGGAACAGCTTGTTCAGCGGAGCCAGTGGAATTGTCGGGGCTAGGCCCATGAGGCGGGTCCCCACGACGACGCTGATACCGACAACGATGGACAGGCCAAATGTGTGGAGGACGATAAAGGTCGGATAAGCGAAGAGCGATTCGGACTCCCGGACGAACGTCCCGAACCCGGTCGACTCTAACCACAACAAGAAAGACATATGATCGCTCCTATCCGAAGGGCTGTTCGCTCATGCGAAAAGAGAGGAACCTACGAGCCCCCGCCGCGCTCGTGGCGCGACACGCCCTTGTCGAGCAAATAAAACAACGCCCCGACGGCCACGGCGACACCCACAACCGTTATGACAACTGGTAAAAGCAGTTCCATGTTTACACTCCGATGCCAAGCCAAGAACTGGACTGTCGCCGCCTACTCCAGGTACGGGATCATGCGGCCAAAATACATGGCCCCCAGCCAGAGGAGCGTGTTCGTGACGGCAAAAATCTTGTGCCGGAGCGCGGTGCCGTCTCCTTTGCCGAGAGCCCAGGTATCGTCGAAGATCGTGACGTAAAGGACGCTGATACCGGCGACCACGACGAGGAACATTTTCAGGAAAAACGTGGGCACCGCCACGTATCTGTGGAAGTCCGCGTTGAACATCAGCACGCCGGAGGTCATCGTCACGCCGAACCCCAGGATGCCCAGCGGCAGGAACCGGTGAATCGCCGAAAACGGCACCCCCCTGAGCATGCCCAGCAGTCGGAAATTGACCAGGAACATCACGCCGAACAGGAGCGTCATGCCGGTGAAATGCAGCGTCTCGCCCGTCGGCCAGACCCAAGCGTTGTTGACCATCCACATCTGGAGCGCGTACGCTATGCCTTCTTCTCCCTCGGGCGGCGCGGTGACTTCAGCAACGCCCTCGGCCCGGATCTCGGGATGACTGATCTCGCCGCCGAGGGTCGCCGTCTGCATCATCATCGCCATCGTGATGATGGCCAGTCCCATGACGGTCCAGACGGTCCACTGCGACGGCGCATTGAACCGGCGATACTGCCACAAGGCCAACCAGGCGAAGGTCCCCGTCAGAACAAGCAAGGTGAACGCCACAATAGCCGCGTCCTGATGAAGAGCGACCAAGGCGGGATTCACGCCGGGACGCTGGCTGACGGCGCCCTCCGCCGCGGCGCCGGTAATGAAGGTCGGAATCACGAGCACCGCCATGACCATGAAGGTGACGAAACTCGCGATCTGCATATCCTGCTTCTTCTTCCACAGGGCGTAGAGGAACAAGGCCAGGCCGAAAAACGTTCCGATGGTGGGAAAATGGTTGAGGACGATGTGAATATGAGAGTAATTCATCAGTGACTTCTTACACGCGGCGCGGACGGACAAAAACGTCCTCTGATGGCCAGCCGCCCTGCCCCCTTCTGGGTGGTATCGCCGACCTCGAACGTGAGGTGCGAGTCGCCACCCATGCGCGACGCCTCACCGTGAAGTGCCAGCTTCGTGTTCGATACCCTGGGGCGAGGAACCAGGACCAGGCTCAGAACCCTGCACGGATAATAGTCACGAGCAAAGAGGCTCTGCACTGGATCGTGACTGGCGACAACGAACTGCCCTGCTGTGTAATACCCGCCTGCGCCCGAGTGCTTTCTGTCTGCTTCTCCGGCGGCGAGCGCCGCTTCCTCCAACTCAAGACCGCAACGCTTGACCAGCCCGTGATTTAAGTGCAGTCCAGGAACTACGGTGGTCTCGACCCAACGTTGGCGGATTCTAACATAGCTGAGGTCTGAGGATGCAAGTTTATTTCTTTTCGGGCAGTGGGCCATTTTGGATTAGCCGGTTGTTGAAAAATTGGTATATGGGTCCGCTCGCTAACGCGCGCGGCCCGGCAAGTGCAGCCCAATCAACACGCCCATTCCGAGCCGCGACCGTGAGGGAGCGGACAAACGGCGTTTTTCCGCAACCTGCTAAGCGTGGCGGAGATGAGTAGTTCCAAAACAAGGCGTGAAAGCATGTCCCGGAAATCGGCGCGAACAAAGTAATTACTGTGTTAATATGAGCGGCATTCCGGCCGAATTTAAGCGGAAGGGGAGGACGCGAATGTACGATTCGTTGTTGGCTTTCGGTGAATGGCTCGAAACTAGCCCCATGGCCTATGCGGTGGTGGAATGGGATCTCCTAAGTGACTTTTGCTGGGTAGGCCATTTTTTTGGTTTTTTCTTGGTGGTCGGAACAAGTGTGGCCGTTGATATACGCCTTCTTGGCCTTGGTGCGCGGCGTCTAACCGCCTCCGAACTCGCCGAACAGCTTCTCCCCTGGACGTGGATTGGTTTGGGCTTGGCTGTTCTAACGGGGTTTCTGTATCTTACGCCTAGCGCCTGGATTTTTTTTCGCAGTTCTTTCTTTTTCACCAAACTGTTGCTGACCTTCCTGGCAGCGGTTTCTGTTCTGTTGATCCAACGGAACGTGCGCAAGTGGGATCAGCAGGCTGCCTTACCACCACAGGCCAAAGTGATGGCCGTTATTTCATTACTGCTTTGGATAAGCGTTCTCATCGCGGGGACCCATGTCCCGGTGCAAACCTGTTTCTAGCAGATCAAAGATCACTCTGGAACGGTTCATCCTTTGCTCCCCCTTTTGCGTTTCCTACCGCCAGTGCTTTCTGACGATCCAGAGTAAACAACGGAATCAGCAAAAGTGTGGGATATGCCACACGGTGGGGGGGTATACCCCCACCGCTTGATCCGCAACTACCTGTATTTTCAGTAAGTCAATCTGCCAAAGTGATGGCACGACAAATGCCAGTATAAAACGGCTGCCCAAGGGATATCCTCGCCCGTATCTAAAACCAGAGGGCCTGAATGAAATGTACGCTGAATTGTACGATGAAATGCGGCGGCGATTCAGGGCGGGGTAAAGCGCAGATCGATTTACATGGAGCAGATTGTAGCAGTACGAAGCTAGCCCATCGAGGGATTATTAGGTTGAGAAGCTAGCTTCAAAACATGTAGGACAAGCTGCCGCTTAACCTGCCTGATAGAAAAGAGAAGGAAACTTTATGTTATCCTTCGCGTTGGGCGTCGGTGTTGAAAGCCCAACCTGTTTTACCTAAACCTGTTTTACAAGGAGATGAGATGCGAACTATTCTTTTGCTTTTTCTGGCAGCCCTGCTGCTTTCTCTCTCAAACACAGCCTCGGCGCAGCAATCCACATTGAAACCAGTCGCAACCGTTAACCAACTCATGAAGGCGTTCATCATTCCCTCCTCCGACGCCCTGTTCCAAGTTGCCATGGAAGCGCCCCAGGACGACGAGGCGTGGACCGCCGTTCAGAACAGCGCCCTGATGCTGGCGGAATCCGGAAACCTGCTCATGATCGGAGACCGAGCGAAGGACACCGGCGACTGGATCAAGGCGGCGCAGGCGCTGATCGAGGCGGGGACGGTGGCCTTCAAAGCGGCGGAAGCGAAAAACGTGGATGCGCTCATAGAAGCCGGCGACCAAGTCTATGCCACATGCGAAGGCTGCCATCAGCAGTATCTTGACAAGCAATAGCAGGCGGTATAGCATGGCGGAAAATAACACCGGGTGAGCCGCAGTGAAAAATAACGTGGAAAGAAAGCTGTTAGCCGCCTTGACCGCGGCGGTGAGTGTTTGGATATTGTCGGGGTCCCTGTACGCCCACCACTCGGCTGCGATATACGACATCGCGCATCCGATCACTCTGAAGGGAACGGTAACGAAGTTTGCGTTTACCAATCCTCATATGCAAGTTCATTTCAAAGTGAAGGACGAGCAGGGCAACGTCGAACAATGGATTGTCCAATCGGCTCCTCCGCAGCGACTCTACAGGGCTGGCTGGAACGCGAAGAGCCTGAAGCCAGGCGACGAGATTACTGTTACCGGTGCTCCTGCCAAAGACGGCAGCAAAATCATGAATAACCGGAAGCTCGTAGGACCTAAGGGCAAGGTGCTCCTCGAAGGGGCCGATTAAGGAAGTTGCTCCGGTTCGCCGACAGCGGTTTGAACACAGTTTAAGTTACTGTGGCGGTCACAGAATTAAAGATTGCTTGACTTCATCCATCGCCGGCGGCATAATGCGGGCCATTAGACTGGAAATGTAGAGGATACAGATTCAAATGGTGGTGGCGGGCCCCCTGGGAACTGACAACAAAAAAGCACGATCGGCTGCTGCCAGGGCGATTGCCTTGGTGGTTGTGGCCATGTTTTGTTTTCATCTGAGCCGGTTCTATCTCGTCATTCCGGGATGTTCGCATTACACGCGCGATGGTAATTATTTTCAGCATTGTAAGGACACACCGGACTGGCTAACCGGGAAATGGGCGCAGCTTGGCGGGATATCCGCCCCGGTCCTTCAACAACCGCTGGAAGTGACGTGGGTCAATGTTCCCAGCCAGGCCGACCCAACACTCGACAATTTCCTTCCCCCTCCCTTTCACCCTCCCAGAACCCTCAGCTAGATTTCAGTAGCTCTCTTAATCAAACCTAACCGCGCCGCAGACCTATTGATCTCCAGTGCGTCGTTCAAAGCTGCTCCAGTTGTGCGGCTCGTCACGGCAGAATAGGACGACAAGCTCTAGCAGTGAAAATCTCTGCGGTGACCGGCTACACCATTGGCGGGGAAAAACCTAAAGGTTGTCATAAAGGAAATTTTCAATGAATAAAAGAAAAGTGTTGCTTGAAGGAGTACGGGACATGAACGCCAGGTTTAGATCCAGCAGGGTTTGTACCTTATTGGGGGTGTTGTTGCTTTGGTTTTCCCCGATGGTATCTGCTCAGACATCCGGGGGAACGATTTCCGGAGTCGTGACGGACGCATCCGGTGCCGTGATGCCGGGCGTTGCCGTTCAGGTTACAAATCAGGGAACCGGGACAACTCGGAATGCCATCACGGACGACACCGGCCGGTATCGCTTCGATGACCTGATGACCGGCTCGTATGAGTTGTCATTCGCCCGGCAGGGCTTCGAAACGACCAGCAGGACATTGTTGTTGACCGCAGAATCCAGGACACTGGACGTGATTTTGGGGGTGAGTGGCGTATCGACGTCGATTATCGTGAGAGAAGTTGCCGGGACCCTGGTGGATATTGCCGGGAAGACGACCGCCTCGCGCATGGTCGTTCCGGATCGCGACCTGCCCGTGCAAGTCAGCTCCATCCCTCGGCAGCTTCTGCAGGAGCAGGGCGTCAACGACATGGTGACCGCGCTGCGCAACGCCTCCGGCGTGTCGGCAACCCGCAAGTGGGGCATGTACGAGTATTACACCATTCGCGGCTTCAGCGTCGGCGATCGTGGGACCGATGTTCTGTTGGTTGACGGCATGCGCGTGGAAGGAAACCGGTTCAACACGCAGCTCAACAACGTCGAGCAGATCGACGTGCTGAAGGGACCCAATTCCATCCTGTACGGCGGGCAGGCCTTAGGCGGGGCCATCAACATCATTCGCAAGAAGCCGGAGGCTGCGTCTTCCTACGAGCTATTCTATCGCGGGGGCCGGTTTAACACGCACCAGGTGGGCGGCGGGGCGACCGGCAAGGTCTTCGGGCTCAACCGGCTGCTCTATCGCGCCGATGTCAGCTTCGAGGATAGCGACGGCTGGCGAGATGCCGGCGCACGGCGGTTTAACATTTCCCCGGTTCTAACCTGGCTCGTCAACGACCGCAGCCGGTTCACAATCCATCAGGCTTTCAACCGCGATCGCTTCGATGGGGACGCGGGGGTACCGGTCGAGGTTCTGGATGTCCCAGGCTTCGATTTGAGCCGCCGGTTTAATACGCCGCAGGACTTCGCCCTGTTCCACGACTCCCAGACCCAGGTTCTTTTCCAACTGGACCTATCCAGCAACTTCAAGTTTCGCAATAGCTTCTCCTACCGCTGGACGAACGATCAGTGCTTCACCGCGGAATTCCTGACGTACCGGCCGGAGCTGAATCAGGTGGACCGCGCGTTTCTTTACTTCAAACATCACCGCCGCCCGGTTCTGAACCAGGCGGATGTGACAGGCCATTTCGACCTGTTCGGCATGCGGCATACATTCCTGGCCGGGTACGAATATGAGGATTTCTTCAATTTTACGGAGCGAACCGGTTCTGAACCAGGCAGAAGCTGCTGCATCCCCACGACGCCGATCGATTTGGATACGTTTATCGAGACACATGTCTTCGTGTCGGAGGATTTCCCCCTCAGCCGCGTGGACCACTTCTCCAACCGGATCCACGCCTTCTTCTGGCAGGATCAGATAACCCTCACGAACCGGTTAAAGCTAAACGTGGGCGGACGGCTGGACGACTATCTGCGCCGCGCGCACCGTGATCCCTGGGCCGATGGGCAGCGCTTAAGCCGGGGGCCGGAACAACGCCGGCATCAAAGGCCGTACACCTATCGAGTGGGCCTCGTGTACGGGCTCACCGAGAGTCAACAGGCGTACTTTAGCTCATCGAGCGCCTTCCGTCCCGTCGAACGGGT
>JADFGZ010000350.1 GCA_022567475.1 Acidobacteriota bacterium | reverse complement strand
CGGCGTAGTGCAACGGAAGCCCACGTTATGCGGGGTGCGAGCGACCTGCCGCAGTGCTCGCGGGGCGAACAAACAGCGTGTCTTCCTATCACATGATAGGGGACCCAGAATCTCGTTTCGGCGGTGGGGCAGGTACCATATACTCCTCCCGACCAGCCGAGTGACGGAAGCCTCGCACCGCCGGAACGGACACAAGCAGCGGCGCGGAACCCCTGGACAATAGAGGGGAATTGGACAATGTTCAGCCACAGAGGACTGTGCCCAATTTTGTGCCCACCCCCTGCATTGATGGAGTGCTACCGAGCGTACGCATCCCCTGGCTAAGCCTTAGAAATACAACTCAGTAGCACATGGTGGCATTCTGTGTAAGTTGTTGATTACGTGTTCACCAATAACTCATAATCCCTAGGTCACTGGTTCGAGTCCAGTCGCCGCTACCAAACTTTGATTCAACGGAATACCGATTTCGGCAGCAATCCCGGCGGCTCCGCGTAGATTGGCGGGCCCGGCAGCGAGTGTTGCCTTAGCTGGTTTGGCAGGGCAATAGAACTCTCAAAGCCGGACCTGAAAACAACTCCTGCACGATCCGCTGCTTACGTTGTCCAGATTCCGGCTTTCTTTTGAGAAGAAAGGGGCCTCCGGGATCTCCGGTCCGTTGTGCCGGTGATGGGTGAAAGGCGTGCTTGCTGGTGAAACAAACCTTCTCCGAAAAACGCCACGGACTTCCGAGATAAACGGGCTCTTTCTGGTGGAGTGGAACGGGCGGCCCCCGCCATAGTCAATGCTTCGGTCCGAGCTGCTACTGCTACTTCTTTTTCTTCGTTTTCTTCTTCGCTTTGCTCGGCGCAATGGAGTCCTTGGCAGCCTTGGCAACCCGGAACTTCACCACGGTCTTGGCAGCAATCTTGATGGTCTCCCCGGTGGCCGGGTTCCGCCCCATGCGAGCCTTGCGGTGCGACTTGACCAGCCGTCCGATGCCGGGCAGGACGAAGACGCCTTTCTTCTTGGTTTCATTCAGTGCGGTTTCCGCCAACGCCTCCATAAACTGGCGCGCTGTTTTATTGCTTAGCTCACAACGCTCGGCCAAAAGCCGAATCAACTGAGTTTGAGTCATTCTTTTCGTAGCCATAATCCTCCTTTAGGATAAAATCGGTCGAGTCCAAAATTCCCGATTGCAATCATTGTGAGTGCAAAGCATACGCTGCCCGCTCTTTCAGTGCAATCCCTTTTCGCATTTCTTGTTTCCAAGACCTCGCTCGTGGGTAGCAATTGATTTGCCGTTTCACCTCCTGTAATCTACCAGCAGTTCCAATCAGGCGAGGACAATAGCGTGGTTGTTTCCCCAGGCCAGCACTTGGGCCCTTACGAAATCCTGAGCCTGTCCGGTGCGGGCGGCATGGGGGAGGTGTATCACGCGCGGGACAATATCGCCATCGCCGAAGAGTTGGAAGCCGCTGACGGAACTCAGCAGCGGTTCGATCACGACCAAGATGAAAAGGGAGGCACAGGTCATGGCTCGACCATCTAATTTAAGACGGAAGGCTTATTTGCGACGGAAGGCAATGCTGATTGCAATTCTTGCAATGACCGGGATTCTTGCTGGATTCGTGTTATCCAGTGGGATCACCGGCGAACCCCAGCCGGTCTTGGCGAGGAGGACCACCGGTTTCCCCCAACTGATTTCCGTGGAGCCTTTGCCGGTGATGGACGGGGTAATGTGCGAGTGGATGCCCGCCAGCGCCGGCACTACTCTGCTGGCCGCCATGCGGCAGTCCTCCGGCGCGATGGCACGGGCTGCCGCTCAGGACAGCAACGAGGAAGCCTCCCCGAGAGCGCCGCTTCGGATCATCCGGGATCCCTATTCCTCCTACAGCGCTATTGCGGTGGACCCGGTGCGAGGGGAAGTTGTCATGACGGACGAAAGCTTCTTCAACATTCTGGTCTACGACCGGCTGGATAATACGCCTCCCAACGCTGCCATGACCGAGCCAAAGCGCAAGATCGGGGGAGAGAACACGAGAATCGAATTTCAGTGCGGGTTGTATATTGATCCGGGCAGCGGAGATATTTACGCCGTCAACAACGACACGGTGGACACGCTGGTGATCTTTAACCGCCAGGCCAATGGGGACGTGCCTCCGACGCGGCAGCTGGCCACGCCGCATGGGACTTTTGGCATTACGGTGGATGAGCAGCGGGAGGAGCTTTACCTGACCATCCAGCACGACAACGCAGTGGTGGTATACAACAAGTGGGCTGAAGGCGACGATGCCCCCATCCGTCTCCTCCAGGGGGAACGCACCCGTCTGGCAGACCCCCATGGCATTGCCTTGGATACGAAGAATCACCTCATCTACGTCACCAATCACGGATCGGTCCGGCAGCATCGCGCGGACTCGGACGGCGGGGTGGGAACTCTCGGAAGAGCCAAAGGGAAAGCGAATTGGCCGAAGGGTGAAGACGTAGCGATCCCCGGTTCGGGCACGACGGTGCCGCCTTCGATCACGGTATACGCCGCGAACGCGAGCGGGAATGCTGCTCCGTTGCGGGTGATCGAAGGGCCCCGGACGCAATTGAACTGGGCGGCGGGAATTGCCGTTGATCCGGAGCGAGGCGAGCTGTTTGTCGCCAATGACCAGGGGGATTCCATCCTGGTCTTCCGCGCGAGCGCCCATGGTGACGTGGCTCCCATTCGGGTGTTAAAAGGCCCCAACAGCGGCATCAAAAACCCCACGGGCCTGTTCTTGGACACCCAGAATGACGAGTTGTGGGTGGCCAACTTCGGCAATCACTCGGCGACTGTCTATAAATCCACGGCGGAGGGCGACACGCCGCCTTTGCGCACGATCCGCAGCGCGCCGATTGGCGCGCCGTCTTTGATGATTGGCAATCCGGGCGCTATAACCTATGACACCAAGCGGGAAGAAATTCTGGTTCCCAACTGAGTGGCCCACCCGCAGATTGCGGCTTTCGCCAGGCTGGCGGATGGGGGAGCTATAGCGAACCGGAAGATTGAGGGACAAAAAACAATGCTGGGCCGGACGATGCACGGCATTTTCTACGACGAGATCCATGATGAAATCACGGTGCCGCAGCCGTTCTCCCAGTCGGTGATGACATTCCGTGGAGGAGCCAACGGGGAGGAGGCCCCGATCCGGGTAATCCAGGGGCTCCGCACGCAGTTAAGGAATCCCGACAAGGTGACGGTCGATCCGGTGCACAACGAGATTTTCGTTCCTGAGGTGAGCGTGGAAAGCCGGGTCCTGGTTTTTGCGCGGGAGGCCAATGGAAATGTAGCGCCGATCCGGATCCTGGAGGGCCCCGGCACGCCGTGGGGTCCTAGCGAGGTTGCCGTGGACCCGGTCCACAACTTGCTTGTCGTGTCGGCGAGCTGGCAGGAAGGAGGAGACAGTAGAAGGGGTCTGATGATTTTTAACCGCACCGACGAAGGCAACGTGAAACCGCGAGCTATAATCAGCGGCCCCAAAACGGGACTCCAGCGCACATCTCGAATCAATGTCTATCCCCCTCGCGGCTTGGTCTTTGTATCTGTTCCTGGCCCGGGGACCGGTCCTGGAGAAAGAATCGCCTCCGATGCCTCCTTTGTGGGCGTATGGAACATCCTCCAGGATCAAGGAGACGTTCCGCCGCGCTGGAAGATTGGAGGGCCCAAGGGCCTGTTGCGCCAGCCGCGCGGGGTGACTTACGACGCCAAGAACAAGACCGTCATCGTATCGGACAAGTATCTCAACGCCGTGATGACGTATTATTTTCCGGAAATTTTCTAGCACGGCTGCCGGGCAGTAACGAGTGACAAGTAAGGAGTGGAAAAGTAGGAGTCGGAAGACAGAAGTCAGGAGTCAGAATGAAAAGCATATCCCCCCTCGGCAAGCTCGGGGCAGGCTTTCGCTGCGCTCAGGATTGACCGCCCGCAGGGCGGTCAATCCGAGCCGCGACAGTAATGGAGCGCCCACCCAGGCCTGCAAATGAGATTGGCCCCGTGAAAAGGGCCAGTGAAAAGGGATAGTGCGGGACTGGCAGCTTTGGGCACCGCAAGCCTTATAATTCAAGTAGCCATTCATGCGCCCATTCATGTAACAATTCATGTGTTCGAGCCAAGTATTCGACGAGGGGAAACGATGACGATACGGTTGCCGGAAGGATTCCTTTTTCCCATTGCGGTTCTTTTTATCGTGCTGGCGTGGAGCGCAGTTGATGCGGCGGCGCAGCAAAGGCTGGGAGGCCACGGATCGGAGGGCGAGAACATGCGGCTGGTGGGGGTGCATGATC
>JADFGZ010000066.1 GCA_022567475.1 Acidobacteriota bacterium | reverse complement strand
AGGCCGTCGCCAAGTCCCCCGAGGCGGCTGCTTTTCTGCTTCCGTGTTTTTTCCGCCTTGCTGAGACGGGCACGTTCCACACGCCAATATCTTTTGCAGCTTCCAGCATCCAAGCCGCAGTACAAAAGTGCCGGAATAAAGTTACCTTTGAGCTATTTCCTCCATACGCGCGGCTGTCATACCCTGGAGAGGCGGAGGTTCAGCCAAGTAAGGAAGATTCACATGCGGGCAGAGTTGCAGCGATTTTCCAATCAAATTAGGCGGCAGTTGTCGCCGGTCGAGAGGCGGGAGAGGGAACTGTGGATTCTTTTCTTTGCGATGGTGGGAAGCTTGTTGGCAGGATTTTTCGCCATCACCTTTCCAGGCGCATTCAGGAGTCTCCGTGCGGGCTATACACCGGCGACCCCGCAGCTCCTTCTGGGCCTGCTGACGATGGTTCTGCTGTTCGGTATTTACCTCATCCATGAATGGAATCAGATTCGGGCGCTCCGTTTTCTCTCCATCATGGAGGCATGGAGATGCGAGGTTGCCGGCATGCGGTTATTTACCGACCCGCTCACCCAAGTCTTCAACCGTACCGCCTTGGACGGGGTCCTCAGCGAGGCAATCCAGAGAGTACAACGCAGGCATGGCACCCTGGTTTTTTTGTATATCGATGTGAACAACTTCAAACAACTCAATACGCGTTTTGGCCACCGTTATGGTGATTTGGTTTTGGCTGAAGTCGGGGGGCTCATCAAGGAATGGATCCGCTGCTCGGACTACGTGGTCCGCCTGGGCGGGGATGAGTTTCTGGTTGCTCTGCAAAATACCAAAGAACCCGGCGGAGAGTTGGTGAAGCAACGCATTCAACAACGGGTAACAGAGTGGAACGAGGTCATCGCCTCCAGCGAGGGTTCTCCTTTGCCGGGTTTTAGGCTAAGCCTCAGCATTGGTATCCATGAGTTTGACGGAACCCAGTCCATCGACCAAGCTCTGGAAGAAGCAAGCAGCAATATGGAGGCCGAGAGAACGCACTACCGGCTTCGGCAAATGGCGCCCGTCTCTTCGGGACGACAAACCCTGCAGATTGAAGCTCCGCTCAAGGTGACCAGCCTCAGAGGCGGCGACTGGGGACCTTTTCTTCCGGGAAGCGGGGAGTCGTGGCGGGTCATTCATCCAAGGCTCGCAGAGGATCGCTGATACAGTTCCCGTGTTTTCCAATTCGCAATAGCTAGCCAAGCATAAGTTTTCCATCGACAATTAAGGCTCCGTTTGGTTCCTTCACGGTCGCTTTCTGTGAAACGAGATCTAAATTCAGCGTCGAAGCGTTTGTGCCTCCAAGGTATCTGTTTTCTCCAAGAGCCAGAAAAACCGATCCTGCACGGCATTCATCCAGAGCGATGTGTCCCGTGTAAACACTCAACCCTGGGTTCACTCCAATTCCTATGTGGCTGACCCGGTCCTTATCTCCAGTGTGAGCGGCGAGCAGCTTTTCAAAGTGATGCACGTTCCGATCCGCTTTCACTTCACACAAGCGGCCTTGCTGGAATGAAAGGACGAGTCCATCCACATCCTGCCATTTCTCAAAATAGATGGAACCCTCCACGCTGTCCTCGATCAAAGTGAAGTAAACGGAGCCATATGGGAAATTGACGACGCGATCCTCATGCAATTTCCCGTCACCTTTTCGGATGGGTCTTCCCTCAAATTGAACTGCCAGCCGGCGGCTGTCGCCGGAAAATATTTCAAGCTGTCGATGGAGTGCCAGCCTGGATGCCATATACTCAGCGCGGGCCTGAATCTTGTTTGAATCCGCGATCAGCGCACTTTCCAGATTACGGCGAAGCTCTTCTCTGGAAACGGAAAGGTGCTCTTCTGGGAGAGCATCCGGGTGTACGATTTGGCAGTCAGGAACCTGCCTGACTTCTAGTTGCTCTACAATGACTCCCATCGCTTTAATCCAGGCAGCGAGTTTGTCGGGCGGACAAGTGCGGCTGAGCTGGCTCCAATCTCGCTCTACTACGATTATGGCATTTACCCTCCGGCTCATTTCCACAAGAAATGGTGGCGGGGTGCTGAGCTGATCGAGCGGCAGGGAAACAATGCGCTCCTTATAGTATTGAACAGAAGCAAGGTTGAGAAAGGGTATGCCACCATCTCTTTCAACGAATACTGCAATTATTTCCGCCCACTGGTGAGCCGCGATGTCTGCCCTGATTTCGACAAGGTGACCTTCTCTTATTCCGAGTGCTGCCACTGCCTTTGCAGCGACCTGGCCGAGCAGGTGGTTTTCCATGCTGGCCATTCTACACCACGCCCAATTTAGGAATTGTTATTGGTGTCTATTTGAGGTCGCGTTCTGGTTCGGTTGGATTTTCCACAGCTCGCGGGAAGTCTGCACGATTTCCTGAAAAGCAGAGGGTTGGCATTGTTTTGAGATAATTTAACAGGACAGTAACCAGCATGTAAACAATGGGATAGAAATTATTTCAAAAGTGGAGCTAGAAAGGCGAGCCCCACTCGGTTATCCGAAGCGGGGCTCCAGAGAGAGGGTTTTCTAAGGGGCCTTCCTGGTCTTGCGTCCAGAGTAGCGGGAAAGTATCTCGATTAGCGGGCCAGCGCTCGGCGGTGGAGCCACATTGCCGGTGAGCAACAAGTCTCGGGGGTCAACCTTCCTGCCGTAGAGTGCCTTGTTGTCGCCGCCGGAGGGTTTCAGCACAGCGCCCTCCAGAGCCAAACCGGCAAAGAGGCCCTTGCTGCGAGAGTAGCTTAGAATCTTAGCGGTCATTTGCGCGTCCGTCGCTGCCTCGGCCGTGCGTCCCACCGGTCCGGCCGCCACCGCGGCGTTGGCGCCGAGCGTGAATTTATCCGACAGAAGTTTGTCCACTCCGTCCGGGTTCATGAACAGCAGCACATAGTCGGTGGCCGAAAAGCCCAGTTGCAGGCCGAAGCTGCCTCCCGACATGGAGAAGCCGGAGGGAGGTCCCCAAGGGCCTTTGCCGCGGTTCTTGCGGCACAGGACAAAACCGGCGCCGTGACGGCCGCCGAAGCCGAAGGCGAACTTCTTGACGCTGGGGAGAATGCCGATGCAGGCGGCCCGCGCCAGCAAGTCGACCGGGATTCCCTTGTCCGGAGTGTCCATGATTTGCTGGAACACCTCAGCGGATTTTGCGAGCCTCTTCTCTTGTTTGTTGGCGCCCCAGGCTGTGTTTAGTTGCCCTGCCAACAGCAAAGCGAAAACCGTGGTTAGCAAGAAACGCATCTTACATGCTCCTTTCAATCTCGAATCTGTTTTCAACCCTGCCTTTCGGAAACTTGCCGTTGTTTACTTCCTTGTCAGTTGCCCTGCCGGGAAGGTTGCAGTGTGAAGTCCAGCACGGTTTCGCTGGCGATAACGGCTGGGTCGCCGTGAGTTGCCAGGACAACGCCCGTGCCTGCGGCCGCTCCGGTTGCAGCGCCGATAACGGCGCCTTTCCCGCCGCCGATGAGTGCGCCGACAGCGGCGCCAATTCCGCTGGTGACGCCGATTTTCGCGGCGTCTTCGGCCTTCGTGCCGTTGGCTTCCATAACCAGGGTGTTGGTGGCGATCTCGGCAACGTGACCGGAAACCGTGTGCAACCGAACGAGTTGAACAGCAATCCAAGCAACGCCTTTCACCCGGCCGCCATCATCCGCCTCGACGATTCGCCCTTCGACTTGTGCGCCCTGGGGAGCAATTACCCGGCTTCCCTCAACCCACGGTTCTTCCAAAGTGGCCAGGAAAGTGTCCCCGGCTTGGTGCGACTTTGTGGAGAGGGTCGTCGTAGTGCGGACTCGCAGCCGCGCTCCTTCCGCCGGAATTCCCGCAAGGGTTTGGGAGGGGGCGGTGGGCTCGCGGGTGGATGAAGATGCTACAGACGGCGCGGGCTGGCTTGCCACCGAGGTGGCGGCGCGCTGTGTGAGGACACCGGAGTCATCGCCTGGGATGATGTCGCGGATGACGTCAAAGATGACTCCGGTTTTCCCGTTCATGAGGATGATGCTGCCGCCAATGACCACCCGGCTATATCCCGCAGGCAACTTTCGCAGCTTCCCCTCTAGCGCGTATGGCAAGGGATGGAGCTTTTTCTGCAGGCCGGGCGGAAGGGTCCCGTTCCGGCGCAATTGGCGCTCCAGTCCGGGAGGCAAACTCTCCCGATTGGCCAGGCCCGGCGGCAGACCGCTGCGATTTGTTGTGAACCAGCCGCTAATGATGTCCCGCTCCTGGGTGGTGAACACCACAGAGACTTCCAGAACCGCTTGGCTGGCTGTTGCTGGTTTCCGTTTTGCGTTCCCTCTGCCCCTGCCTTGCGTCCAGGCAGGGTTTGCAATCATCGTGAGGACCAAAAGCATGGCTGAGTAGCAGATGATGCTCCGTTTCATACGCCCCTCCTCTACCTCATCATCAATATTATCCGGTTTCCCGGTGGATTGTTCCCAGCAGAACTACAAGTAGAACTGCGAGATACGGCACTCACTGTAAGGTTACCGCAAATCGTTTTGACGTCAATAGAACTATCGTACCGATCCCCGGGAATCTGTAGTGCTTTCGCCGGTTCATTCGGTGAAGGGGTTGGGCGGCAAGCAACGGAAGGCAGCCTGCTGTGAGGAAAAGCATCAACGGTGCTGAAAATGCGGGCTGTGTTCCCTAAGGGTCGTTCAGGATTTTGTTTTCGGGCGGCCTCGCTTCGCCTTTGCGGGCTTGGCCGTCCGGCTCGCCTTTGTGAGTTTCGCCGACCGGGTGGATTTTGCTTTTACCTTTGCCGGGGATTTCCTCTGCGAGGGCCTGCTTTTTGAGACGTCGAAAACCTCGCGCACCTTGTGCAGCAACGCCTCCAGAGTGAAGGGCTTTGCCAGGAAGGAAATGTTCGGCTTGGAAATGCCTTGCCGGACCAAGGGGTGGTCCGAATAGCCGGAGAGATAGAGAACCTTTATATCTTTGTGATCCTTCAAAATGATCTGGGCGAGGTCGGGTCCGCTCATGCCCGGCATGATTACATCGGTCAAAAGCATGCCAATCTTTTGCTTCCCCTTCGCGGCGATCTGAACAGCCTCAGCGCTTTTGCTTGCCGCCAGCACCGTGTAGCCCTCGTCTTGGAGGCATTGACAGACCAGTTCCCGGACCTGATCGGAGTCTTCCACCAGCAAGATGGTTTCCCAGCCGCCGGATGGCACAGGCTGGACAGAATCCGGCTTAGGCGCGGGAAGGGTTTTATCTTCATCGACCCGCGACAGGTAAATCTGGAACTTCGTGCCGCGCCCCAGTTCGCTCGAAACCTGGATGTGGCCGCCGCTTTGCCGGACGATCCCGTAGACGCTGGCCAGCCCCAGCCCCGTTCCTTTTCCCTTCTCCTTTGTAGTAAAGAAAGGTTCAAAGACGTGCGCCAGAGTTTCCCCGTCCATTCCGCTGCCGGTGTCGGTTACGGTAAGCATCACGTGCCGCCCGGCTTTGGTTTCCGGGCCGGGGTATCCCGTGGCCTGTTTTCGTTCGATGTTTTCCGTGGCAATCGTGAGCGTGCCCCCTTTGGGCATGGCATCGCGGGCGTTGCTCACCAGGTTCAGAATAACCTGTTCGATCTGGCCGGGGTCCGCTGTCGTTTTTCCCAGCGCCGGGCGGAGCGAGGTGACCAGAGTGATGTTGTCGCCGACCAGGCGGCGCAGCATCTCGTCCATCCCGGCCACGATTTCGTTCAGGTCGACTACCTGGGGTTGCAGAACCTGTTTCCGGCTGAAGGCCAGCAGTTGGCCTGTGAGGACGGCCGCTTGGTCTCCCGCCTTTTTGATTTGCCCCGCCTGTTTCAGCAGGGGATGGCCGGGCCCCAGCTTTTTCAAGAGGACATCACTGTACCCAATGATGCCCGTAAGCAGGTTGTTGAAATCGTGCGCCACCCCGCCGGCCAACTGCCCGATGGCTTCCATCTTTTGGGCGTGACGGAGCTGTTCCTCCTTTTCCTGCAGGGCCTCTGCCATTTGCTTCTGCTCGGTGATATCTTCCGTATGAGTCATGACCAGGTCGGGCGGAATAAAAGCATAGGTAAAAGCGATATGCTTGTTTTCCCCTGTAGTCCGCATCCGAAAGGGCGTTTCCCACTTGATGGACGCTTTTTCCCGGAAGCAGCGCCGCATGTTATCCAGCAAATCGGGCCTGTCGTTGTAGAATTTGCTGGCAGGTTTCCCGATAAAATCCTGAATCCGGCCCCGCGAGAAAACGAGGGCAACATCGTTGTGGTCCATCAGCAGAAAATCTTCCCCGGCCCTCTGCCAGGTGAGGGTAGAAACCGGAAGCCCTTTGTATTGGGCACGGAATCGATCTTCGCTTTCCTGCAACTGTGCAGTGCGCTCCGTCACGCGCTGCTCGAGTTCTTGGTTGAATCTTTGGATTTCTGCTTCGGCCCGCTTGCGCTCCAATTCGGCCCCGGCTCGTGAAGCAAAAATTTCTATAATTGACTTTTGTTCAAGGCGGAGTTCACCGCTCATCGGTTTATCATCCACCACGACCAAGTGACCCAGAACATTGCCCGACGAATCAAAAAGTGGAATTCCCAAATAGCTCTGCGCCCCTATCGCAGCCAAGGCCTTATCCTCGGGGAAGAGTGCTTGCACACCCTCCGGGAAGTAGCAGGGCTCTCCGCTTACCGCCTTCTCGCAGGGAGTGCCAAGCAGGGAATACTCAATGTTTTCGCCCCAGTCTTCACCCGTCCAGTACGCAACCGTTCGAACCCTGGTTGCCGTCGAATCCGTGCACTCAGCAACGAAGGCATAATGTGCTTGAAGAATGGCAGCCAGATGGCGGACGAGCGATCGAAAGAAATCAGCGCCCGTTACCGAGGCAGTTCCCTCGGCAATGAATCGTAGCGCCTTCTCCAAGGCGGCTTCTCGTTCCAGCCGGCGATAGCTATCGTAGAGTACGCCGGCTGTATCCGCGAGAATTGCGAGCTTGTCCTGTTCCGCGGAGGTGTATCCTCCTGGCCGGTTCGCCACCCCGATCAGCCCCACCACGTCGGTTTTCCAGAAAATGGGCACACCCAGGAAGTGACGCAGGGGCGGGTGCCCTGAGGGAAGACCGCCGGAGCGAGGATCTGTGCCCGGATCATTGGAGAGGACCGGTTTCCCGCTGGTGATCACCTTCCCGAACAGGTTGTTGAAGTTGGTGAACTCCAGGTAGCCGGTCTCCCTGTAGGTGCGCAAGGCGTTTTCATAGAACTCTCGATTTTCACTCGAATCCCAGACGATGCCCTTGTGAGCGAGGATGCGGAGGATAGGCCCTGGCACGACAACTCCTGCGAACCCGTACACACTGGCTGTCTGGCTCAGGGCACATTGCAGGAGCAAGGCGCTCGCTTCCCGCCAATCTCCGCTCCTGATGAATTCCGCCATCGCACTGGAAATAGCCTCCAGTTGCTCAGTCTTAGCTCTGAGCGCCTCCTCTGCCTGATTGCGCTCGGTGATGTCCTGGAAGGTCACCACGGCTCCCACGAGGCGTTTCATTTCGTCCCGTATCGGGGTGCTGATGTACTCCACCGGGAAGCTGCTGCCGTCCTTCCGCCAAAATACTTCGTCGTCCACGTGGTGGACAGAGCCATCCTTGAAAGCGGCATAGATGGGGCAGTTCTCGCGGGGATAGGGCGACCCATCGGGTTTCGAGTGGTGGAAAATTGCGTGCTGCGGCTTGCCGATCAGATCTTCCGCTTTCCACCCAATCATTCTGGCCGCGGCCGGATTGGCGAACGTGGTATTCCCGTTCAAATCCAGACCGTAGATGCCCTCGCCCGCGGCGTTTAAAATTAACTCATTTTGCCGCCGGAGCTGTTTAATAGCCTCTTCCGCGCGCTTGCGCTCGGTTACATCCCGGAAAAAGCCTCTGGTGGAGATAAACCGTCCGTCCTGAAAATTAGAGGACGTAGAGCCTTCCACGAAAATATCCCGCCCATCCTTGGTCTGAAACACCGTTTCAATGTGAGGGAACGATTCTTCTCGTTGCAATGCGGAAAAAATCTTTGTGCAGTGTTCCACCTGGTCCGGGCGGAGGATGTCCAGAAATGCCATTTGGCGCATTTCTTGTGCTGTGTATCCCAGGGTCTCCAGCCAAGTACGGTTGACGTATTCAAAACGGCCTTCGGCATTGACGCTCTGAATCAGGTCGCCGGAGTTTTCCAGGATGTCGCGGGCCACTCGTTCGCTTTTCGCCAGTTCTTCCTCGGTCCGTTTCCGGTCGGTGATGTCCTGGCCAATGCCGAGGCTCCTTCCGTCGGAAAGCGGCACGGTCGCCCAAGCGATGTCCAGAACCTTTCCGTTTCGGGCCTGCATTTTGAAATCCCGCCAGCCGGGTGGCTTCGTCCGCATGTATTCTCGGAATTGCTGGCATTCGGCTGGGTCGGGAAAGATTTGGGCGAAGATGTCCTGCTTCTGCCAATCTTCCTGGAACCAACCCAGCGTGCGTTCCAACTCCCGGTTCCCGAGTTGAATTTTCCCCTCCGGGCCAAAAAAAATCACGATTACCGGAATTTGATCGAAGATGGTTTGCAGCATTTCTTTCTGCTGCTGCAATTCCTTCTCGGCCCGCTTCTGCTCGGTGATGTCCTGGGCGTGACCCAGCACGTAGGGCGGCTTTCCCGGCTCCTGGTATCTCACGTTTCCGTACAACCAGACCCGCTCCTCTCCATTTCTCGCGACTACATGCATGAGCCCGCTATCGGTTCGGTTTTGCCGAATGCGGTCGAGGTAGGCGTCAACCTTATGCCGTACTGAGGGTGTGAGGAAATCTCTCAAGTTTCGTCCAATGGCATCTTCCTTGCGAAAGCCGATTGCCTGCATCGAAGCCGAATTAACGGATAGCAGAACACCATTTAGGTCGTGTATGCACATTAGCCCCATGCTATGCTCTACCAGGTGGTGGTAAAGTTTTTTTTGTTCCTGCAGTTCCTCCTCGGCCTGTTTGCGGTCGGTAATGTCGTGCCATAGCGCGACGACACATTGCTCGCCGGATAGTTCAATCAGCGCTGCCGACAGGAGACCGTTACGCAGTTCGCCGGACCGCATGCGAAACGTCATTTCCAGGTCAGCGACCCTGCTCTGTTCTTTCAACTTTTGAGCAAACTTCTCGCGGTCGCTCTTCTCCGGCCAAAGGTTCAACTCCAA
This sequence comes from Acidobacteriota bacterium, assembly GCA_022567475.1. Classification (GTDB taxonomy): domain Bacteria; phylum Acidobacteriota; class Terriglobia; order 2-12-FULL-54-10; family 2-12-FULL-54-10; genus JADFGZ01. The sequence goes on along the minus strand of JADFGZ010000066.1, from coordinate 6,475 downwards.
GGACGTCCGCCCAATCATCTCTGCGCGCTGAAAGCCGGTCGTCTGCAGGAAACTCTCGTTCACTTCCACAAAGCGCCCGTCCGAGAGCGTGGTGATGATCAGGGGAGTCGGAACGGAAAGGAAAGCCTGCGCAGGATTATTAATCGAGCGCGGCACTTGTTGCTCGGGTTGCATAAAACCTCTCGGAAAACGCCAAGGGGGTTAAATTCTATACCTTCGATGACACACAACGCTTCGGGTGAGCCGCCGGTTTCGGCGCGCTCTTCCGCTGCCTGGCGGGGAAGGGAGTGTGCGAGTTTAGATGCTGCCAGTTAGGCTGAGAGCAGGTTATTTTGGATTTTAGGAGAACGCAAATGGCCCAGCTTTCCACCGGCCCGCCTCGTTTCTCATGCCCGGCGCGGAAACCGGCCTTCTATCCTCCCCCCTTTCCCGCCAAACATTTTCTTGAATACTATACACAACACCTGAACAGTATCGAAACAAATTATACCTTCCGGCGGGTGCCGTCAGTCAAGACAATCGAATACTGCCAGGTCGGTTTCATAACACATTCGTTCCGATAACGGACCGGAATTTGTTGCCAAGGACTTACTGTGAATTTCTTTGCTTCCATATTAAAGAGCATCTCCAGTTTCTGTAGACGCGGAATATAGCGCCGCCATCCCCTCGGCTGGCTCTGGCGGCTCTCTGGGCCAGCGAGGACGCTGGTGCTACGGGGCGTCCGGCGATCTATACCTACTGGAGAAATGATTAGAACAGAATCTGAAGTCCCAACTGGAACTGGCGTGGATCGAAAGTGGAGGTAAATCCCAAGGGTTGAGTGGGTAGCTGGTCCGTACGGCCTTCCAATTGACCCTTGTTGATGCTATGGCCGGTAGAAGGATCAATCAAATCCTTTCCCTGTAACCTCACATCGCCCACCGTATTGTTGATGTTCTTGAAGTTGGTGCGGTTAAGCAGGTTGAATGCCTCGGCGGTGAACTCCAGACTCCAGGGTTTCCGATTCGGCAGGCGAAACCGCTTGGAGAGCCGCAGGTCCAGCGTAAAGAAGTCCGGACCGCGTCCAATGTTGCGACCGGCTCCGAACGGGCGGTGCGTGTTGGGATGGCGGTCGCCTACGTTATCGAAGCCGACCAGGAGGTTGAAAGGCCGCGCGCTGGAAACCACTCCGATGTAAGAGACCGTGATGTCGGCAAGGGCTCTGGACAGCGGGTGGTTTCCGGCGCCGGCTGGGAAGGGACTTTCCAGGATTCCATTCACCACGAGACGGTGCCGCTGGTCGAAACTCGAAAGGGCGCGATCCGCCCGCAGGTTGGTCTGGTTATTTGCTTCAAAGTCGCTGTTAAAATCTGTCACTTCGTCAATGGCCTTGCTCAGCGTGTAGGAGGCAAACAACGAGTAGTGATCGCGGAAGCGCTTGGACGCCGAAAGAGTCATGGCATGGTAGAACGAGTTGGCCGTGGACTCATACTGGTTCAGTTGCAGCAGGAGTGGATTCCGGAACGTGTACGTGGGCTGGCCCGTGGTCGGATCGGTGCCGGCACGCACGATGTTGATGTCCACGGCGCGCGGAATCCGGACTCCCCGGTTGAACAGGTAATTGATCGCGAGCGAGAAATCCTGGGCGATTTGGCGCTCCAGGCCGAAGCTGGCTTGCTGGCTGTAAGGGATGGCGTAATCCTCGCTCGCCTGGAACAGGACGCTAAAGGGTGCTCCGGGTCCCGGGGTAATGCCGAACTGGCTCAGATCTGAGGCTCGAATTGACCGCTGGCCAATCACGCCTTGCGACAGCAAGGTCCGGTAGATCTCCGCCGAGGTCAATGGCGCTCCTGTTTTGGGATTCAATAAGCCCGGGACGCCAGTCAGGGGCACGAAGGTTTGGTTGATGGTGCGGCCGCTCAGGGTGTTCACGACGGTGACAATCTGGTTATCCACGGGCGAGAAGTAGATTCCGTAGCCGCCTCGAACAACTGTTTTCCCGGTGGAAAAAGGATCCCAGGAGAATCCCATCCGAGGCCCGAAGTTGTTGATGTCAGACCCAATAGGTTGTTCGGCAGCATGGGCATCGAACCGCAAACCCAGGTTGAGTGTGAAGTTGGGTTTCACCTTCCAATGATCTTGCCCGAAGAAAGCAAACCGGTGGGCCCAGGCAGCGAAGTTGGGATCTCCAAAGCCTTGTTGGTAAAAGGTCGGCAATCCCAGGTTAAAAGACTGCAAGGCGGTCACCGGTGCAGCCAGCGCAACAGAAACCGGGACAGGTCCCGGAGCGCCGGGCAGCCGGACTGCTACGGAGGTTCTGAGGCCTTCGGGCACTCCCGCGCTGGTCAGCAGAAACTGATTGAGATCAAGAAATGCCTGCGAACCCGCCGAGGCGGAGAGGATGCTGAAGAGAGGAACCGCCTCGCCGAAGCTGAACCGCCCGCCGAAGAAGCTTTCCGCGCGGGTGTAATCTTGGATGGCGTGGTACTCCATGCCGAACTTCCAGGTGTGGGCGCCGCTGGCGTAGGTAAGATTGTCGTGGAACTGGTAGTTTCGCTCCACGTTCTTCGCCGGCTGAAGAATATCGCGCCCGAACAAACCAAAGCCAGTGATGTTGAGCTCCGGGCCCAGGGGATCGGTTGGGACCACATTGAGGTTGTCATAGCTCCATGCAAACCGGAACTGGTGGATGGTTTGGGGATTGAGGATGTATGTATCAGACATTACAGCCGTGTTGCTAAATACATCGATGGTACGTCCCCGATTGAAAGCGACCAGCGACCCAAATTGGGTGTTGTCGGTCAGGTCGTCGGTCCAGTTATCCCGAAGAAAGAACTGATGATTCGGCGAGAAATTATGATCGATCTTGACGCTCATCTGGGTCAACGCCTCCCCGAACGGAAAAATGCCGCTATTGGATTGGAACAGGGAGATCGTGGCTGGATAGTTGGTAGTCAACAGAGCCGGCCGCAAGGCCGCCGACAGCCCTTTCAGCGGCAGCAACGGAGGGGCGTCCGGCAGCCCGTCCAGATAGTCCAACAGCAGCGACTGCGACGGCGTCAGCCGGCTGAAGATGCCCGGGTCGCGAGAAAGGATAGGAACGCGGGCGGACTCCTGTTTATCCAGCCGCTCGAAGCCCGCAAAAAAGAAGGTCTTGTCCCGGCGGATGGGACCCCCCACCGCAAAGCCCTCCTGCATCCGCGTAAAGGGGGCCTTCTGCTCATCAAAGAAGTTACGTGCCTGCAAACTCTTGTGGCGGAAAAAGCCGAATACCTCCCCATGCAGGGAGTTGTTTCCCGACTTGGAGACGATGTTCACCACGCCGCCGCCGGCGCCCCCCAATTCCGCTGTGTAGCTGCTGAGGTTGATCTGGAACTCCTGCACGGCAGCCTGGGTGATGGTCGGCCGCACACCGCCGGAGTTGTAGACGTTCGCGGCGCCGTCAATACTGACGAAGTTCCGGCGACCATTGTTCCCCGCAAAGGAAAGGCCCGAGTGCGGCGCCTGGCTGACGCGAAAGTCCGTGTCGTCCACCATAGTGTTGGACTCGGTGACGCCCGGGGTCAGCAGCGCGAAGTCCAGGAAGTTGCGCCTGTTGATGGGAAGCTCTCGGATGCGCTGTTGTTCCAACGTGTTTGCTTGTTGGGTTTTTTCAGTTTCCGTCGTCGGCATTACAGCGAACACCTCGATGGTGCTGGCCACGACGCCGGGTGTGAGACGAAAGTCCATTCTGGCGATCTGCCCTACGGTGAGGGTTATCCCCGTAACAATTTGGCTCTCAAAGCCGGTGGCCTCCACCTTGGCCGCGTAAGTTCCGGGGCGGAGCAGCAGCACCCGGTACTGACCCGCAGCATCGGCGGTGACCTGACGGCTGATTCCCATCGCTTCTTCAGTAACTGTTATCGTTGCGCCAGGAATCACCTCGTGGCTGACATCGGAGACCACCCCTTTCAGGTCAGCGGAAGCGATTTCCGCCTGAGCCGACGCCGGGGTGGCCGGGAGCAGGAGGAAAAGTGCCCATACCAAAAACTTTGAACCGAATCTCAAGGACGCCTCTTGACTAGCCAGGAACTTGACTCATTGTAACAGGAGTATCTTTAATTCGAGCGGCAAGACCATCCCCAAGTTCCTCCCAAGCAACGACGTCCGTCAATACGATCGAACGCGGTTAATTCGCGCCGGAGCCGTAGTGCCCTAGCGCGGCGCGGTTGACCGGCTTTCCGTCCATCCAGACGGCGTCGATCTGCAGCGAGTTGGTAATATCGGAAAGCGGGTTTGCGTTCAGCACGACGAAGTCAGCCACCTTGCCCGGCTCCAGGGTTCCGTATTTGTCATCGACCCCGAGAAGCTTCGCGCCGTTTGCCGTGGCCGCCTGAATGGCTTGCATCGGTGTCAGGCCCGCCTTCACCAGATGCTCCATCTCGCGGTGCTCCCACAGTCCCTGGACACGGCTGGCCCCGCTGGAGTCGGTCCCGATCGCTATCGGGATGCCGGCGGCCGCAATCGCCGCCGTGTTTTTGAGTGCGGTTTCGTATTGACGCCGCGACCGTTCCCGGGTCGGGCTTTGGGCCTGTTGGTTCTGATACTCCTTGCTGCGCAATGTTTCGAGCGCGTCGGCCGGGACCATCAGCGGCACTCCGGGATCGTCGAGAAACGATGTGTCCTGCGGATAGGTCAGGTTGCCGTAATGGCCCACCAGTGTCGCCACCTGCGTGACGCCGTGTTCTTTGGCCAGCGCCAGAAATTCCTCATCCACTTCCTTGTCCCGAACGCTGTGCGCCAGAGCGTCCACGCCCCGGCGCATCAGCTCCTTGGCGTCTTCCAGGTAGAACATGTGAGCGAGCACTTTTACATTGTTCTTGTGCGCCTCGTCGATGATGGCGCCATACAACTCCGGCGTGATTTTGGGAAGCTCGCCGAGCCGGTCATCCACCCATATCTTCAGGACGTCGGGATGCTTCTCCAATTCTTTCCGCACCAGGGCCCGCGCCTCCTCCGGTGTCGTCGGACGGTTGATCTCCTCGACGCCCGCCGGCTGCCATCCATCTTTTGCGGCGAAGCCGAGGCCGGCCGAGTAAAGGCGCGCTCCGCCCGCCCGTCCCGCGCGTTGATCGGCCAGGAAACCCAGCATCGGCTCCTGATCGAGTCCGAGCGAGATCGAGTGCGTGATTCCATAGTAGAGGTAGGAATTGGCGTCACGCTGGATGCGCTCCCGCGTGTAGTTTTCCATGCGCCGATCAAAGCCTTCGCTCATCGCCACGTGCCCGTGGAGGTGGAACATGCCGGGCAGGATGGTTTTTCCGGCTGCGTTGATTGTCCGCGCGCCGGGGGGAGGTTCCAGGCTGCCCCGCTTTCCGATGCTTTGGATCGTGTCGCCTACAATCACGATGATCGCATCTTCGATCGGCGTGTCAGAAACGCCGTCTATTACGGTTGCTCCTTCGATGACGATGATCTCCGAGACAGTGTTGGTTTGCTGCGCAGACTGGCACGAGGCAAGAAAAAAAACAGCCGCCAGCATGAGTGTATAACGCCACTTCTTCATCGGTCCCTCTCTTTCCCCAAGTTGTTTTGGATTCGCCAAGTCCGTGGATGTGCAGAGGTTGAGTGCCCGGCCACGCTCAATTCTTTTTACACCAGCCTTTTTACACTAGGCGAGAGCAAAGAGCAAGAGACCCCTTCGCTTAGGTTGTTGAAAAACGCCATTTGCCCGCTCCCTCACAGCCTGTCCCGAGCCATGTCCCGAGCGAAGCCGAGGGATCAGCAAGCGGACCCATACACCAGTTTTTCAACAACCTTCTCACGCTTCTTGGGACGCATCCCCCTGGGCAAGGGAGGCCGGAAGCCCTCTTGACCACAAACGGTTTCCTGTGGGATATTAGTCAAGATATCCGCTACTTTAAATTCGAAGGAGAGACACCAATGGCCACACTGAAAACTGCCCCACAGAAAAAGGGATTGCTCCCTTACGATGGACTTCGGGGATGGATGGACAAGTTGGTTGAAATGGGTGACCTCCGTGTTGTCGAGGGCGCTGATTGCAAAACCGACATCGGGATGGCCACCGAGCTGCTCCAGCACCACGAAGATGCGCCGGCTGCGATATTCGATTCGATTCCAGGGCACAAGAAGGGCTTCCGCGTGCTGGTGAATATGTACGGCACCCCCGCGCGCATGGCATTGACTTATGGCCTTCCCACCGACTTGAACAAGAAGGACCTGAGCCGCCGGATTCTGGAGATGATTGAAAATAGCCACCCGATCGCGACCGAGTACGTGGACGACGGCCCGGTGCTCGAGAACGTGCAGATGGGCGACGATGTGAATGTGGATATCTTCCCCTCACCTAGATGGCACGAATTGGACGGGGGGCCCTACATCGGCACCGGCAGTTACGACATTACGCGCGATCCGGACACCGACTCAATTAACTTGGGAACCTACCGGAACATGTCGATGGACAAAAAGACCGTCGGCTTCTACATCTCTCCCGGCA
>JADFGZ010000349.1 GCA_022567475.1 Acidobacteriota bacterium | reverse complement strand
CGCCGCAGCCGATGCAAGAAAGGGGAATGGGGAAAGTCAAAAGCCAGGCGTAGCGGAAAGAGAAAGCAGCAGAGCCCGCCTCGCGGGAAAGATCACCTGGGGATTTCCGCGCCTACCGCTTTCAAAACCAAATCCGCCATGGCCTGGATAAACTTCGGCGAATCGTTCAGGCCGGGCACCATCTCAAATTGCCGGAAGCCGGCCTGTAGCGCCTCCTGGCGCGCTTCGATGTCAATCTCATGCAGCGTCTCAATATGATCCGAGACGAACGAGACAGGAACAACCAGCACGTTCCGCACTCCCTGCGCGCCCAGCCGGGCAATGACCGCGCGCAGTGTGGGGCCCAGCCAGCGCCCCGCGCCCACCCTGCTCTGGTAGCAGATCGTATGAGGAAAGGGCCAGCGGCCTCGTTCGAGGAGCAGCCGCACCGTGGCTTCCACCTGTTCCTGATAGGGGTCTCCGGCCTTAATGACGCTGATCGGCAGGCCATGCGCGCTGAAAACCAGGTGCAGCCCGTCCGGAGGAGCGGATGAGCCGGCAAACTTTTCCAAGCTCGAGTTTATTTTTTCCACCACGGCATCGATATATCCCGGATCGCGGTGGAAGTCTTGAATCCTCCGGACGGGAACATTTCGGATGGCGGAAGCTGCAAACTGCCTCCCCCATTCGTTGAAGCTGCTGCCGGTGGTGGTCTTGGAGTATTGCGGATAGAGGGGCAACAAGATCAATTCGCTCCAGACATCTTCATTTTTATCTTCATTTTTTTCTTGGGCCAGCTCGCGGAGGGCGTCGTCGGTCAAGGGATGCCAATACCGCATCGCCACAACCACGCGGGCGTCAATGGACTTTCGCAACGCTTCTTCCAGCGCACGGGACTGCCGGCGGGTCCACTCCACGATGGGAGACTTGCCGCCGATGGCAGCGTATAACTTTTGAACTTTCTGGGCGCGGCTCCGGGCTATCCGCCGGGCGAGGGGTTTGCGAGCCAGCCGGGCCAGCGGAAAGTCGATGATGTCGGGGTCCACAAACAGGTTGTAGAGGAAAGGCTCCACCGCCTCCAGGGAATCCGGCCCGCCCAACTGAAACAGCACAACGCCGATCTTTTTTCCCTCAGCCATTTTTCCCCAACCCATTCCTCTTCACCGTATTCCCCCCGATGGCAGTCCCGGAAAAACCGGGGTCTCCCCCGTTAGCCGGTTTTTTATTTAGCAGGGATTCCAGGATTGCCGAGCGGGCTCAGTGAAAATAACCCGTTCCGCCCGCTCTGGAACCTGTTGCGAAAAGAATCCGATGTGACCGGAAGCGCCGGAAGCGTTAGATGGGTTTGATCATCACCAAGATCAAGATTCCAAGAAAAACCGCGGCCACGCCTGCGAGCAAGCCAACACACTCGCCTCGCTGCATCTCGATCTTGCCCGACTGAAAGGCCTTTGCCCGGAAGTAAATCCGCAAATCCAGCCCCACCAAAAAAACAACCAAAAGCAGTTTGGCGTGCAGCCAGGGCGCCCGCATATAGACTTGAGGCTCGACAAGAATCAGCAGGACTCCCGTGATGACCATCAGGGCTGCTCCGGGGTGTACCATCCTTTTGAAGATTTTGTTCTCCAGCCGGGCCAGAGCATTGCGTGCCTCTACGCCAGCCTCCCGGCAGTGGGCTGCCAGGACGCTAGTAACAACCAGCAACGATCCAACCCATAAAACCATGGCCGGCAAGTGTAACACCAGCAACCAAGCTCGCATGCTCTTGTATCCTCCTCACAGACAAGCAATTGCCACCGGGGCATTGTGCAAACGGGCGCAGACCGGCGGCGTAGACCGGCTATGATACTCCAGACTTGGTATCGCTCAATCTCTTTTTTACAAGGGATTTATCCGGCATCCAGGAGGAGCGGCCATCGACGGACAGGGGATTGAATTTACAAACTGCGCGTTTTATCTTAGCATGCATACAGGAAGAAGGAAACTTGGTTGCAGGCTGAGGGGAACTATGACACGTTTCTGGGAGCATGCAGCTGGCGTTGCAACGGCGACCTCCGCCACGCCAACCGAACCGTTTGAATGCACGCTGGAGAAAGCCCAGGACTGGTGCAATTTTGTTGTGTTCCGTCCGGACTGGCTCCCCCCCGATTGCCATCTGGGAAAAATTTCCGTACGCCCGGAAACGGCGCGGCATCCGAGCAGCCTTCGGATGACCGTGGAGGGCAAAGGGCGCTCGATGCGCCTGAAGCTGTTCTACATGGATTGGTGGCTCCCCACCGCTTCCGACATGAACCTCACCGCTCCGGGGACGGTTTTTGTGGCAGCCGGAATTGTGGGTTACCTGGGGCGCGACTACAAAGGCCAGGAAGCGGCCTGTACGCACCGTTGCGGCGCCCTGTTGGAACTTTCGGTAACCGAAGGACACTTCCAGGCGGAGGAAATTACAGCTTTTTTTGAGAACCTGCAGCCACAGGTCCCTGAGGCGGTCCGGGAACTCGGGGCGCTTCCCTTCGCCCAAATCAGCTATTATGCCCGGAAGGGACCCAATCCGGGACCCGTGAAAAACGACTTGTTGACCGGCTGCCAGTGGAGCGCCCGGCGGGAAGAGTTGCAGACCGCCTTCCAGCCAGGGCAGGTCTACTACCCGCGCCAACTCCCCGCCTCCTTCGCCTTTGACTCCGTAGGCACCCGTCACGAACGCTCCAACACACACTGGGAATATCAACTGCTGTTCCGCCATCAGGACAATTTGACCGACAACATCTGGCTTCGGGCCGTGGGAGAAGAAACCGAAAAGCTCGTCTGGATTTCACCCGGACTGGATCACCGCATGGGCATCCAATTGAAAAGGGTCAAATTGAAGAACCGTACCCTTGGCGTGGGCTCCACCTCCGAGCCTTACGGGGAAAGAGTGGCCCAATGGGTGGAAAAGCGGATCGCCTGGGAGGTGCATGCCCGTGCGTCATTACACCTGAGCGAGAAGGATTTTTTGTCCTTTTTGGACTCGCTCTCTCCCGAATAAACGTCTCCGGCTGGACCATCCAATCACACTGGCCAAAAGCAGTGGTTGCAGCCTCGCAGGGCCGGCCTCACCAAATCTGTCCGGATAGGACACGGGGGCGCACCGTCCGCCTCGCCATCCCCGTACGGCCATTTACGACCGGGGTGGGAGGTAAAACGGAGTGTCCGGGTTCCAGCTTTTCGAAGGAAGCAATGAAGCTGGAATCGAACTCGAAGAATTTCAGCCCCATTCCGCAAAATTTGGTTTAGGATAGCTGTAATTAGGAACCTTGGCGGATGCTGGGGCAACAGAGCAAGTTTCTGGAAATCTCTTAAACAAGGAGCTAGAAACCCATGGCAGTGAGTAAGGCTCGTTCATCCCTTTTGAGTTCCCGTTTGAGCAAAAGGGTAATTCTGTTTGTGCTGCTTGCAGGCATTGGAACGCTAACCGGATTTGTGCTATCCGGCGGAGGCACAGGCGATACCGGTTCCATTTTGGGACGGAGACCCACCGGACATCCCCAATTGATCTCTGTTGAGCCGCTCCCGCCAATGAATGGAGAGATGAACGGTGAAATGTGCGAGTGGGTGCCTGCCAGCGCCTCCAGCAGCAGCTTTGCTTCTTACCGGCTGCTACAACGCTCGGCTCAGGGTTCTGGCGCTGACGATGTATCCAAGAGAGACCCCGTGAGAGTCATCCGGGACCCCTACGCGGCTTACAGCGCCATCGCGGTGGACGCCGCCCGAGGCGAGGTCGTCATAACCGACGAAAACCTCTTCAACATCCTGGTCTACGACCGTCTGGACAATACCCCTCCCAACGCTTCCATGACCGAGCCGAAGCGCATAATCGGAGGACTGAAAACGAAAATCGAGTTCCAGTGCGGCCTTTATATTGATCCGGGCAGCGGGGATATCTACGCCGTCAACAACGACACGGTGGACCGGCTGGTGATCTTCTCCCGGGAGGCCAAGGGGGACGTTGCTCCCGACCGAGAGCTGCACACTCCGCACGGAACCTTCGGCATCACCGTGGACGAGGAACACCAGGAAATGTTCCTCACGATCCAGCACAGCAACGCAATAGTGGTCTATCACAAGATGGCCGTAGATGAGGAATCGCCGAAACGGCTTCTTCAGGGCAACAACACCGGCCTGGCCGATCCGCACGGCATCGCCTTGGACACGAAGACCGGTCTGCTTTTTGTCACCAATCATGGATCGGTCACGCGATATCCCGAAGACCCAGGTTCCGTGCGGGACCGGGGAGGCGAGGGAAAACAGAATTGGCCCATGGGGCGTGGCCAGGCGCTTCCCGGCTCCGGCAGGAATCTTCCTCCGTCCA
>JADFGZ010000065.1 GCA_022567475.1 Acidobacteriota bacterium | reverse complement strand
AGCGGGGAACGAAAATACAGGGGATTGCGCGTGTAGGGGTAAAGCCTGCTGGTAGCTAGTTGTTGATTCTTCTCCAGGTAACCCGTGATGGTCGCCCGCAACAAAAGGCCCGCGAAAGCCACCGCCGCGCCTGCAACCAATAGCTCTCGGGTCGGTTGTGCGAAGATCAGGTAAATGGCGCTCAAAAGAAAATTGGAGGGGACGCGGATGCGGGCAGCGACTTGAGAGTAGGATTTTGGCATTCATTCCATTTTGAACCCGGATCGGCATCCCGCACAGTTCAAAATGACGTTCTTTTTGAAAGGGTTTCATTTTCCTCACTCAAGAGCTGGCGAATTGCTTCCAGCACCTGGTCCGGCTGGATCCGGTCCATTGTGCTCCCGCGAGAGTTGGAATGTTTGTAAGAAGTCTCAGCATTGCCGGGCCGCAGAGATTTGTGGCGGCCACCGTAGGGACCATTGCGCTGCGGCGCGGTGGGTCCATACAAGCCGACCGTGGGAACTCCCAGGGCGGCTGCCAAATGCAGCGGACCAGTGTCGGGGCCGACCATCAGCCGGCTGCGGCGAAGCAAAGCGATCAAACCCTTCAGATTGCCGATGTAGGCTAACGGGTCCGAATTCCGGCAGGCGGCCTGCACCTGCCGCGTCAGCGACTCTTCGCCGGGGCCGCCGTTGAGTATTACCTGCATCGAAAATTCTTTCTGCAGCGCATCGGAAACTGCGCCAAAGTTTTCCGGAGACCAGCGTTTGGAGCGCCACCCGGCGCCAGGATTCAAGACCGCCAATTTTTTTTCGGGAAGGCCCGCAGGGAGCGAGGCAGGGTCTCCCTCCGGAAGAGGGAAGCGAATGACAGGCCGCGCGGCTCCCAGGGCTGCCGCCAATGCCAGGTTGGCGTCAATGACGTGAACGGCTTTTGTTGCGACCCTGCGCGTGTAAAAAATGGAGCAAGACGGCTCCTTGAGCCACGGTTTCTCAAAGCCGATGATTTCCTTCGCTCCGCTCCAGCGACAGGCTAAGGCGGATTTCAGCAGTCCTTGCAGGTCGAGAGCGCAATCATAGCGGCGCTCCCTCAATGCCTGGACGGCGCTGCGCCATGCGCGCCAAACAGGAGGGGAGAGAGGCTGCTTTCTCCATGCGAAGGTGTCCACTTCCACGATATGGGACAGGTAAGGATTTCCTTCGAGCAATGGGCGCCAGCGGCTCTCCACCAGCCAGTCGATTTCCCATGACGGAAAATTTTCCTTCAGGGTCGCCAACGCCGGGAGAGCGTGGAGAATGTCGCCCATCGATCCCAGGCGCACCAGCAAAATCCTGCGTGTCGTGTTGCGGTTCATCCTAATGGTTTCGCGAACCCGCCGAATCTCATTCAGCAGGACATTCCGTGCCGTTCCCAATGTTTCAAAACTACAACTGTTGCAGGATCCAGCGAACAGCTTGATAAACGTCCTTTGCCACATAATCCGGTTGCCGCTGCTCCTGTGCCTGTCCTGCTTCCCACTCTTGTTTTCCGAAACCCGTCAGCACCAGCACGCTCCGCGCTCCCACCCGGTGGCCAGCCTGAATATCCACATAGCGGTCGCCCACAATAAACGATCTTTCTAAATCGATACCGAACCGGGTCGCAGCCCGCTCCAGCATCCCTGCGCCGGGCTTGCGGCAATCGCATTCCAGACGGTAGGTTTCGACGATGGCCCGAGGGTGGTGGGGACAGTAAAAGATGCCGTCGAGTTTTCCTCCGGCGGCCTGGATACGGTCGGAAAGCTGCCGATGGATTTTTTCGAGCGCAGGCTCCTCGAACAGCCCTTGTGCCACCCCGGCCTGGTTGGTTACTACAATCGTCAATAGATCAGCCCGGTTCGCCAATCCCACCGCCTTCCCGGCGAAGGGGTAAAGCTCAAGCAGGCTGGGGTGGTTCAGGTAGCCGATCTCTTTGTTCAAGGTTCCGTCGCGGTCAAAGAAAACAGCTCGCCGCCGGCCGTTTTGCAACTCAGGAGGTTTTTCCTGAGCGGACTGTTTTTTTTCTTTAGAATTCATGGCCTAAAATTCATTGTGCGGCTACCTGGTCCTGGTGCAGGCAGGATTGCGCCGCATGCAAAACGTCCTCCACGGATATGGAAGTCATGCAGCGGTGATCGATCGGGCAATGCCGCAGCTTGCATGGATGGCACTCCGCCGTGCCAACCAACAATTCCACGCGGGGGCCGAGCGGCCGCGTGCCCTGTTCGTCGGTGGGTCCGAAAATAGCCAGCGTCGGCACACCCAGCGCGGCCACTACATGCATCGTGCCGGTGTCATTTGTCACATACAGATCACAGCCTTGAACCAACCGGATGAATTCCGTGAGAGATGTTTTTCCGGCAAGCGAGAGGGCAGCCTTGCCCGCTTTCGGCAGTATGGACTCCACCAGTGGGCGCTCTTCGGGGGAACCGAAAAAAATCGATATTGCTCCCCATTGCTCGTTCAGGCGGCGGGCGAGCTCGGCAAACCTCTCCGCCGGCCAGCGCTTGGCGGTGCCGAACGACGCGCCGGGGCTGATGCCTACCAGCAACCCACCCTTTGATTTCCAGCCTGCGGGAAGGGAAGTCTCCTGACCTAAAAGTTTTTCGATCCGTTCTCTAGCTGACGTCCGGCTGGGCTCGGTCGCGGGCAGCAAAATTTGCCTCACTTCCGGAAACTGCGAAATCAATCCCAGCCGCCGGAGAAGCTCCAGATAGTAGTGTGCCTCGTGTGCCGGAATCTCTCCACTGCGGGGCACTGCAACGGGGTGGGTCAGCAAAGGACCCCGGCCCTGACGGGCATATCCGGCGCGGATGGGTATGCCGGAAAGCGCAGCCAGCACGGCGGCATCCAGCGCATTCTGGAACAGGATGGCGGCGGCGAAGCCCTCTCGCCGCAGATGGGCGGCCATGCGCCATCTTCCCAGGAGCCCCCTGTGCTGGCCGCGTGTGTCGTAGGCAATCAGGCGGCAGCGCAACTCGTCCAAGGGAAAAACCTCGCTGACCCAGGGCCGCGCTAGCAAAACCAATTCAGCTTGGGGCAACACCCGGCGCAGCTCGCGCAGAGCAGGCAAGCACATGACTGCGTCGCCGATCCAGTTCGGAGCGCGAACCAATATTTTTATGCGGGTTCCTGTCCCTTCCAATTGTTCGACGCGGAGCGTTTTCATGCGTGCTCGTTTCAGCTTCTTTCGGAGATGCTTGCCGGTAAAGGCGATCGTTTGCGGGGCAACCCCAACTCCTCCCAAATCCAGTTTACCAAGCGCGCTTCCTCATCCACTACAGGCTCGATGGCGGCCCAATAGAGTGGAATCCTGGAGACCAGCTCCGGCAGGTTGACGATGTCTTTCTCGGTAGTGAGCAGGCAGTCCGCCCGGTTTGCTTCCACTAATTTCCGAAGAAGCTCCAGGTCGTCGTCGTCATAGCGATGGTGGTCTGGAAAAGTTTTGCTTCCGACCGTCTCAATTCCGGCCATCTCCAGCATCAGAAAAAAACTCCTGGGGTTTCCTATGCCGCAAAAGGCCAGGGGCCGCCGGGGGAAGAAATCTGCTAGTGGCACACGGTCTGCGTTCCGGGCGTCTACAAAATGGAGAAGTTTTGTCCTGAGGGTAAAGCACTGCGCGCGGGGATTCAATCTTCGGACGGTTGCCTTCAAGTTTTCGAGGTCTGAGCTGTTATCTGCGCCACTCGCAGCCAGCTCACAGCGGGTCAAGAGGATGCCATCTGCCCGGCCTAGCGCGGAAGCGCCCTCACGGAGCAGGCGGGAGAAGCCAGGACGCGCTCCCCAGGGATTTTCCGCATCCACCAGCACTAAATCCAGAGTGCGTTTCAAGGCAAGATGCTGGAAGCCGTCATCGAGAAGGTGAAGATCGACAGAAAACTCTTCCTCCACAAGCCTGCCCGCTTCATACCGTGAGGCGGATACCCCCACGGGAAGATTCAAATGCCGAAGGTAGAGTTGCACTTCGTCGCCTGAGTCGACGGCATCCTGCGGCGAGGCGCCGGGAGGAAGGATTTGCAGCGGCTGGGTGGAAGCGCGGCGGTAACCTCGTGTCAGAATCGAAACGCGAAGCCCGGCAGTCTGCAAACGGCCCGCCAGCCATATAGTAAACGGAGTCTTGCCTGTCCCGCCCCAACTGATGTTCCCTATGCTGAGCACGCTGGCCTGCAAGCTTCGTTGCCGGAAGAGCCCGCTGCGGTAGAGCCAAGCCCGCATCCATGATCCGGCAGTCCAGAGACTTGCGGCACCGGAGGTGAGGATCGATAGTGGAAAAGCTGGGCTCATTTGCTGAGTCATTGCGGAGTGGTTCCGATCTGGGGTCCTGGACCGTTTGCCGGAGATGTCAGGCCGGGGGGCGCCGTTCCGGCTATTCCTGCCGCCGAATTACGGCTCGCCGGCGAATCGGCATGGTTTTGAATAGGCTCATGCAGGGCGAATACTTTTTCCAGTTCATCCAGGATCGGCGTAATGGAACCAAGATTTGCCTGCAACAGATCGCAGGCGGATTTCCCCAGGCGCTGGCGGAACTCCGGGTTCCGCAGTAAGAATCGAAGCGTCCCACAAAGAGCCGTGGCATCCTGTATCTGAATCACTGCCCCCGTGCGGGTGTGCATGCCTGGCCCCTCCGGCCCTTGTGCAACCCCCGCGTCCTGCAGGTAGCTCGCGGCGATCTCCTGGAAGTTTTCCATGTGCGGGCCAATGACAATGGGGCGCGCGAAATATGCAGGTTCTAAAATATTGTGTCCTCCTGTGGGCACCAGTGTCCCGCCCACGTAGGCTACGGTGGCAAGCTGGTAGATTGCTCCCAACTCGCCGATGCTGTCCAGAAGCAGCACGCCCGGCGCAGACGGGGTGGTTTGCGCCGACCACTGTGAGCGCAATTGCAATGGGATGCCGGAAGCGTGGAGCTGATCTGCCACCGCCACAAAACGTTCGGGATGCCTGGGAGCCAGGATCATCCACAAGCGGGGAAACTCATCCAAAAGTTGCGTAAAGGCCTCTAGTAAATATTTTTCTTCGCCGGGCATAGTGCTGCCGGCCACGATCACCGGTCCCGCATTCGAGTTCTCCAAAGTCTCCCGCAGAGCGTCGACCATCGGCGAGGAAGCAGGCTGCGCAGCAAATTTGAGGTTTTGCGATGCCCACACTTTATCCAGAGGAGCGCCAATAGTTTTGAAGCGTTCGGCGTCGGCAGCGCTTTGCAGAACAAAACCATCCGGATATTTCAAAACGTGCCGCCAGAAAAAGCGGCTGGCGCGGTAACGCGGGAAGGCCCGGTCGGAGATCCGGCCGTTGACCAGCAGCAACAATGCCCCGGAACGCTTGGCTTCGCGGAACAAGTTGGGCCAAAGTTCCGTTTCGATTACCAAGACCGCGCGCGGTTTCAGTCGCCGCAAGAAGCGTCGGCAAATCCAGCCCATGTCCAGGGGCGGGAAGTAAACAGCGTCTCCCGGCTGGAGGAGTTGCTGCGCCTCCTTCCAGCCCGTCATGGTGGAAGAGGTGATGACGATGCGAATCCCTGGGAAGCGGTTTCTGATCGCGTCAATCAATGGCGTGGCCGCTTTTACCTCGCCCAGTGAAACGGCGTGGACCCAGACGGACGGGTTCTCGGAAGGCGATGCCTCTCCCGGAAACAAACCCAGCCGCTGAGCAATCCCCGGCAAGCGCCCTCGCAGAGCCCGGTAAGCCAGCCAGGGCGAGAGCAGCGCCAGTCCGAAATAGAGAGCGAGGTTATACAGGAAATACATGCATCTCCGACTCCGGCTTGTAGCGAAGGTGGCGCGCAGGCCAGAACATCAGCGGACTCGACCGGAATTCACGGTTGGGGATGAACGATCTAAAACGCCATTATAGCTTTCCCCGCTGCCGCCTCCAACCGCTAATGCGCCTCGAATCAATTCAGTAAAAAAGAGATCCGTTCCGCACAGTCGCCGTCAGCCTCTGAGCCTGGACCATAGCGAAGAGAGGAGAGGGGAATCAGCGGAAGCATTTTTCCGCCGCAATAGAATTATGCAGATTTGAGCAGAGGATTCTTTCGATCCGTGCATCGAGCGGAAAGATTCCCCCGTGCCTCCTTCACAGCGGCACGGAGGCTGGTTTCGTTTGGGTTCTTGGCTAGCGCACTGCGACCGTGGCGCTGCCGGTGGAGAGAATCCCGTCCACTGAAATCGCCACAGTCGCCTCACCCGCCGGTATCCCTGCCGGCACCCTCGCGTTAATCTGATAGAGGCCGACAAATCCCGGGGCCATGCCTGCAAAATCAACCGTGGCAGGCTGGCCGCCGATGTTTACCTGCACACTTCCGGAGACCGTTGTCAGGCCAGCGGCAGCGTCGCCCGTGCTCACGGACGGCTCCACAGCGCCCAGGCCCGTCGCAAAGAGCAGAATCACTTCTCCAGCCGCGGCTGGGTTAGCGGCATCAACAGGCGCGAAGTCGCCGTGGAAGATGGCGCCCGATCCAGCGCCGGTTTGCGAAAGCGTAAACAGCGCGGGTACGGCGGGGCCGAGGGCAATGGTCTCCGGGGCGCTGAGCACGCCGTTGTTGTTCACTACTACCTCAGCCTGGGAGAGTCCATCCAATTCGAAAGGCACCTGGAGGTTGATTTGATCGGTATTGCCTCCCACAGCGGCCAGTAATGGCGCAGAAAAACCACCGATACTCACGCTGACCCCTCCCAGGCTCCGTGGCAGCGGGATAGTAGTAGCAACTCCGCCACTGCCCGCCAAGCCCGTGCCAAACAAAGACATCAAAGCGCCGGGAGCCAATGGGGTAGGGGATGCGGCGAAGCTGGCCGTGTTGACCGCGCCTGCCGGGAAAATGACCGTCGCGGTTCCCGCAGAGGCTTCCATGTCGCCCGAGACGGCGAAGCTTGGCGACTGCACACCCAGCACCTGTGCCGACCCGGTTAAGGTAAGCGGACCGCTGGAAAGAGCGCGGAACAGCGCGGCGTACTCTCCGCCGCCCAAGTCCTCCAGCACCAGGTCCGGTTCGGTATTGGAAGAACTCACCACAACCGTCGCGCCTGCTACGAGCGCGCCTCCTGCGTCCAGCAGTAAGACGCCGACGTTCAAAGGCAGGTCCGCTTGGGTGATGAAACCTCCCTCTGGTTCCGTGAACAGAGGCACTAGCGGCGCAAACGGGAAAATAGCCGCTCGCGGCGGGCCTCCCGCCGTGGCAATAATGACCTCTGCTCTTACGATCAGCTTGACCACCAACGTGACCGGTGAGGCGCCGCTTGCAGCAACCGGAGTGAAGACAACCGAGCCGCTGTAAACTCCGGCGGCAAGACCGGTGATGTCTACCGAGACCGCCGCTTCCACGGGCGTTGTATCCGAAGCAGGTAAAACGGTAAGCCAAGCTCCGCCCGTGACTGTAGAAACGGTGGAATCCCACGCGATGCTGGCCGCGCCTTTCGGCTCCAACTCCACTTCCTTGGCCTCCGGGTTCGCGCCGCCCTCCACGGCGACAAACGCCATCCCGCCGGGTCGCAGTTTCAACCGGGGAGTATCTTCCGCACCAAAGACTTTCAACGCAACGTGCACGTTGTGCACTTCCTTGGCTGCGCCGGGAACCATGATCTCGATGTTGCCGGTATAGACTCCCGGCTCCAGGGCCAGGGCAACTCCGGAAACCACCGCAACGGTGATTTCACCCGGCACGGCCCCCGAGTCGGGAGTGATGCTGAGCCAATCGCCTCCACGGGCCGTTTCAACCGTGGCGGTGAAAGTCAATCCCGCTGCCTCGCTCTTCACCTCCAAGGTGCGTGATTCAGGCGAGACGGTTCCCTCAGCCACTGAGAATTGCAGCGCTTTAGGTCGTACACGGACACGAGGCTCCGCAGGACCCAGAATACGCAGAAAGACACGGGCTTTTTGGCTGTCTTCCCCGACGGTCACAGTGACTTCGCCGGAATACATTCCGGGTAGAAGTCCGGTTGGGTCGGCCGCTATCGCTACTTCACCTTCTCCGGCGCCTGCGTCTGGTTCAATAGAGAGCCATGCGCCGCCCTCCGGCGTCTCCACCGTTGCCGTTGCAGTCCAGTCGAGCGTCCCGGCCCCCGCGTTTTTGATTTTGAGTTCCTTTGGTTCCAGCGGCTCGTTATCGTTCGGGTCTTCATTCGGCTCGACGATAAAGTTAAAGGCGCGCGGGTGGATCACTAATCTTGCTGGACGGACACCCTTGAACTCCAGTTCGACCTCCACCCTGACCGTTCGGCTGCCGCTCGTAATCGCAATCTCGCCTTCGAACTCGTCGAGAGACTGCCCCTCCAATAGAGCAGGGTCCACGCTCACCTCGATCACGCTATCGCCCATGCCCGAGGCAGGGGACACGGTGAGCCACTCGACTCCCGGCGGCGTTAAGACGCTGGAAACTGCCGTCCACGCGAAGTCCTCTCCGCCCGTATTGAAGATGTGCAGACGGCGGCTGACAGGGGCGGGGCCGCCTTCCACTACCTTAAACTCCAACTCGTGGGGGCGCACAATGAGCGCTCCCACACCCGGACGGCCAATGCGCAACTCCACCTTTACCTTTTCCGGACTGTCATCCAAGCCCGGCGCGGTTACGATGATTTCACCGGAATACTCCCCTACGGCCAGGCCTGCCGTGTTGACCGATACCGTCAGCATTGCGGGTCCCGTCCCGTCCAGCGGGGTTACGCTGAGCCAATTGCCGATTGTCGTCGTGGCCTCGACGGTAAAAGGAAAGGAGTCGACCCCCTCTGCGGACACAGATATCTCTCGCGGAGGAGGAGGCGTGGTTCCTGTCTGCCGAAAAAACAACGTTTCGGGACGCACTTTCAGTTCCGGTTCGTCATCACCATTGGCCAGCACCCCCGTGGCAGAGGTAAAGACCAAGAAAAGCATTAAGGCGATTGTTTTCCGATAGCGCATAAAGAACCTCTTTCAGGCAAAGGTCGGCAAGGCGAAGGTTTAAGGTTAAGGTTGCTCGGAGGGAATAACCTATAGCATAGCTCCGAAGCGGCAGCGGCTCAATAGAGAAACTGACGGTGAGGGTGAATTCGAATCAACGGAGCCACTTTCGATCTCAACGGTCTTCAAGACCGCCCGATTCAGGCACTCTATCGCAGCGTGTGCCTGCTTCAGAGATTTCCAAGTGCAAATTCCTTGCCATGTACGCCTTGTCCATCGGTATTTTTATATCCGATAGATTTACAAATAGTTATGAGGTTCACATGAGGAGAGCGTTGTTCGTTGTCGGCCTAAATCACTGCAAAATCAGGGAAATTTTCCCTGCGGAAGATGGACCGCCTCTCGTTTTGCGGTTCTGACCGGAATCACGGTAAAGGACGCCAAGAATTTTTTCATCGATTTTCTCATCCTGGTCGTATTGGGAGAGGAAACGGAGTGGTGTAATCGACTGCACTGCGGTTCTTCATTTTGTGGAGTATCCAAATCTTGACAGCGTTCAGGCAATCGGTCATTCTTTTTGTCGCTCTATTGCTCGCACGTTTGCTTCTGCATCTAGCAAGTATTTCCGGTTAAAACTCTAACGGCCTGAGGCGGGTCTCCGGGAGGAATTCTTTGGACGTTCTAGCTTTCGGCACTCATCCAGACGATCTGGAAATCGCCTGCGCCGGGACGCTGATCCTTCTGGCAAACCAGGGCCATCAAGTCGGGGCGGTGGACCTGACCAGGGGAGAGCTTGGCACGCGGGGGACGGAGGAAATCCGCGCCCGGGAGACCGCCGCAGCGAACCGGCACCTCCAGCTTTCCGTGCGGGAAAATTTAGGCATCCCGGATGGCCGCGTGGAAAAAACCCAGGAGAACTTGCTGAAGGTTATCCGCGCCATCCGCCAGCATCGGCCGCGTCTCGTGCTGGCGCCCTACTGGGAGGGGCGGCACTATGACCACATCCATGCCAGCCATTTGGTGGCGGAGGCAGCCTTCTACTCCGGTCTCTCCAAAATCGAAACCGGGCAGGAAAGTTTTCGCCCTTTCCGCGTTTTGTTTTATGTCAGCCGGGTCGGTTTCCATCCATCCTTTGTGGTGGACATCGCGGAGACCTTTGACGCTAAGATGCAGGCCGTTCGGAGCTACCGCTCCCAATTCTATAAAGACCAGCAGTCCGGCGCAGGCGGCGGGTCAGCGACCGAACAGGAAACCGCGCCGGAGGCCGAACCGGAGACAATGATCAGCACCCCGCTGGCGCTGGAGGTGCTGGAAACGATGTCACGCTACTATGGCGCGATGATTGGGGCGCGGTACGGGGAGCCGTTCTTGGTTAAAGAACCCCTGGAGATTCCGGACATGGTGAGCTTTTTTCGTGCTTTTCCGGACTCCAAGCAGGCGCATCTTTTCCCGCCGCGCTAAGCCTGCCATACTGTTTCATCTAAATACTCTGGAAGGGAATCGCACCAGGATGAAGATCGGCATTACCTGTTATCCCACATACGGTGGAAGCGGAGTGGTGGGAACGGAGTTGGGCATCGAGATGGCCGCTCGCGGGCATGAGGTGCACTTTATCAGCTCCTCCCTGCCGATTCGGTTGCGCCAGCCCAACCCGCTGATCACTTTTCACGAAGTGGAGGTGATGACCTATCCGCTGTTTGAATACCCGCCCTATGCGCTGGCCCTGGCTACCAAGATGGCTGAGGTTGCCGAGTCGGCTTCGCTCGACCTGTTGCACCTGCACTACGCCATTCCCCATTCGGTGAGCGCCTTCCTGGCGCGAGCGATGCACGCCCCGAAGAAATTGCCGTTCATCACCACGCTGCACGGGACCGACATTACTCTGGTAGGCGTGAACAGTTCCTACCTGGGCATTACCCGCTTCGTGATTGAGCAGAGCGACTCGGTGACGGCCGTCTCTCAATACCTGAAGGATAAAACCATTCAAGAGTTTGAAACAAAAAATAATATTGAAGTAATACATAACTTTGTAAACTGCGATCTGTATTGCAAAAATCCCAATGAAGTCCTTCGCCGGAGCTTTGCGCCCGATGGCGAAAAACTTCTCGTGCACCTCTCGAACTTCCGGCCCGTCAAGCGGGTGATGGACGTGATGGAGATTTTCATCCGTGTGCGGGAGAAGATGCCATCCAAGCTGCTCTTGATCGGCGACGGTCCGGACCGGACGGCTGTGGAAACGCTGGCGCATAAGAAGGGGATTCACCAGCACACTTTCTTCCTGGGCAAGCAGGAGAATGTGGAGCAGACGCTGGGCATTGCCGATGTTCTGCTGCTGCCGAGCGAAATGGAATCCTTCGGGCTGGCTGCGCTGGAGGCGATGGCCTGCGAGACGCCGCCGATAGCCAGCCGCGTTGGAGGAGTGCCCGAACTGATTACCCACGGGGTGGATGGATTTCTCGCCGACCCCGGCGATATCCAGAGGATGGCTGACTACGCCATCCAGTTGCTCGGGAATGCTGCTTTGCATGCCGAGGTATCCCAGGCGGCCCGGCAGACGGCGTTGAAAAGATTTTGCGCTTCGCTGATTATTCCGCGCTACGAAGAGCTTTACCGGCGGGTACTAGAACAAGCCGGTTGAAAAATCAGAACCTATCCCTTAGTCTTTGAATAGTCTTTGAAGATAAATTTCAATCCTTTGCAATAGAGGAGACAAACCGTGCGTCACCGCCTGGCAATTCAAACCCTCGCTGCGATCCTGGCAGTTCTTTTACTCGGAACCCTGTGGCTTTACAGAGATCAACCGCAAGCTCTTGCCTCGGAATCCGCAGACGCCGCGGCGATCGCCAAAGCGATTGACCGGCTGCCCGTGGTCGGCTCGGTTCTCTTGGCTGCCGCCCACCCGGACGATGAAAACAGCCAACTGCTGCCTTACTTGGCGCGGGGCCTTCATCTGCGCACAGCGTACCTTTCGGCCACCCGGGGAGATGGCGGACAAAATCTGCTTGGGAACGAACAATACGAGGCGCTGGGAATATTGCGGACCGAAGAATTGCTGGCGGCGCGGCGGCTCGATGGCGCGGAACAATTTTTCGCCCAGGCTTTCGACTTCGGCTTTTCCAAAAGCGCGGAAGAAACGATGGAAAAATGGGGACGGGAACAAGTCCTGGGCGATTTTGTGCGGGTGATTCGCAAATTCCGTCCCGACATCATCATTTCCCGCTTCACCGGCACCAGCAGGGACGGCCATGGCAATCATCAGGCGGCCGGCATCCTGACACGGGAAGCCTTCCGGGCCGCCGCCGATCCGCAGCGCTTCCCGGAGCAGCTCGAAGCAGGGTTGCGTCCCTGGCAAGCTTCCAAACTGTTTCTGAACCTGCGAGGGGCTGCGGACGATTCGGTCACAGTGAGCCTCGAAGGATTTGATCCCCTCTACGGAAGAACCTATGCGGAGATCGGGACCGAAGCGCGCAGCATGCATCGCAGCCAGGGCATGGGAAGATCCCGTGGCCGGGGGCCTTACTTTACTTCCTTTAGTTTGCTGGATTCGGCTTCGCCCGCCGCAGCTCCGCCGGAAGGTTTGTTTGACGGGATGGATCTGACGCTGAACCGTTTCACGCAGCTTTCCGGAGGCTCCGACGCGGTGGCGCGCCGTGTCCGCTCCATTGAGCAGGATATTGCGACGGCAAAAAAGATGCTTTCGCCCACTCAGCCGAGCGCCGTGGTGCCCTCGCTGGCCCGTGGTTTGGACCGATTGCGGGAGCTTCGCAACGATTTCCGGCAATCGCAGCAGTCAGAACAACAGAGGGACCATGCGCTGTTCTTGCTTGCTTTGAAAGAAGCGGATTTCATCCGCGCCATCGGCATGGCTGCGGGGATGCAAGTCGATGCCTTAGCGGACAGCGCGGAGGTCGTGCCCTCGGAGCCGTTCACCGTTACGGTCACCGGCATAGTGCGCGGCCTGGAGTCCTTGCAATTAGGCGAGGTCACGCTGCAGGGGCCGGACGGCTGGAAGATTGAGAAACTTGCTTCTGATGCTGCGCCCGGCGGGAGCGGCGACCGTACGGAAGCAAAGTTCCGGGTCACCATGCCGGGAGATACTCCGGTTTCACAGCCTTACTGGATGGTCGAGCCGCGTGCGGGCGCCTATTTCCCGGTAACGGATGTTCCCTGGATCGGGGCGGCTCAGAACCCTGCTTTGCTTACGGGAAGCGTTCAATATGAGGTCGCGGGCGAGGGGAGCCCGGTTGAGGTCGTGCAGCAGTCGGATGTGATCTATCGGTTTTACGACCGCATCTACGGGAAGCAGGAACAGCCGGTGAGCGTTGTGCCGGACTTGGGCGTTTGGGTGGAGCCTGCGGTTGCGATTTTTCCGCTGGATTCTGACGAGCCGCAACCGCTGCTGGTGAAGCTCCGCAACAATACTTCCGCAGAGCAGCAGGGAGTGCTGCGGTTGGAGCTTCCAGCGGGCTGGCAGTCCAACCCGCCGAGAATACCCTTTACGCTGGCCGAACGCGGGGAAGAGATTTCTGCCCGGTTTGAAGTTTCCGCGCCGGCTGCAAAACTGCCGGATGACGCTGAAGCGCAATCCATTGCAGTGAAAGCGGTGGCCGAAGCGAAAGGACAATCCTATTCCACCAGCTATGAAATCGTGGACTATCCGCACGTCCAGGCGCGGCATTGGTTCCGCCCTGCGGCCTCGCAACTGTTGCGGTTCGACGTGAAGATCGCTTCGGGGCTGCGGGTTGGCTACATTATGGGTTCCGGCGATAACGTGCCGGGAGCATTGGAGCGCCTGGGAGTTTCCGTCGAGCAACTTGGCCCGGAGGCACTGGCGTTCGGGGATTTGGGAGAGTTCGACGCCATTGTCACCGGCATCCGCGCCTATGAGGTGCGCGATGACCTGATCATCCATCACGACCGCCTGATGGAATACGTCCGCGACGGCGGGTCGATGATCGTGCAGTATAGCAGGCCGATTGGAATCAGTCCGCCGATCGGTCCCTATCCCATGGACCAGGGCGGCAGAGCCGCTCCACGGATTACGGTGGAAGAAGCGCCGGTCGAAATCCTGGCCTCGCATCCCGTCTTTCAGTCGCCGAACCGGATCACAGAAAAAGATTTTGAGGGCTGGGTCCAGGAACGAGGCCTTTATTTCATGGTCTCCTGGGACCCGCAATATCAGGCCCTGGTTTCGAGCCACGACCCGGGCGAGCCGGACTTGAAAGGGGGCATGCTGGTGGCCTCTTACGGCAAGGGCCTGTACGTCTACTCCGCCTACTCCTGGTTTCGCCAGTTGCCTGCCGGCGTGCCGGGAGCCTACCGCATTTTTGCCAATCTGCTGAGCCTTAGCAAGAATACTAGGTAAAACGCCTGCCAGGTAGTTCGGAGTCAAGGAAAGAAGACCGGAGTCGGAAGTCGAGGAAGACAGAAGTCAGAACGGAAAGTGAACCCCGTTCTTCCGACTTCTGGCTCCTTACTCCTGACTCCTTTTTTTACGCGCCGTAATCATCAAGCAGGAAAAGGTCCCTTCGTCTGCCGCCTGGAGCAGATTTTCAAGGGCGGTAATCCGCTCACTCGCGGATTTGAGCGAGGTTAATACCTGCACATTCTTCCGCAGGGCATCTTTCATCGCAGCCGTTACATCTTCCACCTTCGGAATAAAATTGTGGTCTCGGAGCATTTGCAGGAATTCGTCCGATGACCCAGCATGGTTCAACGAGGGGTTCGAGGCCCAGGGCAATGGGAGGCGAAGCTTGCCAGGATGATGCTGCTGATCGAGAAACCATTCATGGGCGGCGAGACGCCCGGAGGGTTTCAGGACGCGGGCGGACTCCCGTAAGAAAGCGGGCAAGTCAGGAAGGTTCATGAGGAGATGTTGGGTCCAGACGACATCGGCAAAATGGAAAGGCAGGGGCAGGGAATCGGCCTGGGCCGCGAGAAAATGCATCTGTTTTGTTTCCCCCTCCTTTCCACTAACGAGGCGGGTGAGTTCGATTGCCGTCCGGAGCCGGGTCAGAGCCAGATCAAAGCCAAGCACCCTGCAGGAAAACTCCGTGTGGAGAAAGCGAGCCGCCCCGCCGATGCCACAGCCGACGTCAACGACGCAGGAATGAGGCTCAATTCCGGCGAGGCTAGCCAGCATGCGGGTGGAATTGATTCCTCCGGCATGGGATTGGTCGTAAGGATAAAGTTCCTGCGGGCGGAGACGCGCCAAGTCCAGCCCTTTGCGCCGCAGGTTTTCGAGGATGGTCTCCGTGTTTGGCCCGCGGGAGTAGTGCTTTTGCAGGGATGCGGTGAACTCTTTCATGGTTCTTTTCCGGGTTTGCAGAGCGCTTTTTTTCTTGTGTATGATAAACTTCCGTTTATGAGTGTGCTGACCATTCCAAAACAGTTATCAAGAAAAGGAGATCTTGTAATTATCTCTCGAAAGAGTACGAGATGTTGCTGGAGATGAAGCAGATCAGAGAATTTCAACCGACAGCAACCCACAAGAAAGCCTTGGCAAAGGCCGAGCAAAATCTCAAAAAGGGCAAGACGCTCTCATACGATGCACTCGCCAAAGAATTGGGAATTACAGATTGACCCAAATCTATTCAAGGCAGCAAAGAAAATTCCCCGACGTGATGCAAGAAAGATTCTCCGCGCTGTTAGATTGCTCCCATTGAATCCCTACTACGGCGACATCCAGAAGATGAAGGGGGAGAAAACGTATGGCGACGGCGCATCGGTTCATATCGTCTCTTCTACAAACTTTTTCCCCGCGAGAGAATTATCCTGGTATTTCACCTCGAACGAAGATCTTCCACCACCTATTAGGCAGATGGTTCCGCTTCTGA
>JADFGZ010000348.1 GCA_022567475.1 Acidobacteriota bacterium | reverse complement strand
GTGCCTATGCAGTCGCGATGACCCCCCCTATGATGCCCGTGGTGCTTTCGGTGGACAAGCGGTTACAGGAAGAGCAGATTGCCAAAGGGACCAAGCTGCACATCCCGAAGCTCTCTCCGAATACGCCGCCGCAGGGCGACTCCGGCGCGGTGTCCGAGGCCGCGCGACTGCTGGTGAACGCGGAGTTCCCGGTGCTGGCCGTCGAGCGCGCCGCGCGCACGGAAGCCGGGCTGAACTATATCGTCGAGCTGGCTGAACTGTTGCAAGCTGCGGTCGTCGACACGATCCAGCGCATGAACTTTCCCTCGAGACATCCCCTCAGCCAGGACAGCAGCGTGATTCGCGGGGCGGATGTCATCTTGGCTCTTGAGCATCCGCTTCTTTCGCGATCGAGGCTCAAGCCGGACGCGAAGCTGATCAGTATTACCTCGTTCGATCTCTTTACCCGGAGTAACTACTGGCATTTCGGACGCTACCAGGAAGCGGATTTGGCGATTGCGGCCGATGCAGAGGCGACGCTTCCTTCGCTGATCGAAGAAGTCAAGCGGCTGATCACCGGCGATCGAAGGAGGGCGTTCGAGGCTCGCCGAGTCAAGCTGGCTGAGGCCAGCCAACGGGCAAGGGAGCGGGACCGCCAGGTTGCGTCCCATGGCTGGGACGAGAGCCCGATCAGCACCGCCAGGATTGCGGCCGAGCTGTGGGCACAGATCAAAACCAAGGATTGGTCCCTGGTTTCCCGTAGTGATGGCATGAACGACTGGGCGTGGAAGCTTTGGGATTTCGAGAAGTATTATCACCACATCGGACAGTCCGGGTCGGTCGGCGTAGGCTACAGCAACCCGGCTTCAGTGGGTGCGGCGCTCGCGAACCGGAAACACGGACGACTGTCCATCAACCTGCAGAACGACGGCGACCTCATGTTTCTACCAGGAACCTTGTGGACGGCTGCGCATCACCGGATCCCCATGCTGACCATCATGCACAACAACCGTGCGTATAACAGGGAAGTGATGATCATTGCGCGCATGGCTGCCGAGCGCAATCGTGACATCAGCCGGTGCCGCATCGGCAACGCGATTGACGATCCCAACATTGACTACACTAAACTCGCGCAAAGCATGGGCTGGTACGCTGAAGGCCCGATTGACAATCCCAGGGAACTTGGGCCGGCCATCCGCCGCGCGCTCGCGGTCGTCGAGCGCGGCGAGCCGGCATTGCTGGATACGATCACGCAGCCGAACTAGGGAGGTCCAGGTGAACCACTTTTTTGTGTATCCTTTTTCTGGAAGACGTTTTTTTTGGGCGATGGGAGCAACGCTACTGATTCTTGCCATCCCAGCGGCAAGAGTGCAAGCTCAGCAACCGACTCCCAAAGTGGACACTGCCTCCGCTGAAAATGTCGAAAAGGGGAAACGGAATTTCGTAACTTATGTCTGCTCTGCGTGCCACGGTTATTCGGGGCAAGGAACCGAAAGGGGGCCGCGCCTAGACACAAACCGCATACCGTTCCCGGCTTTTGCGAGGTACGTTCGGCAGCCGGCGGGCTCGATGCCGCGATACGGAACCCAAAAGCAAATATCAGACTCGGCGCTGGCGGACATTTACGCTTTTCTAAAGTCGGTGCCGCCGCCGCCTGATCCCAAAAGCATTCCCCTCCTGAATGACGACTAGGCGCCGTGGATCTAATCCTGTTTACATAACGCGCCTTAGGTCTAGCGGCCACTCGGCTGTGGGCGTTTGGTTGCTTGTCCCTGCCCTGTCGCCTACTGTTTAGCAAATGAGCATTTTCCAATTTGGAGTTTTCTTTCCCTCGTTTGCGCGCTGTCCGCAAAGGGCATGGTGTTCTTCACAACGCCAGCGGGATTTCTAACGAGCCTCGGTTATGGGGTTGCAAATCTAGGACACCTGCTCTTCGCGGCGGAATTAAGCTTTGGACGCTTCGGGATTCTCCGGCTCAAGGGCTGATGGAAAACCGGTATAACGGCGGCGATAGCCTGGGTGTGCGGGACAATTTTGGTTCCGATGGGGTTGGGGGCCCGTCACCGATTCCATCCTGTAGTTAATGGAGTGAATACGGAGGGAGGCAAGGATGCCCAAAATACTGTTGCTGACGATCGCTCTGCTGGCGCTGGTACGTTGCGCTCCCGGCGCTCCGGATGCAAAGACCGGCCCGGAAGCTTCATCGCCGAAGCATCCTCTGGACTCACTCACCCTGAAAGAGTATCAGACGGTCTCTGAGGTGATGAAGGCCTCGGGCTATCTCGATCCGGAAAGTCAGTTTCTGCGCGTTCTCCTCCACGAGCCACCCAAGTCTGAGGTGCTCAACTGGAACCCCGGCGAGAGCTTTCGGCGAGAGGCTTTCGTGGTCATCAAACAAGGCCCCCGAACCTTTGAGGCGGTCGTGGATCTTTTGGATGAGGGGGTGACTGCCTGGCATGAAGTCGAGGGCGTGGAACCGCCCATTTCCCTGGAGGAGGCGCGTGCGATTCAAGAAACCGTAAAGCGAAATCCCGATTGGCAGGCGGCCATGCACAAGCGGGGGATTACGGATTTCAGTACTGTGCGCTGCGTTTTAGGATTGACCTACCCCACAAATGCGGAAGCGGAGGGCCGTCGTTTGGTCAAAGTTGCCAGTTTCGATCAACGCGGCGTTACGAACATGTATGGCCGGCCCATCGAAGGGTTGGTTGTCATCGTCGATGCCAACGAGCTGGAGGTCCTCCAAGTCATCGATGCGGGCGTAGTTCCGATTCCCAGCGGGCTGGTGGATTACGACGAGAAATCAGCCGGCAATCTTCGAGAGGTCCCCACGCCGATCTTCCTCGAACAGCCTCTCGGTCCCAGCTTCCGCTTGGAGGGCCACCAAGTAAGCTGGCAAAAATGGAACTTCCACCTCCGAATTGATCCGCGCGTTGGCCTCATCCTCTCCCAAGTCCGGTACGACGATGGCGGCCAACTCCGCTCCATCCTTTACCAGGGCTCGCTCTCGGAGATTTACGTGCCGTATATGGACCCCGGCGTGGGATGGAACTCGCGATTGCTGCTCGATGTGGCGGCCCGCATCGGAGGATTTGCCGGGTCCTTGGAGCCGGGGCTGGATTGTCCGGATAACGCTGCCTTCTTGGATGCGGCCGTGGCGGACATCGAGGGCATCCCCCGAATCGTCCCCCGTGCCGCCTGTCTGTTTGAACGCTATGACGGGGGCATGGCATGGCGGCATCAAACCGAGGGCCGCAGGCGAAGAGACCTTGTTGTCCGGATGATCGCCGGGCTGGGGAACTACGATTACGTGTTTGATTGGGTCTTGCAACAGAACGGAACGATCCGGGTGGCGGTGGGCTCCACCGGAATCATCCTGGTCAAGGCGGTTGCCAGCAGGACGGCCAGGGAGGACAACGGGGAGCCGGCAAACCGGTATGGGCGACTCGTCGCGGAACACACGCTCGGTGTGAACCACGACCACTACTTCAGCTTCCGGCTGGATCTGGATGTGGAGGGCCGCGACAACACTCTTCTGCGCGAGGAACTCCGGACGATCCGGTTGGCTGAAGGCGGTCTGCGGAAAAGGGTCTGGGTGGCGGATCAGAAGATTGCCCGGGTCGAGCAGGACGGGAAGTTGCAGATCAACCTGGAAAAGCCCGCCCTGTGGCGGGTGATCAACCCCAATGTCCTGGGCCCCCTCGGCTACCCCGTCAGCTATCAGATCCAGCCCCTGGGCAACGCCTTGCCCGTGCTTGCTCCGGAAGATTTCCCGCAGCGCCGCGGCGCTTTTACGCAGTACCACCTTTGGGTGACGCCTTATCGTGCGGAGGAGCGGCATGCCGCCGGAGCCTATCCCCTGTATCACAAGAGCGAGGAAGGCCTGCCCCAATGGACCCAAGCCAATCGGCCCATCGAGAACACCGACATTGTGGTTTGGTATACCTTGGGGTTCCACCACGTGGCGCGCGCTGAGGACTGGCCCGTCATGCCGACCAGTTGGCAGGAGTTCGAGCTGCGGCCTTTCGACTTCTTTGAGCGGAATCCTGCGCTCGACTTGCCCAAGAAGCCGCCGGAAAACACGGTGGTGTCCGGCGTCCTGAACTGGTTTAAAGACCTGCTGCGCCGGTGACCTCAGGGAATAACCCACCAGAGAATATCCAATCAGTCTGAGCCCTGGCTCACATTCGCGGTATGTATCAAACCGCCCCTGTTCCATGCGGTTCTTTTATAGCATTTCTCTCCTTGGTGTATATCGTGCAGTGGTAGCCACGACGAGAGCTTTCCTCGTCGTGGGTCGTTGCGGGCTATGAAAAGCCCACGGCGAAAAAACAATTCGCCGTGGCTACCAAAGA
>JADFGZ010000347.1 GCA_022567475.1 Acidobacteriota bacterium | reverse complement strand
CCGTTCAACGCGGTGGGGTCCGTGTTCACGATGAGTTCCCAGCGGGGCTGGTTGCTCATGCGAATCACGTCCATCTGGGCGTTTTTGCTCGTGTGGTACTGCCGCTCCTGGATTCCCTCCGGGTAACGCGGATTTTTGGCAAACGTGAACGGGTCGTGTGATGGCTGCAAGGTTTCAGCTTCCACGACTCGATACTTTGCTGGATGCTCTCCGGCTGGAGTCTGAAGAGTTGTTCTCGCGCCGGCTTGCTGGTCAGGGCTAACCGGCGTTTGTGGCGGAATCGGTTCTTCTACTACTGGCTTCGGCTTCTGGATCGGTTCGGGCACCAACGCCCTTGCCCTGGCTGGTGCGCGGGTGTCTCTTGGAATCGGGATGTCTCTTGCTGGCTCTCTGAGCCTGGTCCCACCTCTTGTAGCATGGAGAGCAGCCCCAGCAGCCATCGCGCCCGGAATCACCAGTTCTCCCGCCAATTCCCAAACTCGATCTTCATCTCCCCGATCAGCCGCTTCTCGAAATTCGGGGGACTTTTCGTACATCCCGTGGATCATGTCCGCACTGAATCCGGCCGAGATCAGTTTTGTGAGGAACGGGACCCCTAGCTTTCCAACAGCTCCTATCAGGCCACCCAAAGCCCCAAGCATCAACAGCGAGTCGGGACGGGTTATATCACCAATTCCACGAGCAACGCCCTTGGCAAACCCTGGCTCTTCGATAAGCACCTCTGGCCGGATGATGGGATTGACATCCGTTGCGACTTGCCCGGAAAAGCCTTTCCGGAAGATTCGCCCGCTGGTGATGTCACTCAAAAAGGTTTCCCCTTCCGGCCCGCCCATGACCATTTGCTTGATTCGTCCCAATGGACTCTTTGGATCATCCCGTGGCGGGGCAAACATCGGCCTGGATGGTGGCCCCCCAGGCCCCACCCTCTGATCTATCCGCGCAGGGCGTAATGGCATGGACGGCGCCGGGAACATCTCAGCTTGGGGGGATGCTTCCGTCCTCGTGCTCGACAGCAATCCTCGTAGTCGCTGTGGCACCACTGCTCTGGGTGCACGTTCTCTATTCCGCTCCGCCGACGGCGTTCTCCCGGAAAGTTTGCTTGTGGAAATGACAGGCTTTGGTGATTCCGGTGTCGGCGTTGCTGCCGCGCTTGGCCGGGAAAGCTGCTGGATGACGCGAGTTTGCTCCGCTTCCGGCAAGTTTGCGTAGCGACTATCTACTGTCCGCAACACCTTGGCCTTTTCCTCGTCGGGGAGACCGAGAAAACGCTTGTCTTGCAGAATCGAGTTGATGTTCGTGGTGGTTGCCATTTGTTTTTACCGAATCATTTGCAAATATTCTTCAGCGGTCGTGGGCTGTCCGCCGGGGGTGAGTTCTCGTCTGGGCGTCTCCTCTTCAAAGATTGCCTCACCAGGTCGCAACTCTTCCAGGCTCATGCCATAAATTAACTGCGATTCTTGCTCCATCAGTTGCTCGTCGGAGAGGTGGCTGTTTTGACGGGCCATACCGGGATCCCGGCGAATCTGCATCACGATGCTGCGGAGGCTTCGTAGCCGCTGCGCTTTTTGCGCCTCGGTCAGCCCGCCTCCAGCCCTCGACCGGCGCTCTTCCTGAGCTTCGCGCTGTAACTGGATGCGTTGGCGCTCAAGGTCGAGGCTTGCTTCTTGGTATGGCGTCATCTCAGGGCGACGTGCTGGGGTGAATCCTTCCGGAACTTCTGGCAGTCCGCCTCCAGGCGGAGCCACCAAATACGCCGGAACTCCACCTTCTCCCGGAACCCATGTGCCAGGTTGTCGCGGTTCACGCGGCGCCAGCGCAGTCCGGGTGAACTCTCCTGTTATCGGGTCAAGATACCCGCCACTGACCGCAATGGGCCTCCTAGCTGCACGGCCTTCCCGTGTCATCCTGCCTTCAACGTCAACCAGCGCCATCGCATTCTTGATCCGCTGCTGGCGGTCCCCTCGCGCCGTCTCTGCCTGCGCCAGGGCCGCCCGGTAGCCTCGTGTGGCTCCACGCTCAGCCAGCGCCATGGCGCGCTCTATGCCCATGTGCGGCGCCGCCGCCGCCGTCAGGCTGGACCGGATCAGGTTTTGCGCTCGTGACGGCGCATGAACCTGCCCCTGATACTCGTAGGCCCCTTGGCCTCGATCGGGCAGGAGAATCGGGCTTTCTACCGGCTCTTGCCTCAGCAACCGCCTCGCACGATCTAGGTCCGAGGGCTGCTGCATGGGAATTTCCGCAGGGTCGCGGACAAGACCTCGCGGTCCGCGCCGCGTTGATTGGGCCAACTCTTGCAGGCTTCTTGGTTGAAACGGAATGTACCCTCCGGTTTCCGAATTATTGTTGAGTCTGGTGCTGAATCTGTGCATCGCTCCCTCCTGATATTTGGGTTTCGGCTCCATGCTGCGGGCAGCAATTATCGTGGTAAATATTCGCCGACCCGCTTTCGGAAGTTTCAACTGCATGTAGATTTTCATTTATGAATTGCTGGCATTGCTCACATTTCCCGCAGGCGGTTTTCAGGACGGTGCAGCGCGGGAATTTTTCTGCGCCGTTGCCGCGCTGTGGTTGAGGAAGATTTCGGTTCGCATGTTGGTGCGCATCCCGATGTCGCCTCCAGGCGAGCGCTTTGTGGACTCCCACGAGCGGCACGTACAACCGCCGGGAAACTTCCTCTGGTTTCAGCCCTTCATCGATCAGGCGCAGAATTTCGAGCCGAACTTCGTAAGGCAGTCGAGCTTTGGGGTGAGTCGTGGTCATACTGCCAGCCCTCCGAACGAAGCCCACTCGCTTTTGAAAACCAGGTGAATTTTTCCCGTGGGACCATTTCTCTGCTTTGCAATCACCAATTCCGCCATTCCCGCAACGTCCATCGGGACCGGCTGATTTGCCATGCGCAGGTAATATTCGCCTCGGTATAAGAAAGCCACGACATCAGCATCTTGTTCCAGCGACCCGCTGTCGCGCAGGTCTGACAACTGCGGCCGGTGTCCATCGCCACTGCGTCTTTCCACTTCGCGGGAAAGCTGAGAGAGAGCTACCAGCGGAACATCCGGTTCCTTCGCTGCGATCTTCAAACCGCGCGAGAGTACGGAAATTTCCTGGTTCCGATTTTCAGCTTTCGGAGGGGACATGAGTTGGAGGTAATCGACGATGAGCAGTGCCAACCCATGCTCTTGTTTAACTCGACGCGCGCGTGCTCGGAGTGCCGCCAAAGTCAAGGCCGGCGAGTCGTCGATGAAGATGGGCGCGTTCGTCAGTTTTGAAATTGCCGTTGTGTAACGAGTCCACTCTTCCCGGCTCAGATTTCCACCGCGCAGCCGGTGAGAGTTCAGACGAGCCTCCATGCAGACCATCCGCGTGAACAACGCACGATTTGACATTTCCAGCGAGAAAACTAGGACTGGCAGTTGGAGTAAGAGGCCGACATGCCGCGCAAGGGCCAGCGCCAGTGCAGTTTTCCCCATGCTCGGTCGGGCGGCGATCAGAATCAAGTCGGACGGCTGGAGGCCGGATGTGAGGCCGTCGAGTTGACGGAAGCCAGAGGACAACCCCGGCTTGATTCGCTCTCGCTCGGCGACCCCATCGAGCGACTTGTATTCGGTGCGGAAAATTTCTTCCAATGAGACCGGCCCCTGTTGTCCGGTTCCGATTGCAAGGTCCAGCAACCGGTCCGCGCCTCGGCTCATGATCTTCTCGGGATCTTCTGAGCCTTCCTGGATGTCTCGATTGATCGCGTCGGTGACGTGGAGCCCACGCCGGCGGTCGGCTTTTTCTTTCACGATCCTGCAATAATGTTCGATGTTACTCAGGCGGGGCTGGTCGTCAGTGAGGCTTGCGATATAGCTGGGTCCACCGATATTTTCCAACTCGCCGTGCTGTTTCAATTCCTCAGCCAGGGTTACGAGATCAACTGGGCAGTTTCGGTCCACCATTTCGATCATACGACGGAAGATTCTACGGTTGCTGTCGAGTGAAAAATCATCCGGCGTAAGAAGAGTGGCCGCTTGGTTGTAGGAACTCCCGGACGGGTCATTCACTACAGCGCCTAGCACAGACCTCTCGGCGTCGATGTTCACCGGCAACTGTTCTGTTACTCTACTCACTGCCAACCTCCGCTCGCTTCTTTGCTCGCCCAGGCTGCCAACCGTGCCCGTTGCTGCCCCTGCTCTGTTGTCGCTCCTTCGCCGCAGTTTCACGCCGCTGGCCGGCGGCACAGCCGCAGATCATAAAGCTCTCCAACAACTGGTGCACCGTGCCATCCTCCGTCCAGTGGCGCGGCCAACGATCAAAATCGAACACTTCAACCCGGACCTGCTTCTGCGCCGGAGAGTGAGCAGGGAAGGAGACATGCTCGAAAATC
>JADFGZ010000346.1 GCA_022567475.1 Acidobacteriota bacterium | reverse complement strand
TCCAGCACGATAGGCTCCGTATTGCCATCTCCATTGACAGCAGCAGAGTGAACACGCTTAGCACTAACATCGCCGTTCTCGAGATCTGCTTCATATGATTCACGCTTTCGCTTGCCTGTTGCGGATTTATCACTAGCATTTGGCCCAGGGCCGTCTTCGGGAGGTGGCGTAGGGGCTTTGGGTTTGAGCGGGATGTCGACTGTCTTCTCGAGCGTTATTGGCTTTTGATCTTCAGCTGCAGATGAAGCCCTAAAAATTTGGACTGTTAGCAGAATTAAACATATCAAATCGGCAGTCGTTGCTTACTCTGCTACATGGATGATTAACTGTAGATTAACACGAGGCTGGTCGTCCGAGTCATCCACGGCTTGATGATCCCCAACCTATAATTGTTCAACAGACTGATCGGAGTTAGTGCACCAACCCCTCGAACAACATCGACACTGAATCCAGATATGTACAACATCTGTCCAATCTGCGCTGGCGTGTAGTAGAAAGCGTTGATGTCCCGCCAGGCACTCTCAATGCCGTCCTCAAACAGGCCGGTCTGAAAAAATGAGGGGAGGTTGCGATGCGTTATTTGGTGGTAATCGAGCGGGGAAAGACGAGTTGGGGCGCCCATGTGCCGGACCTGCCCGGTTGCATCGCTGCGGGCGAAACGAGGGAGGAAGTGCTCGAACTCATCCGCGAGGCGATTGACCTTCACATCGAGAGCCTCCGGCAGGACAGCATCCCCGTGCCTTCGCCTAGCTCGGAGGGTGAGTTTGTGGAGGTGACTGCCGCCTGACATAGCGTTGTCGCCGACGCGCTTCCGTCCGCGCAGTGGCGGTTGCGTCTGATGCAGGCGAGGACAGAGGGACTCGCAATACAAGAGAGAATCTACCCGCTGAGCACGCCAATTGTGGTCAAGGTGATCGATGATCGTGCAAACGAATTGATGCCAGTAAAGACCGTGAATGAGGCAGTTAGCTTGCAACCAGTCTCAGAAGGATGGCGCATGGAGAACGCGAACAAGCGCGTGGGTGCGGACAGTTGGATTTCTCACTCACAAGACGAGAGGGACATCGAGACGCGCGAGGTCTACGCGCATGCTGGACTAGCGTTGTACTTGGCTCAGTGTCTCGAACACGAAGTCATAAATTCTCTTGGACTGGCGGAATGCATACGGCTGTTACGCACTAACTGGCCGTCCACAGAGAGCGAGATCGCTGAATACCAAACTCACGTTGACCGTGCATGGGATGAAGCTTTCCAGCAAACTCTAGGGAAATTGGTAAGTTCTCTGGGTGGTTCCGGAATTCAGATCCCGGCGAGTCTCATCTCCGATTTGCGCGCAAGTCTGAATGCTCGAAACCGCCTTGTCCATCGATATTTCCGTGAGCAGGCAGGGATGGGTTTACCAGCGAAGGCCGGAGTTCGATGGCAGAGGAATTGAAGGCAATGCAGGAGCAGTTCAGTAGAGCGGATCGTGAGCTTCATGAGGCCACGTCGAAGATTCGTAGCTCCCTTGGGATAACTGAAGAGGCGGTCAGGCTCGCAGCAGAAAGAACTTATGATGGCTGGCGCGAGTGAGGAAGAAATTGACCGAGCCGTGGGTTTTTCCCAATTTACGGACCCACGGCAGATTGGACAGACCCATTGGGCCGCAAATCAGCGTCGGCGGGAGGGGCGCTTGGCGGGACGGGAGGATCGAGTTGCCAACCACTTCTTGAAGGACGCCTGACTTTCCCCGGAAGGCCTGCCTGCCAGCAATCCTGAGACGCTGATATCCTCGTCCAG
Source organism: Acidobacteriota bacterium (assembly GCA_022567475.1). Taxonomy (GTDB): domain Bacteria; phylum Acidobacteriota; class Terriglobia; order 2-12-FULL-54-10; family 2-12-FULL-54-10; genus JADFGZ01. Next base: position 2,589 of record JADFGZ010000346.1, on the reverse strand, counting down.
GTCTTTCCAATGGATTCCGCGTCCCCTGGCAATCAGCCTCCAGTGTTTGCGCTCCTCGGCAGAGGCGTGCAGCAGTCTGGGATACCAGGCGAGGGGAACCGCGAGGGTCCGGCCATCGCTCAACTCAACCGACAACGTGTCCGCCGTAACCGACACATTTTCAGCAAAGGCGACTTCCATCTCAACCGTGGAAGTACTCATTCCAAGCCTCCATCAGGCTCTCTCGGTGTTCTTCGACGAGATTTCGAATCCGTCCGATTTCTGCGCGGGAAAATCCCCCGCTCGTTTGCAATCGGACCGGATCAAGCCAGAATTTTGCGATCTTATCCTCCCGCTCAACGTGTACATGGTGAGGCTCGTCGCGGTCGGCGGCAAAAAAGAAAAAGCGGTACGGCCCTACCCGCAGCACCGTTGGCATCCATTCATTATAATTTAGTTCGGTCCGGGTAGCCACGGAGAAGGGTGTGTTTTCGCCGTGGGCTTTGCTCGGGACAGGCGCGCGCGGCTCTGATTACGACATCACCTGCCCGCCGGAGACATCGATGGCCTGACCGGTAATCCCCCGCGCCTGCTCGCAGGCCAGCCACACCACGGTAGAGGCGATCTCCTCCGGATCGAGGATGCGTTTCTGAGGACTGTCGTTGGCAAGAATTTCCCGCGCCTTTTCCTCGCTGACCTTGGTCTTGCCGCTGATGGTCGTAACGGCCTTCTCGGCCATATCCGTACTCACCCACCCGGGACAGACGGCGTTGACCGTGATACCGGAAGTCGCCGTCTCCAGGGCCATGGAGCGCGTCAAGCCCAGCACGCCGTGTTTGGCCGCCGCATACGCTCCGGCGTAGCGGAACCCCATCTTGGCGGCGGTCGATGCGATGTTGATGATCCTTCCGGATTTCTGCGGCAGCATCCATTGCAGCGCCGCCTGGCAGCACAGGAAGGTGCCGGTCAGGTTGATGGCGAGCATCTGATTCCAGGTCTCGAAGCTCACGCGGGCGAGCAGATCGCTGTGGCTCTGCCCGGCGTTGTTGACCAGGATGTCCAGCTTCTCCCACTTCTGTTTTGCCTTGCCAAAAAGTTCCTTCACCGAATGGGGATCGGTGACGTCGCAGCGAACGGCCATCGACTCTCGTCCGGCCTCCCGGATTTTTCCGGCGACTTTTTCCAGATGAGCCTCGCTCCGCCCGGCGACGGCAACGGCACAGCCCTCCGCCGCCAGCGCCAAGGCAATGGCCTCGCCGATTCCTCTCCCTCCGCCGGTGACGATAGCGGTTTTTCCCGCGAGCCGCACCTATTCCTCCTTGGACCTTGCCTTTGTCTTACCGGGATAAATCTTCCCAAGGTAGAGTCCATTCTACGACATTCTATTTTCCGTGGAACTGCGGCGCTCGTCTTTCCTTGAATGCCTTGTAGCCTTCGTCGAAATTATCGGTGAGCATGCACAGCGCCTGGGCCTGCGCCTCGGCTTCGATAGCCGCTGGCAGGGCCATCGTCCACTCGTTGTAGATCTGCACCTTGGTCATGCCTATGGAAAACGTCGGTCCTGCTGCCAGCTTCTGCGCCAGAGCCATGGACTCCCGTTCCAGCTCCTCCGCCTTGACGACACGGGTGACCAGGCCGATCTGCTCGGCGCGCTCCGCCCGGATGGGCTCTCCCAGATAGAGCAACTCCATGGCGCGCGCGGTTCCCACGATGCGCGGCAACAGGTAGGCGACGCCCATGTCGGCGCCGGTCAGCCCGACCTTGGTGAACAGGAAAGCGATCTTGACGTTCTCCGCGGCGATGCGGAAATCGCTGGCCAGAGCGATGGCCGCCCCCGCGCCCGCCGTGACGCCGTTCAAGGCCGCCACCACGGGCTTGCGCAGCTCGCAGATGTTGCGGGTAAGCTCGCCCGTCATGCGGGCGAACTCCGTCATTCCCTCTCCCCGGCGCTTCAGGAGCTGGCCGATGATGGCCTCCACGTCGCCGCCGGAACAAAAGCCGCGCCCCTGGCCGGTGATGACGACCGCCCGGACGTTTTCCCGGTGGTTGAGGTCGCGAAACGTGTCCCGCAACTCCGCGTACACCTCAAAGGTCAGCGCATTCAGCGTGTCGGGACGGTTGAGTGTAATGCGGGCAACGGGACCGATCTCTTCATACAAAAACGTTTCATGCTGGGTTGTGGTCTGCTGCATGGGTTCCTTCCTCACCGGGCAACGGAGCGCCGGGAGTGGATTCGCTCCCTGCTCTGGAACCGGATACCACCGGATGCCAGACCCGCTGCTCGATTTCACGATTGATGGTTTACTTGCTCGCCCGGCCCCGCTCGCGGCAAAAAGCCGGATGCCTGACCTTGACTGCTGAGAAAGAGAGATGTGTTCCGGCGCCGGACCGTTAATCCCGTGCGGTTTTTTGCGGGAAGCGGCGTTTGAGCCACTGCAAGGTTCTCTTGGCCCAGTGAAACTCCCGGCTCAACAGCATCAGGCCGGGGATGATGAACGCCCAGCCGGGAATAATCGGCAGCAACCAACCCAGGAGCCCGAGGACCAGAAAACCCATTCCCGCACCGATTCGCAGCCAGCGTACCAAGCCTAAAGTCCTTCCCCGTAATCT
>JADFGZ010000345.1 GCA_022567475.1 Acidobacteriota bacterium | reverse complement strand
ATCTCATCCATGTTGTTCAACGCTTCGTGTTTCTCAATCTTGGCGATGAGTGGTATATCGCTGCTGCGTTCCTGTATGAACCGCCTGGCCTCCAGCATGTCCGACGCGTTTCTAACAAAGGAGAGGGCCACGTAGTCCACCCCTTGCTGGATGCCGAAGGCCAGGTCGTCGCGATCCTTATCAGTCAGGCTCGCTAAATCGATGGAGCGTGTGGGCAGATTGATTCCCTTGCGGGAGCTTAGAGGGCCACCTATTCGCACCAGACACTTGACGTCCGTATCGGTGGTCTCCAGCACCTCCAGGTCCAGAGTTCCGTCGCTGAGCAGGAGAGTGTCTCCCGGCTGCAGCGATTTTGGTAGGTCTGGGTACGTGACGGAAACCAGGTGTTGGTCGCCAGGGACCTGTCGACTGGTGAAGGTGAACAGTGCCCCGGCTTGGAGAATGACGGAGCCGGCCTCAATGCGCCCGATTCTGACCTTGGGGCCAGCCAGGTCCTGGAGAACGGCCACGGGTTGACCCAGGCGGGCTGCGCTCTGGCGGATGAGGGCAATGACTTCGCCGTGCTCGGCCTGGGTGCCATGGGAGAAGTTCAGGCGAGCCACGTCCATTCCGGCCCGAATTAACTCTTTGATGGCGTCGCGGCTGTGGGTGGCCGGGCCCAGCGTGCAAACGATCTTTGTTCTGCGCATATGCCGGCAGTCCCCGAAAGGGGCTCCTCGCCTTATGGATGCGTCTGAAACGCGGTGGTTTTCGCCTGCCTGAATTATACAGTCACCGAATGACAACAATCCGCATCTATAGTAATATGAGCCAGGGGCACCCACGGATACTGTCGTAGTATTCATCGTTTGTCGTTGAGGTTTCCACTTCCTTCGTGGCGTGCATATCCCAGGGTCTGGGGGCGTTCAGCCAGCCCCCTTTGCGTAAAGGAGCCGTATGCGAAAACGAACCTTGCGTTCCGCTTTTTTGCCCGCTCTCCTGCTTTGCTTCTGGGCGCTGCACACAACCTTCCCGCCCCATGCTGCGGGACAATATTCCGAAGAACCGGAACAGGCCGAGCCACGAGAAATATCTCCCATCCGCCAGGGAGGGCCGCGCAGAAGCGTAGGCGAAACCGTGGTGGTTCCCCGCAAGCGCCCCACCAGGCCCCCCCGGGAGCCTCTGGAAAAGGAGAGGGGCGCCGACCCCGCAGACGGTTTCTTCCTTCGCTCGGACGTGCAACTGGTGAACCTGAGCGTGGTGGTGCAGAACAAGAAAGGCCTCTTCATTCCCAACTTGCAGAAGGGGCATTTTCGGGTCCTGGAAGACGGAGTGGAGCAAAAAGTAGAGCGCATGGAGGCCGCCGAGGCGCCCATGACCGTGGCCATGGTGATCGAATTCAGCGACCTCTACTGGCAGTTTCTGTGGCAGACGATGCAGGCGGCCTATGGCTTCGTCAACTCCCTGCGGGAGGAGGACTGGGTAGCCGTGATCGCCTACGACATGCGGCCCGAGATTTTACAGGACTTCACGCAGAACAAAGCGGGGGCCTTCCAGGCGCTGAACCGGATGCGGATTCCGGGGTTCAGCGAAACCAATCTGTTCGACGCCTTGTCGGACACCATCACGCGGATGGATGACATTGACGGAAAAAAAGCCATCCTGCTGATCTCGAGCGGCGTCGACACCTTCAGCAAAATGCGCTACGACAAAACGCTCAAGCTGGTGGAAAGCTCCGATACGCCCATCTACGCCATCGGCACGGGCCAGGCCCTGCGGATGATGTACGATGCGCGGGGATATATGGGTTCCTCGACGAATATCGGCTTCCTGCAAGCCGATAATGCGCTGCGCAGCTTCGCCCGCCTCTCCGGCGGCAAGTCCTATTTCCCGCGCTTTGAAGGCCAGTTTCCGGAGATTTACAACGACATCGCCGCTTCGCTGCGGAACGAATACAACCTCAGCTATACCCCAACCAATAAGAAGCGCGACGGCAAATTCCGCAAAATTAAAGTGGAGTTGGTGGCGCCGGACGGCCAGCGCTTGAAAGTGGTGGACGAAAAAGGCAAAGAGATCAAATACGAAATTCGGGTGCGCAAGGGCTACTACGCCCCCCGTGCCGTCGATTGAGCCTCGCAGGCTTGTCTGGCTCAGGTTGTTTTCCATCCCCGGGCTCTGAAAGAAGAACCAACCTAGAAGGCAAAAAGGCCTGACGCCTTTTTTTGCCGCCCTCTGATAATCCCGGATCTTTTTCTCTTGACTTATATCTAAACAAGTGTTCTGATATATAAAGTGCGCGGACACATAGCTTGGGAGGCTGGCAGGAAAGGCGTAAAGCCTAAAAATGCGGCGCCCCAAGCCCGCTGTGGACCGATCTTTTTAGAAGCAAGAGGAGTCAATGCCGCGACCCAAGGAATTTGACCCGGACAAGGCCCTGGAGAAGGCCATGCATGTGTTCTGGCGAAAAGGGTATGAGGCGACCTCTGTCCAGGATCTGGTCGATCAGATGGGCATCAATCGATTCAGCATGTATGACACCTTTGGAGACAAGCACCGGCTGTTCCTGGCCGCCTTGAACCGCTATCAACAGAAGATGGTGTCTGAGAATCTCCGCACCCTGGAGCATTCACAAGAGGGTCTTCGGGCGATCCGGCGGTTCTTCCAGGCGTCAGTCGATTGGGCCCTGGCCCAGAAGGGCTGCCAGGGGTGCCTGATGACGAATTCGGCCGTGGAGTTGGCCGCGCACGACAAAGATGCCGCCGCGATTGTCCGAGCCAGCCTCAAGCGGATAGAGGAGGCTTTCTATAAAGCTTTGCTTCGCGCCCGCGAGAAGGGCGAGATCGGAGAGTCCCAGAACCTGCGCGACTATGCGCGGTTCCTCACCAACAACGCCCAGGGTTTGGGCGTCCTGACGAAAGCCCGACCGGACCGCAGGGTGTTGGAGGGAATCGTCCGGATTATTTTTGCGGGTCTCAAAAAAATCTGAATCCTTTTTTTATGGCTTTTATCTAAACGAGTGTTCAGTTATAAAAACTCAATCCTAAGATTACAGAAGGAGACGAAGCATGACACACCTGAGCAGTGAAATTCGGATCAAGGCCCCGAAGGAGAAGGTCTGGGCCATCCTGGCCGACCTCGGGGGGATACAGAACTTTCATCCCGGTGTGAAGAAATCCTATTACACCTCGGAAACTAAGGAAGGTCTGGGAGCCAGCCGGGTCTGCGAGCTGATCCCCATGGGCAAAATAGAGGAAAGCGTTACGGAGTGGCGGGAAGGGGAAGAGATAACTCTGGCAATCTTTCCGAAGGAAAAAGCCCCGCCCTTCCAGACTGCCCACGGCCGTGTGGCGTTAAGACAAGATGGACAAGGGACCATCGTAACCCTCACCGTCGACTATGCCTTGAAGTTCGGTCCCCTGGGCAGCCTGATGGACGTGTTGATGGTTCGGCCGCAGTTCCGCAAGGCGGTTCCTGGCGTGCTTGCCGGGCTGAAGCATTACGCCGAAACGGGCGAATTGGTTGACCGTCAAGTGTTCAAGCGGATTCAACATGTGGCGGTTCCGGCTTGATCTTTTGGAAGCCAAGCCTGGCACCACGGACTTACCGATCCAAACAAACCAAAAAGGAGGGAGTATGGAAAAATTAGCAAACAAGGTAGCGGTGATAACCGGTGGGAACAGCGGAATCGGACTCGCTATTGCCAAGCAGTTTCGCGCCGAGGGCGCGCGCATTGCTATCTTCGGGCGAGACGAAAAACCCCTAAAACTGGCTTCAGAGGAACTCGGCAGCGGTACCGTTGTTATACAGGGGGATGTAACCCGCCTGGCCGATCTCGACCGCCTGTACCGAGAAACTACAGAACGCCTGGGTAAGATTGACATTCTCGTAGCCAACGCTGGCATCGCCACGTTTACACCGATCGACAACACGACGGAAACCCAGTTCGACCAGATCTCCGACATCAACTTTAAGGGCGCTTTCTTCACAGTCCAGAAGGCAGTTGCACACCTCAACCCCGGCGCATCCATCCTGCTGGTCACCTCGGCGGCCAACACTCTGGGAAGACAATCATTATCGATCTATGCCGCCACAAAGGCCGCGGTGCGGTCGCTGGCCCGGTCCTTTAGCGCGGATCTGCTTCCCCGTGGCGTCCGTGTCAACGCCTTAAGCCCGGGCCCGATTCTGACCCCGATCTTCGACCGTCTCGGGATGCCGAAGGAGCAACTCGAAGAGGTGGCGCAAACTTTTGTCGAACAGAATCCGATGAAGCGTTTCGGCACCGCAGAGGAGATGGCTCAAGCTGCGCTCTTCCTCGCTTCGCCGGCTTCCTCCTACGTGGCCGGTGCTGAGTTAGTCGCCGATGGGGGGTTTTCGCAGTTGTAAATGTTT
>JADFGZ010000064.1 GCA_022567475.1 Acidobacteriota bacterium | reverse complement strand
AACCAGGAAGTTGGATTGCCGGAAATCTCCTCGAACCCGCGGGATTTCGGCTTGAGCCAGATCGCGGTAACAGGATTCACGCCGCTCGGCGACGAGTTCACCACGCCGCAGGAGAGCGCCATCGACACGCTGCAGATGGCCGACACGCTAACCTGGGCGCGCGGGGCGCACATGGTCAAGGCGGGAGCCGATCTCCGCTTGATCCGGCAGATCGCGTTCCGCGACGTGCTGTCGCGCGGATTCCTCAACTTTTCCGACCGCTACCTGACCGGTAACGCACTGGCCGATCTCTTGCTTGGCTTCCCGCTCGTCACCGGCGGGGCCGTCCTGGACAATCCGCAGCGCCTGCGCGCGCCGGCCTGGAGCGCCTTCGTGCAGGACAACTGGCGGCTGCGATCAAACCTCACCCTGACTGCTGGCTTGCGATACGAATACATCGCGCCCGCCGTCGACGAAGACGATCGCGCCAACCTGTACGACTCTTTGACCCGGCAGTTGGTGCGCGTCGGAACGGCCGGCATGCCGCGCGGCGGTTACGAGCCGGATCGCAACAACTGGGCGCCGCGCATCGGTTTCGCGTGGACGCCCAGCCAGGCGGGACAGCTGGTTTTGCGCGGCGGGTACGGCCTCTATTACAACCAGGGCGCGCTGGCAACGGGCGAAGGCCTTTACTTCAATGCGCCGTACTTCGACTTCCGTCTCTTTGTCCCATTTCCCGGCATTCCGCCCGTGACGCTCCAGGATCCGTTTCCACAGTCATACCCGATTGCGCTCCCGGTGTCTGCGACGGGATATCAGCGAGACCTCGAGACCGGATGGCTCGAGCACTGGAGCGTGAGCGTGCAGCGGCAACTGGGCGGAAGGCGCGCGATCGAAGTTGCCTATGTCGGCTCGCGCGGCCACGATCTGATCGCCGCCCGCGACCTCAACCAGCCGCGTCCGAGCCCGATCTTCCCCAACCCACGGCCGGACCCGCTCTTCGACGACATCACGTTCATTGAATCGCGCAGCTCGTCCAGGTACAACTCTCTCCAGATCAAGTTGCAGCAGCGGCTCGACCGCGGGTTGTCGCTGCTGGCTGCCTACACGCTGGGCAAGTCGACCGACGATGCCTCCGGTTTTTTCGCGAGCGCAGGGGATCCGAATTTTCCCCAAGACAGTCAGAACCCCGGGGCGGAGTACGGACGGTCGAGTTTCGACCTGCGGCACCGCTTCTCGCTGAGCTTCGCGTGGGAGCTGCCGCTCGGGTCGATCCTGCGAGACACGGAGCTGCAAGGGATCGTCACGCTCCAGAGCGGCCAGCCTTTCACGGTGGCGCTCTTGCCCGAGCTCGATAACAGCAACACGGGCCGCTCCACGCTCGGGTTTGGCGCCAACGACCGGCCCAATGTCGTGAGCGATCCGTCGCTCGACGATCCGTCGCCCGAACGGTGGTTTAATACGGAAGCCTTTGCGGTGCCCGCATTCGGGAGTTTCGGCGATGCGCCCCGGAACCTGCTGGATGGGCCAGGCTTGCAGAACGTGAACCTGGCAATCCTGAAGCATCTGCGGATCGGAAGTGGCGAAGCGCGTCTTCAGCTTCGCGCCGAGGCTTTTAACCTGTTCAACCGCGCGAACTTTCATCTGCCGGACGCGTTTGTCGGCTCACCGACGTTCGGGCAGGTCGTGTCGGCCGGAAGCCCCAGGCGATGCCAGTTTGGCGTGCGGCTGATCTTCTGAGGGGGGAATAAGGTGAGGGGAAATAAGGGGTCAGAACCCTCCCGCCAGCGCGAGTAACACTCCGGCAAAGCGCAGCGGGATGCCGGCGCCTGCTGGCAGAACGACTGCTGCTGCAATTCTTGCGTCTCTCCAGAAGCGCTCCTTGCGGAACATCGGAGCGCTATTCCGGCAACTCTTCGCGTTTCGGTTCCGGCAACCAGAACGACGCGATGAAGCCCACCAGGTATACCGAAAAGCCGACCGCGGCCGCGACGAGCGCAATTTTACCGGGCGCGGCAGCGGGGTCGCTCGTAATGGACAGCGTGGCCGTGATCCAGGCGAAACACGTGCCGATCAGACGTCCGCCGATGTTCGCCGCGAAGCTCTCCCCCGTGCCGCGCAAGTGGACGGGATACACGCGCGGCAGGTAGTTTCCCCAGAAGCTGAGCTGCCCTATTGTGAGCAGCGCCGCAAGGAATATTCCGGGATACAGCCAAGTGAGGCTCGTCGTGGCTAGCCCGGCAAACACGATCGGCATCACGATGAGCCCGGGGATTTGGAAGAGCCGGATCAGCAAGCGGCGGCTGGCGATGCGGACTATGAGCAGGGCGAGGAGCAGGCGTCCCATGAGGCCGCCGATCTCCTGTGTCTTCGTCACGCCCACCACGACCCCCTGCGTGATCCGTCCGGCCTCCGACGGGGGCGCGCTTTGTATCATCGCTTGCACTTCAGGCAGTCCGGGAATAATTTGCGGAAGCTGCTGGATTGCGCCGAACGCCGCACCGTAGGACATCGCAAACATGAGGGTGGTGACGATGGTCGTGCGCCGCAGGTCCGGTGCGAAGAGCGCTGCGATGCTGGGACGCTTCAACGTCCCGGCTGCCCGCTTCTTCAGCCATACCGGTGATTCGGGCAGGAAAGGGCGGACGAGGATCAGTGGAATCGCGGGAATGATGCCGGACATGAGCGTATAACGCCACGCCGCGTGGGGATCGGAGATGCTTTCTTCCAGGCCGAAGCCGCCGATCGCCGGCAGGCTCGCCGCGTAGGCAACGAACAGCCCGTTCGCCGTGGCCACCAGCAGCCCGCCGAGCGACGAAAACGCCTGCGTATAGCTGAGCACCCGCTCCCGCTGCGCCGGCTGCGGGAACAGTTCGGCGAGCCACGCGACGGCGGCGACGAACTCGACGCAGACGCCAATGAAGACGAGACACCGCAGCACCAGCAGCATCTCGATCGAGGTCGAAAAGCCGGACGCAAACGCCGCCAGCGCATAAAGCACAATGCTGTAGGTCAGCACGCGGCGCCGCCCGAACAGGTCCGTCAGATAGCCGCCCAGCAAGCCGAAGATGCCGCCCGCAAACGCAGGGATGTAAAAAAGCCGGCCGACCCACATCTGGAACTCGGGCGAGCCGGGCACCGCGCCGATGAGCTCCAGCAGCGCTGGCCGCACGATCAGCGGCAGCATCAAAATCTCGTAAATGTCAAAGGAGAACCCGATGGCCGCGATGGCGCAGATCACCCATTGCAGCCGCGTAAGGCGTAACGGAGCCGTCCTGGTTTTCACTTCGGTCACGATGCCACGCTATTGTATTGTACGCCGACATTAGGGAGCAACGGATTCCCCTCTTTCTAAGGCGGGAGAATCCGTTATACTAAAAAAATATGCAAAGCGCTCATTCGAATCCCTCGGCAGAAATGCGGGCCCGAATGCACGCCGCCGGTGAAGCTCTGGATGCCTGGGTCCGCGAGGTTGTCGCCTGGCACTTCGACCCCGCGAGTGGCTGTCCGTTCTGGATCGACTACGCGAAAAAGCTCAGTTGGGACCCGCGCCGCGAGATTACAGGCTTCGGCGACCTCAAGCGGCTGGGCCCGTTCGAGGATGAGTGGCTGCGCGGCGGGCCGGTGGAGCGGTGGGTGCCGCGAGGTCTCGCGGGCAAGCCGGTGTTCGTCTTCGAGACCGGCGGGACGACCGGCATCCCGAAGACGCGCATCAACTGCGATGACTTTCGAATCGACTACGAGCTGTTCAGCGAAACCTTGCCGGACGAATACTTCCCGAAAGGCTCCAACTGGTTGATGCTCGGCCCGTCCGGTCCGCGGCGGCTGCGGCTGGGGGTTGAACATCTGGCCCAACGTCGGGGCGGCATCTGCTTCTTCGTCGATTTCGATCCGCGCTGGGTCATTAAGTTAATCCAGAAAGGGTGGAACGAGCATCTGCAGGCTTACAAGGATCACGTCATCGATCAGGGGGTCACGATCCTCCAGGCGAACCACGATATCCGCTGCCTGTGGGCGACGCCGAAGCTGCTCGAAGCGCTGGCCATGCGTTTGGAGTCGATGGGCACCACGATCCGCCAGGCAGGCATCACCGGCATCTTTGCAGGTGGCACCGAGTTCACGCCGCAGTGGAACCGTTTTGCCCAGGAAGAGTTGCTCGACGGCGCGTATATGACGCCGACCTACGGCAACACGCTGATGGGTCTGGCCGCGAGCGCGCCAAGCGGTCCGCACAATAATTACAAGATTGCCTACTACGCGCCGCAACCTCGCGCGGTCATCGAGGTCGTGGATTTCGACAATCCCGACTGTGTCGTGAACTATGGCGAGACGGGCCGCGTCCAGATCACCACCCTCACCAAGGAATTCTTCATGCCCGGATACCTCGAGCGCGATGAAGGCGAGCGCGAACCGCCTTGCGAGCTCTATCGCTGGGATGGCGTCAGCGGCGTTCGTCCCTATCGGGGCTTCGCTGCGACGACCACAGTTGGAGTGTACTGAGATGATGCATCTCCCCGTGCTCCGCTGGGGAAAGCCCTACCAAAGCCTCGATGTGGATGAGGTCGTCCACTTCGCCACCGGCGAGCCCATTGCAAGGGTCAGCCGGGCCAACGGCGGCATCATCCAGCGCGACATGCGCAAGGCCCAGCGCGCTCGCGATGTGCTTACGGAGGTTCCGATCGACGAGCTGATCGAGAGAGTCGGACGCGCCGGGGAAGTGTACCTGAACGGCACCGTGCCCATGGGCGACGGGACGCAGACCCCCGACGAGTTTGTCCGCGCGCAGTCGGCCAGCACCGGCCTGCCCGAGCACATGTGCCGCGCGAACATGAAAAAGAACGCTTTCGTGCTGGCCGAGATGCGGAACGTTCTGACGTCGCTGACCCGCGGGCTGGAGTTTGACGTTCTCACGCGCGGCTTCGGCGAAGAGCGCGGCGTTCCCATCAGCTTTCAGGCGCAGAGTCCGGTGCTCGGGCTGGTGCTGCCGTCGAACTCGCCTGGCGTGCATACGCTGTGGCTGCCGATCATCCCGCTGCAGGTCGGCCTGGTGCTCAAGCCGGGACCGCAGGAGCCCTGGACGCCTTACCGCATGGCCGGGGCGTTTTTCGAGGCGGGCATTCCGCGTGAGGCGATTTCGGTCTATCCGGGAGAAGGCGATGTCGGCGCGGCGGTGCTCGACAGTTGCGGCCGGAGTCTCATCTTTGGCGGCACGGCCACGGTCGATCGCTATCGCGGCGATCCGCGAGTCCAGGCGCACGGGCCGGGGTTTTCAAAGATCCTGCTGGGTGACGATCAAGTCGATCACTGGGAGAAATACCTCGACATCATGCTTGAAAGCGTTGTTGGCAACAGCGGACGCAGTTGCATCAACTGCTCGGGAATCTGGGCGAGCCGACACACCCGCGAGATCGCCGATGCTATTTCGCGCCGCCTTGCGGGTCTGCGTCCTCTGCCGCCCGACGATCCTGAAGCCGGGCTGGCAGCTTTTACCGTGCCGGGGGTCGCGGATGCGGTCTCGCAGGCGATCGACGCCGATCTCCAGGAACCGGGCGTCACGGACGTGACGGCCAGGCACCGCGACGGTGGGCGCGTTGTAAAGCAGGGCAGGGCTGACTACCTGCTGCCCACTGTGGTGCATTGCGAATCGCCGGAGGCGGCGATCGCTAAAAAGGAATACATGTTTCCCTTCGTGACTGTTGTGGAGTGTCCGGAGTCCAGGATGATTGACGCCGCCGGCCCGACGCTGGTCTGCAGCGCCATCACCTGCCAGGAGGACTTCCGCAAGCGGTTGATCGGCGCGGTGAACATCGACCGGCTGAATCTTGGCTCAGTCCCGACCACGAAGCTGAACTGGCTGCAGCCGCACGAAGGCAACATCGTAGAATTTCTATTTCGTGCGCGGGCATTTCAAAGCGCTCCGCTGCTTGCCTGATTTCCCCTCCGCGAAGAACAGAAGGGGCTGCGCCACCCCTCCTTGGCAAGAAGGGAAATCCAGATGATGAAAATTCTTTTCATCACGGCCGGGGCCGCAGGGATGTACTGCGGCAGTTGCATCCGCGACAACGCGCTGGCGGCGGAGTTGATTTCGCGCGGCTACGACGTCACGCTCGTGCCCGTCTACACGCCTACGCGCACCGATGAGCCGAACGTGAGCTGCCGACGCGTCCTGTTCGGCGGGATCAGCATCTACCTCCAGCAGCACGCCGCGCTTTTCCGGAAGACCCCGCGGTTTCTCGACCGCCTCTGGGATTCCCCGCGTGTCATCCAAGCGTTCGCTGGCGGGTCGGTGTCGAGCGACCCGCGGCTGCTTGGAGACCTCACGATCTCGATGCTTCGGGGCGAGCAGGGCGTGCTCCGCAAGGAGTTCGAGAAGCTGCTCGACTGGCTGCGCGATGAACCGTTGCCCCACATCATCAATCTGCCCAACTCATTGCTCATTGCGCTGGCAGCGCCGTTGCGGAGGGCGTTGCAACGGCCGGTCTGCTGCACGCTGCAGGGCGAAGAACTTTTCATCCAAGGGCTGCCGGATCCGTATCGGGAGCAAGCGATCGATCTGATCCGGCAGCAGGTCCGGCATGTGGATCGCTTCATCGCGGTGGGTGAGTACTGCGCGAGGTTCATGTCGGGTTTCCTCGAGATTCCCCGTGGCAAGATCGCGGTCGTGCCGCTCGGGATTAACATGGCGGGTTACGAGCGCCGGCAGACCGCGACCGCCGGGGACGGCGAATTTCGTGTCGGCTACTTCGCGCGCGTCGCGCCCGAGAAAGGGCTGCGTGTGCTGGCCGACGCATACGTGCGATTTCGCCGGCGCAGCGGCCCGGCTCGCATGCGGCTGGACGCGGCGGGATATATGGCGCCAGGCCATCAAACTTACATGGATGACGTGCGTCGCACGCTTGACCAAGCGGGACTCGCCGGCGAGTTTTCGTATCGAGGGGAGCTCGACCGCGAAGGCAAGCTTGCGTTTCTGCGAAGCCTCGATGTGCTATCGGTGCCGGCGATCTGCGACGAGCCCAAGGGAATGTTCTTGCTCGAGGCTATGGCGAGCGGCGTCCCGGTTGTGCAGCCTCGCCGAGGCGGATTCATCGAAATTATCGAGAAGACTGGCGGCGGTTTGCTGGTGGAACCGGATGAGCCTGACAGTCTGGCCGAAGGTCTCTACACGCTCTGGCAGGATCGCGGGACGGCTGGGATTCTCGGGCAGCGCGCATTTCAGGGCGTGCGTGCGCACTACACCGTCGCGCATTCGGCTGCGCGCTTGCTCGACGTATACGACGAAGTGCTAAGGTCTTACGAAGTTGCTGGAAGTTTCAAAAATTAGCAAACACTACTCGACGCCTCGGGGGCTGCTCACGGTTTTGTCGAAGGTCACCCTCTCGCTGGCTCCCGGTGACGCCGTCGCCATCCTTGGGCCCTCGGGCATTGGCAAGAGTTCGCTCCTTTATATACTCGGCGGGCTGGAGCCGCCCTCGGCGGGCAGTGTCAGCCTCGGCGGGCGCAACCTCTATGAGCTGGCTTCATCGGAGCTTGCCGGCTTCCGCAACACCCAGATCGGTTTCGTCTTTCAGGATCATTGCCTGTTGCCGCAGTGCTCGGTGTTCGAGAACGTCCTCGTGCCGACTCTGGTCGCGCGCGCCGGTGACACGGGTCAGCGAGCCGATTTCACCGGCCACGCGCTGTCGCTCCTCGAGCAGGTGGGTCTGAGTGATCGCATCGAGCACCGGCCGGGTGAACTGTCGGGAGGGGAAAAACAGCGGGTGGCGATTGCGCGAGCGCTGATTCGGCGCCCGCACCTCGTGCTCTGCGACGAGCCTACGGGGAATCTCGATCCGGTGTCGGCCGGCGCGGTCGCCTCGCTGCTGCTCGATCTCCATCGCCGCCAAAAGAACATCCTGATCGTCGTGACGCACAGCGCCCGGCTCGCGTCCCAGTTTCCCATTCGTTTCGAGCTTGCGGACGGACAATTGAATCGGATTGAATCGTGAGTCAAGAAATTGAAAAACGGATTCCCCTTCAGGCACAGGAGGGGAATCGAACGTCCCGCAAGCCCCTGAAGCCCAGCCATCTCATCCTCAAGAGCTTGAAATATTACTGGCGCACGAACGCTGCGGTCGTGCTCGGCGTGGCGACGTCTGTCGCTGTGCTGGCGGGCGCGCTGCTCGTGGGCGATTCCGTGCGCGGCAGTTTGCGCGATCTGGTCCTCCAAAGGCTCGGCAGAACGGATCAGGTGGTTGTATCGGCTGGTTTCGTTCGTGAACAGCTTGCCGAGGACCTTCGAGCACATCCCAACTTCCGTGCGCTCTTCGACGGGATCTGCCCCCTGGTGGTGATCCAAGGCTTCGTGACCGTACAGTCCGGCGCCGGCCGTGCCGGCCAGGTTCGCGTATACGGCGTCGACCATCGGTTCTGGCAGTTCCACGGCATTGACGCGGTCAGCGGACCGGACGGCCGTGAGGCGCTGATCAGCCCGGCCCTCGCCAGCGAGCTGGGCGCACAGGCGGGAACAACGATTTTGGTTCGGGTGGAACGTCCGTCGGAGGTTCCCCTGGAGTCGCTCCACGGCCGCAAGGAGGACCTTGGCCGCACGCTGAGAGCGACGGTACGGGCCGTAATTCCACGCGAGGCGCTCGGCGAGTTTTCGCTGCAGGCGCAGCAAGGCGCCATCCGCGCCGTGTTCCTGCCGCTGGCGCTGCTGCAGCAGGACCTGGAGATTGGCAGCCGCGTCAACGCGTTGCTCATCTCCGCGAAGCCAGAGAGTGCCGCGGCCTCCACCACTGCGCTGGAACAATTGGTGAGAAGCGAGGCCAAACTGGAAGACCTCGGCCTGGAGCTGCGAGTCCTCGAGGCACGGCACGCTTTCGCATTGGAAGCCGACGGCGGATTGCTGGATCACGCGGTGGCGAATGCGGCCATGGACGCGGCACGCGAAATCGGGCTGCAGCCGCAGCCGGTGTTCACCTACCTCGCCAACAGCCTGCGCAGCGGCGGTCGCGAGATTCCCTATTCGCTGGTTACCGCCATGAATCTCCCCGCAATCTCAGGGCTGTCCCCCATTGTGTTGAACGACTGGGCGGCTCGGGATCTCCAGGTCGCGGTGGGCGATGCCGTGACGATGGAATACTCTGTGTGGGAAGAGCCCGGGCGGCTGTTCACGCGGACGACGGAATTCCGAATTGCCGGCGTGGTTCCCATCGACACGCGCGATCGCGATCTGGCGCCCGCCTATCCAGGCATCACCGAGTCGCCGTCGTTGAAAGACTGGGATCCTCCGTTTCCGATTGACCTGCGCCGAATCCGCAGCGTCGACGAGGAATACTGGAAACTCCATCATACGACGCCAAAAGCCTTTATCCCCTTCGCCGTGGGCGAGCAACTCTGGCAATCGCGATACGGGTCGATGACGTCGATCCGGTTCACGCCCGATCCAGGTCAGCCGCTCGAGGAGGTCCGCCGCGAATACGCCGAGCGTCTGCGCGCAAAGATCGATCCACTTGCTATGGGCATTGCCGTTCGCGACGTGCGAGCAGAAGGTCTCGAAGCTTCGCGCGGCGCCACCGATTTCGGGAAATACTTCGTGTACTTCAGCTTCTTCCTGGTCGCGTCGTCGCTGTTGCTGGCAGCGCTGTTTTTCAAGCTGAGTGTCGAACAGCGCGCCCGTGAAGTGGGGCTGCTCCGGGCAGTGGGGTTCGGAACGCCGTCCGTCCGCTGGTTATTCATGCGGGAAGGGCTGTTGCTGTCGATCGCGGGCGCAGCCGCTGGCGTGCTCGGCGGGATCGGCTATGCGTACCTGATGATGACCGGGTTGAGCACGTGGTGGGTCGAGGCCGTGGGAACGACCGCGCTCACCCTTCACGTGTCCCCGGCGTCGCTTGCCGGGGGAGCGCTCGGCGGCATTGCTGCGTCCATGGCGTGCATCTGGGCAACGCTCCGCAGCCTCTCCACTGTTTCAGAACGCCGCTTGCTGGCGGGCCAGCTCGCTGCTGATACCTTGGAAGGCCGTCCCGGCCGCCGGAAAGGCGGGCGGGGCTTGATGGCCGCAGGGGGTTTTGCCGCGCTCGGTGCGGCACTGATGGCTGCGGCCGCAGCAGGACTCATCGAGAGAACCGGCGCGTTTTTCGGCGCGGGCACGGCGCTGCTGGCCTCGTGTCTGTTTCTCTTCTTCTTCTGGTTCGCGCTGCCCGGGGGGAATGCGCTGGATGGCCGGGGTTGGTGGCCAGTCGCTCGGTTGGGGCTGCGCAACGCGATGTACCGCCCGGCTCGGAGCGTGTTGTCGATGGCCATGATCGCGTCGGCCACCTTCATTCTGATCTCCGTCGATGCCTTCCGCAGAGAAGACGGCATCGTCCCGACCCACACGCACTCTGGAACCGGCGGTTACTCGCTGTTGGTTGAATCGCTCCTCCCGCTCGTGCACGATCCCGGCAACCGCGAAGGGCGTGAAACGCTCGGGCTCACCGAGTTCAGCTCGGTAACGATCGAGCCTTTCCGTGTGCGGCCAGGAGACGATGTGAGCTGTCTGAACCTGTACGAGCCGAACAATCCCCGCATCTTCGCGCCCCGGGATAGCTTCCTTGTCCAGGGACGCTTCTCGTTTCAGTCCTCGCTGGCGTCAAACGACGCAGAACGCGACAATCCATGGCTGCTCCTTCACCGGGACGAAACGGATGGCGCCGTGCCCGTCATCGCCGATGCGAATTCTATGACGTACGTCCTCCACCGCAAACTCGGCGAGGACATTATTATTACGCTCGGCGAGCGCCCGATTCGGCTCCGGCTTGTGGCGGCGCTGGACGACAGCATCTTTCAGGGGGAGCTGCTGATGTCGCAGGCTCACTTCCTGAAGCTGTTTCCGGAACAGGAGGGATATCGGTTTCTGCTCGTCGAGACGCCGCCCGAGCGCCGCGAGGCCGTCGCCCTTGCCATGGAGCAAGCGCTCACCGACTTTGGCGCCGACGTCAGCTCCACGGCACAGCGCTTGGCGGAATTCCACCAGGTCGAGAACACATACCTGTCGACATTCCAGATGCTGGGGTGGCTGGGGCTGCTGCTGGGAACCGTCGGGTTGGGCGCCGTGTTGTTGCGAAATGTGATGGAACGGCGGCGGGAGCTGGCGTTGTTGCGCGCGCTGGGCTTCCAGCAAGCGCACTTGTTCGTGATGGCGATCGCGGAGAACGCATTGCTTCTGGTGAGCGGTCTCCTCACGGGCGCCGTGTGCGCGCTTCTGGCGATCGCGCCGGTGTTGTTGGAACAGAGCGGACGTCTGCCCGCCCGCTCCCTGCTCGTGCTGCTTGGTAGCGTGCTCGCGGCGGGGCTGATAACATCTCTGGCGGCGACGGCTGCGGCCATTCGCTCTCCATTGCTCCAAGCGCTACGCTCGGAATGAACCGCAAAGTCGCATCGGTTTAGCTTCTCATGGAGTCGAAGGAATGAGGAAAGTGAAACATTGCGCGCTGCTGGGCATGGCAGCACTGGCAGGATTCACGACCGCGCTGGCCGGTCAAGACGGCGCGCCACGCCAGGATGCCGGCGTCCGGATGATCGCCGTCGAGGGAGAAGGCGCTCAGTACTGGCCCCGCTGGCGTGGACCCTCGGGACAGGGACTGGTGGCCGGGAGCGGCTATCCGGACACGTGGTCTGCCACTCAGAACATCGTCTGGAAGCAGGCGGTTCCAGGCCGCGGAAATTCTTCGCCGATCGTTTGGGGCGATCGCATTCTGCTCACGACAGCGTACGACGGCGGAAGGCGGCTGTCCGTTCTCGCGTTTCGGCGCTCTGATGGTTCGCTGCTGTGGGAGAGCTTCGCTCCCGCAGGGCGATCGCAATCAGCCCATCAAAAGAATGGTCACGCCTCGGCGACGCCGGTCACTGACGGCGAGCGTGTTTACGTCTCCTTCGGCGCCCGCGGACTGCTGGCCTTCGACCTGAATGGAAAGGTGGTCTGGCATCAGGATCTTGGCCGGATGGACGCCTATCACGGCACGGGTGGCTCGCCGCTGCTCTACAAGAACCGGATCATCCTGTATCAGGATCAGTATTCGGATTCGTTCATCGCTGCTTTCGACAGTCAGACGGGCCGACAATTGTGGCGGACCCACCGTGACGCCAGCGTTGGATGGGGAACGCCCATTGCAATCCGCGTCGCCGGTCACGATGAGATCATCGTGCACAGCCAGCAAAGAGTCCACGCATACGACCCCGACACGGGCCGCGAGCTGTGGCGGTGTGACGGAAATCGATACGAGGTGATCCCGACGCCGGTAGTGGGATACGGGATGGTGTTCTGCCCGTCAGGCCGTGCAGGTCCAACTCTAGCCATACGTCCAGGCGGCCGGGGCGATGTCACGAACAGTCACCTGGTCTGGTCCAGTCCAAGAGGTTCCCCGTTCGTTCCGTCTCCCATCCTGTACGGCGAGTATCTCTACATGGTGAACGATATGGCGAGCATCGTCACCTGCCTCGATGCGGCGACAGGACGCGCGATGTGGCAGGGACGACTGGGTGTTGCACGGCGGGAAGGGTTTTCGGCTTCGCCTGTCGCGGTGGACGGCAAAGTGTTCTTCACCAATGATGCCGGTGAAACGTTCGTGCTGCGCGCCGGCCCCGAATTCGAGTTGCTTCACGTCAACCGGATCGGCGAACGCACGCTCGCGTCCCCAGCGCTTGCCGACGGTCATTGGTATATCAGGACCGAGCGCAATCTGATCGCGATTGGGCGCTGACATCCGGGACGATACGTGGGCTCAATTCCATCTCCAGAGAGCGAGCGTCGAGACATCTTTCACGAAGATGCGGTTGCCGGAAATCACCGGCTGCGTCCAGGTGTCGGTGTCCGCGACCTTGTACCGGCGCAGCGGCTCGAACGCCGGTTGGCCGGGACGCCCGGGACGGAAGATGACCAGTTCGCCGTCGCTCTCCAGGCTGAACACCAGATCGCCGGCTTTCAGAAGGGAGACATTGTCGGCTTGTCGCGGCTCAGACGTCCACAAAGTCTCTCCCGTTTTCGCATCGAGACTGAAGTATTGCCCCGAGTTGCGCGTCGAAAGGCTAAAGAAAATGTCCCCAACGATCACGCCGTTACTCATGCGCATCGGCACGTCCGCGTTTTCCCATACAACCTGAGGAACCCACTGGTTGTTTCGCCTCGTGACGGTGATCGCGGTGGTCGGCAGCGTGTTATTCGACACGATGAACGATTGCCCGTAGAGGACGGGGGTTATCGAGTTTGTGAAGTTCCTGCTCGCATAGGGATGCTCCCAAAGCAGCGCGCCCGTTGCAGCATCCAGGCCGACGAGCTTTCCCTGGGTAACCGTCACGATCTGACGGGTGGCTCCCAGCTCCACGAGGATCGGCGACCCGTACCCGGGGCCATCCCCGTCCCAGCTCCACTTTACATCTCCCGTGATCGCGTCGAACGCAGTCAGCGCTCCCTGGTTGTGTCCTCCGACATGAAAAACGACCAGCCCGCCATCGATCAGGGGTGAGAAGGAGTGCGTGGTGTACACCGGCACGACGTCTGACCCTGGTTTTTGCCAGAGCATCCTGCCCGTGGCGGCGTCGAACGCAGTGACCGTGCCGACCATCCCGATGGAGTACAACTTGCCGTCGCTGAACACGGGAGTCGATTTCGGTCCGGGGCCATGCCCCGCAGCGGAACTGTTCATGGTAAACGGGGCCGGATAGCCGGTCTGCCAGAGGACATTCCCGGTTGCCGCGTCGAGCGCGCTCATCACCTCCTCTTCACCCTGACGCGAGAACAGGTAGATCCGATCGCCCACGAGGAGCGGCGTTGCGTACCCAAGTCCGACCTCCACCTTCCACCGCTGCGTGAGCTGTTCTGGCCAGACTTGCGGTCCCACGAACGAAACAACCACTCCATCTCGGTTCGGTCCACGCCACTGCGTCAAATCTTGCGCGGCGGTCTGAACGGTCACCGCCGTGAATCCTGCCAGGATTGCAATGCTTGTCAGCGCGCGATGCTTCAATCTCGTCACGTTCCTCCCTATTCATTCGCCGCGAATTCGCCGCTCCCTACCGCCCGATCGCGAACAGCATGTCGTCCGACCGGATAAACAATCGCCCTCCCGAAATCGCGGGTGAGGCCAACTGACGGGCGTCGAGTCTGTTGCGCGAGAGAATGCGAGGAGTGCGGCCGGCAGCCAGTACGACGGTTTCGCCGCCTTCGCTGAGCAGGTAGATCTTGCCATCGGCCGCCACGGGAGAGGCACTGAAGACACCACCGACGCGCTCCTGGTAGACGCGCTCGCCCGTCTTGGCGTCGGCAACCGTCACGACGCCGACATCGCCGATCATATAGATCAGGCCTTCATAGTAAACCAGCGAGGAGACGTACGGCGCGCCCGTCCCTACTCTCCAGAGCACGTGACTGTCGGCAACGTCCCCTTTTCCGCCCGGGCGGATCGCCAGGAAGGGACTGCTGCGATATCCCCGGCTCGTGTAGATCACGCCGTCATGTTGGACCGGACTTGGCACTGGGAAGCGATTGGACCCTTCGATATGCCAGAGCAGTTCGCCGGTCGAAGCATTGTGACCGCTTATGCCATGGTTTGAATTCACCACCAGCTCGGCTGGTCCCGAAGTCTCGATCACCATAGGAGTGCTCCAGGAAATGAAGCCTCTTTCGCGGTCAAGCTTCCACCGGACGCTTCCGGTGCGCGAGTCCAATGCGAGCAGGTAGGATGCTGAGGGGTGGTAGCAAAGCAGGATCAACGTATCTTTGTACACAATCGGCGAACTTCCGTGCCCATGGCTGATGTCGAACGGCCCGTATTCCATGCCCAGATTTCGCTTCCATAAGAGATTGCCGTCCAAATCCAGCGCGACAATCTGGCCCGTGCCGAACCAGGCATAGACACGCTCGCCTTCGGTAACGGGGCTTGATGTTGCGAGATTGTGCTTCTCGTGAACTGTAGGCAATTCTGCTTCGGATTGCATCTCGTATTCCCAGAGCTGCCGGCCGGTGTCGCGATCGAGCGCGGTGACAATAAAAGACACCGTTTTGCCGGCGTCGGATGCGCTGGGAGGGCCTCCCCCGAGCGGCCGCTCCCCAGCGGCGGCGGCGTCGCCTTGCTGGAAAAGGCGCGGGCCGGGGCGCCACACGCCTCTGCCTTCCTGTGACGTGACGAAGATGCGATCGCCCCAGACGATCGGCGACGAAATGCCAAGCCCGCGGAACTGGGCCTTCCATGCGAGGTTTTCCGTGTCGCTCCAGCTAGTCGGCAGTCCCTTTTCCGGCGAAACGCCCGTCGCGGAGAGGCCGCGCCAATGTGGCCAATTCTCGGCGTGGACCGCGAAGGCGAACCCGATAAAGAGTGTCACGATAATTGTAAGTCTGTGCATAGGTCACTTCCAGCGATCTCATACACGCTGCTTGAGTCTTACCCAAGAGTTGTGAATGACTCGGACAGCGTCGAACGAAAACTGCTGTCTACCCTATCAAGCCGTCGGCCTGAAGTACAGAACCATCGCGACTCCGATTGACGCCAGCACAAAGCCGGCGTAGAGCATCGGATTGATGGCTGACTTCGGGGGGTGTAACAACATCGTGAAAAGCACGTTGACGATGGGCGCGCCGGCAAAGACTAACGGCATCACATAGACCGGCAGCCCGCCGGACTTGAATGCCCAGATGATGCAGACAGCGCCAGCGGCGCCCAGCGCGCCGGCGGCCACGGCAGTAATCAGGCCGACCGTCTTGAACTCCGATAACCCGCCCTGTGCGCTGAGGACGGCTACCGGAACGATGACGCCAATCAGAAAATAGGCGACGCCAACGCAGAGTAGCGCCTTCAGCGGATTGCCGAGCTGGGTCTGCCCCTGGTGCAGCAGCACCCCGT
>JADFGZ010000063.1 GCA_022567475.1 Acidobacteriota bacterium | reverse complement strand
TCCGGTAAAATTACCTGCTCCTATCCAATTAAGTCCTGAAAAACTCCGGCGAAGACAAAGCAATCCGAGCCGCGCGCGCCAGTTCCGTGCCTTGTCCCGAGCGAAGCCGAGGGATCAGCAAGCGGTCCCTCAGTCTTCTAAAGCCTGCCAGGTCAGGGAGCGGACAAATGACGATTTCCACAATCTGCTATGCAGGTGGAAGGCCAGGAGCGTTTGGCAAATCGGATCGGGTCAGAACAGGATCAAAACTGTGATCCGGAAGACCTCGTTCTCCTGTCAGATTTTGGGACGATTGACAAAAGCTACAGTCGGCAATACGGTACGGTAATTTCGGCTCCGTGGAACGTCAGCGATCACGCAATGCAACACAAGCAGCGGGTCTTCTTTACTGGGTCCAATTTAGGGGAAACTTCCACACAAGCTGCGAAATATTCCGCACAACTTGTCTGCGCTTTCGGCAAAACCATCTGCTTGCGTGATACAACCCGAAACTGTTTCATGGGACACAATTCCCCGTGAGTCCTTCAGAAGATGCTGAAGTTGTGGGTGACCCGAAATAAAAACTGCTTGTGGAAGATAGGAGGGGAGCCAAAATCGTAGCGCAGGTTTGAAAAGGCGGCAGGACAAGGCGGCTGCTTACGGGGAACTATGATTTACAGACAGAGTGAGCGGGAGAGCTCTTGGGATGGGGGCGTTGGAAAATTGGAATGGGCGGGACGCAATGTCAGCCGGAAGATGTCCTGCTGATCCGGGCTTGGGATACCTTGCGCCGAGGCATCCCTTGTTGTGGATTTGGTGGAGGCGGGGGGAGTCGAACCCCCGTCCGAAAAGGCACTGGACTAAAAGCCTACATACTTAGTCGTGTTCGAAAAACTTCACCGCCGGCAACGTCGAACCGACAAGAATTACCGGCCGCTAGTCCGGAAAGTTTCGCCCTTCCTTCACGGACCGAAAAGGAAGAACTAGCCCGTTCATCGTCGCCGCATCCACTCCCACGGGCTGAAGCCGAGCGACGCGCCACTTAATTAAGCAGCGAGAGCCAATTCAGGATTGGCAATTGTGTTTTTGTCCACACGATTACGGGTGCATGGACCCCGGTATGCCTTTTAGCCCTTTTCCTTTCCGTCGAATCCGTTTCGCCCCCAAAGACTGCCGCCGGCAGATATCGCGCGAGCGCGCAACCCGGAAGCAGTGCTGGAACCGTGCCGTTCTCAACACTGCTATTTTACCATAGTCGCCCGGCAACGGAGGCAGGGAGACCTGCACAGTGCGAGAGCAGTTCTCCGCAAGCAGCTTCAGGATCAGCGCGGGCCGATTGTATCTTGTCTGTGCCCTTGCGACATTTGATGAAATGACAGAAACTATTTGACATGGGCCTACCGGCGGCATTAGTTTCCGAAGGCAGACATTGGGAGAGCAAAACAGGCAGCGGTCCGTTGGGACTGGCGAGTACGGCCAGGCCGGAAGGTCATGGCCTGAGAAATCCTGAAAACACGAAGATCGTTTATTGAGGAGCTGCGATGGCGAATAGCGGTTCATTGGAACGGGCACTCGAGGAGTTGATCCAGCGGGTAGTTCGGAGCGAAATCACCAACGCGATGGCGCGCATGCCCAAAGGGGAGGGAGGCGGGGGGGCTGCTGCGCCCGCCTTGGCGGCGCTGAATCAATCCGTCTCGCGCATCCTCCAGCCGACCGGGCAAAGCGAGATCATGACGGCTTTTTTAAAAGGCGCAGCGGATTATTCGGGCCGGTGCGCGTTGTTTGTGCAACGCGGAGACAACTTTTCTTTTTGGCGCGCCGAAGGCTTTACCCCAAAGGGTGCGAAAAGTTTGCGCTCCGTCACCATCCCGGCCGGAAAAGCGGGAATCTTCCAGGATATCGTGAGCAGCCGGCGGGCCTTCATCGGCCAGCGTAGCGGAGAGAATATGCCGGAGGCGCTCGGCCAGGCTGTCGGTGAGTCTGCGGATGAGAACCTATGCCTGTTGCCGGTTGTGGTCCGCGGGCGCGTGGTCGCAGCACTCTATGCGGATGCAGGGACTGTCGCCGGGTCGGCGGAGCCGTCTGCTCTGGAGATATTGGCTCAGGTTGCGGGCCTCAGCCTGGAGACGGCCCCGGCAAGGCAATCCGCCCGCACCGCACCGGCAGCCGGGGAAAGCGCGCCCGCTGCCGAACCGGGGCCAGCCGCTCCCGCAGCGGCTGTGGACGAGGCAGTTGCAAAAGAGGCAGCACCTCTGTTGGAGACCCCCGCGGAGGTTCCGGCCAGCGAGCAGGGTCCGCCGCCGGGGTCCTTTGCCGCCAGCATACCGGCCGCCGGGAAGGGCGAAGCCGTCCCGCCGCCGCCGCCGGATACGAGTTCGTTGCCAAAGGAAGCGAAGGATGCGCATAAGAAGGCGCATCGGTTCGCCCGCGTCGCGGTGCAAGACCTGCTCTCCTACCACAAGGGAAAGATTGAAGAGGGACGGAAAAGCAAAAACGCATATATGGCCGTCAAGGAAGATATTGACAAGACCCGCCAGAACTACCAGAAGCGTTTTGGACAGACCGCCGCGCGCTCCTTTGACTACCTGCATTACGAGTTGGTTCTGAAGCTGGCAGGGAACGATCCCTCCGTGCTGGGCGATCAATATCCCGGACCGTTCGAGGGGAGTAAATATCTCCCGGTGCCGGCGCGGCAGACCCTGTTTCGGATGTTCTATCGATGTTCCATAGAAGGTCATAGCCGGATCACAGGAAAAATAAATTGTAGGCGGCAGCCCTGTCGCCGATAATGAAGGGGCGGGGATGGAGGGCTTTCCCGGCGCGTGTTCGGCGGTGTGTGCGGATGAGCTTTGCAAAGACTCTCAACGATAGTTTCCGGGGTCAAAGGCATATGAGTTTTCTGGCAGGCATCCTGCTCTGTGTGCTGGTGAGCATCCCCAGCGTGGGCCGCGCTGCGCAGGCCCCGGCAGCAGTCCCCGCCGTGCTGCAAGCGGTCAGCAGAACATTGCTGGAAGAAAACTCGCTTTCCCAACTGGCCATCCTCGAACAATTTGCCGAGCAATACCGGAACGATGTCAACGGCGTGCTGGCCCGCCTTGTGCTTGGGATTCACGCCTACCAGGAGGAACAATACCCCAGGGCCAAGACGCATTTCGATGCCGCCCGTGTTCCCCGGACCTCGTTGCAGGATTATGGCGAATACTACCTGGCATTGGCTGAACTGGGCGAAGAAGAACACGCCGCCGCTGCCGAACTGCTCGACGGCTTTGCGGAAAAGTATCCGGAGAGCGCTCTCGCCGTGCCAGCCACGCTGAAATGGGCGGAGAGTCTGCTGGAGTTGGAACGGCCAGCCGGGGTGATTGCCCGGTTCTCGTCTCCTCCGAGTTTTCTTCCGAAGCCGGAAGCGCACGCTTTGCTGGCCGAGGCGTACATGCAAGAGAAGCAGTTTGTCCAGGCGGCGCGGGCTTATCAGGAGGTTTTTTACTTTTTCCCAACTTCCGGGCAGGCCTCTGAGGCAGAAAAGCAGTTGGAGGGGTTGCGGCGGCAACTGAAAAATAATTTTCCGCAGCCCTCGCTGGAGATGAGAAAACGGCGGGCCGAGCGCCTCTTCGCGCGAGGCCGCTGGCGGAGCGCGCGGAGGGCATTTCAAGCGCTCGCGGCCCGGAGCAAAGCGGCGGAGCGGGCGAGTTACCGGCTGCGGATGGGTGTTTCGCAGTACCGGGGCAGAGCCACTTGGCCGGCGCTATCGACGCTCGCCAAGCTCGAACTTTCCGTCCCGGAAGAGGATGCGGAACGCCTGTACACCCTGGCGGCGCTGTACCGCCGGGTGCGGCGCGAAAAACTTGTTTTCCAGCAGATTGATTTGCTCTCGAAGAAATATCCGCGCTCGCCCTGGTATGAGCAAGCGCTTTTTCTGGCGGGGAATTATTACTTACTGGTCCCCGACCTGGAGCGCGCGCACCGCTACTACCGGATGCTGTACGAGCGTTTTCCCCAGGGTGAGTACGCCGAGTTGAGCCATTGGAAGGTAGCCTGGTGGCATTACCGGGCACGCCGCTTGCCGGAAGCCCAGCGGCTGTTTGAGGAGCACGTCCGGAATTATCCCGCCGGCTCCCAGTCTGCCGCTTCCTTTTACTGGCTGGGGCGTTTGGCGGAGCAGGAATTTCCCGCCAAGGCGGCCACGTATTACCGCAGGCTGGTCGAGTCGTTTCCGAATTTCTACTACGGTCATCTCGGACGGCGGCGTCTGGCGGCTATGCTGTCGATTCCGGCGCTGATGCAACCCGAAGCGCCGGTGCCTCTCGGTCAATTCAGGGAAAGAGCTTTGGGTGCCTCGCAAACGGAGAGTCTGGCCGCCTCTGCCGAGCGGCATTGGAAGAAGGCGAAGTTGCTGGAGTCGGTCTGGCTGATGGATCTGGCGTTGGGCGAACTGCAGGCAGCGCGCGCTCGCGATTCCTCCTCCCGTTTTCTGGGCAGGGAGCTGGCGCGGCTCGAAAAAGAACGGGGCCGCCATCATCTGGCGCTTCGGTACGCCAAGCGGTTTTTGAGCGGCTATCTTACCTCCCGGCTGGCAGAGCTGCCTCGCGAAGAGTGGGAGTTGCTGTTTCCTTTGCCGTGGTGGGAGCAGGTAAAGGAGCAAGCGGAGGCTGCGAAGCTCGACCCTTATCTGGTAGCCGGACTGATCCGGCAGGAATCCGAGTTCAATCCGCAAGCCCGCTCCCGCGCCAATGCGAGGGGATTGATGCAGTTGCTCCCTTCCACCGCCCGCCGCGTGGCGCGAGGGGTTCCCAATCGCAGCGCGCGACAGTACCGGCTTTCGCGGTTGTATCTGCCGGAATATAACCTGACCTGGGGAACCCACTTTTTGAAGAAGGTTTTGGATCTGTTTGAGGGCAGGCCGGAGCTTGGCTTGGCGGCGTATAATGCCGGTGAAAATCGTGTGAAGCAATGGCTGAGCGAAGCGGACCGTAATGATATGAACTTTGCTGAGCCGACCGAGTTCATCGAGAGCATCCCCTTTACCGAGACCCGGGGATACGTACAGTCGGTTCTGCGCAATGCGGAGTTGTACCGCAGGATTTACCGTGAGCAGGATTCCAGCCCGAATATAGAAAGCAATAAAACAGTTAAGCCTGCTGATCCATAGAACTCCAAGAATACAGAGCAAGGGACAATAAACTTAAGGAACGATAAACTGATGCAGAGGATAGTCCTGCATGGCTAATCCCACCCCAGTGTCCGGGACCCACCGAGCTTCGCGGAGCCTCACCACATCCGAGCGTGCGTCCGGGCTGGTCGAATCCGTCATCCGGGAGATGACGCGGCTGGCCTTGCAGCACGGCGCGGTGAATCTTTCGCAGGGCTTTCCTGATTTTCCCGCGCCGGAAGAATTGAAACAAGCAGCCAAGCAAGCCATCGACGCTGACATCAATCAGTACGCCATCACCTGGGGAGCCAAAAACTTTCGTGACGCGCTGGCCCGGAAAGCCTCCCGGAGCTTGGGCTGGCAGGTGGACCCGGAGACGGAGGTGACGGTCTGCTGCGGTTCCACCGAGGCCATGTTCGCCGCCCTGCTCAGCCTGCTGAATCCCGGAGACGAGGTCGTCATCTTTGAGCCCTTCTATGAGAACTACGGACCGGACTGCGCGCTCACGGGCGCCGTCCCCCGTTTTGTGCGTCTGCGGCCTCCGGACTGGCGGTTTTCTTTGGAGGAGCTGGAAGCCGCCTTCAACGAGCGCACTCGCGCCGTGATTCTCAATACCCCGAACAATCCCACCGGCAAGGTCTTCACGCGCGATGAGATGGAAGCCATCGCCGCGCTGTGCCGCAAGTGGGAGACGCTGGCCATCACAGACGAAATCTACGAGCACATCTTATATGAGGGCAGCCGGCACATCTCCATCGCCAGCCTGGAGGGAATGCGGGAACGCACCGTTACCATCAACAGCCTTTCTAAAACTTACAGCGTCACAGGCTGGCGCGTAGGATGGACCATCGCTTGCCGGGAGTTGACCAACAGCATCCGCAAGGTTCACGACTTCCTCACGGTCGGCGCTGCCGCCCCCTTGCAGGAGGCCGGAGTCACCGCCCTCGCGCTTCCCGAAAATTATTACCAGGGGCTGGCAGCCGGTTACGCCAAGCGACGCGACTGCCTGTTAAGCGTCCTCGAAGAGTGCGGCTTCACCTGCTTTCGCCCCTGGGGGGCTTATTACATCATGACGGATATCTCCCGGTTCGGCTTTCCGGACGACGCCAGTTTTGTGCAGTATTTGATTCAGGATGTCGGCGTCGCAGCCGTGCCCGGATCGAGCTTCTACAGCAATCCGTCCGATGGACGCCAGCAAGTCCGCTTCACGTTCTGCAAAAAACAAGAAACGCTTGACGCGGCTGCGCGGCGGCTGCGGAAGCTCAAAACGCGCCGGAAATAGCGAATCTCCAGCGGGCACTGACGGCTGGGAGTAAGCTTCCGTGTTGCTGTGATAGTGGAATAACGGCCCCGGTCTTGCGATTAGAAATCTGCCGGTAACTGCCGGGTACCGCTGGAGCCATCGGGTGTTACAATATCAGCTTTGGCATGAGGGCTTCTGCCGCAGGAGCGAAGGAACGAAGCAACGGAAGGAGCAAATGAAGAATGCTGGACGTTTTCCTGGTATCTGAAATCACGGTGGAGGCCAACGGGGAAAGTGCTTCGGTTGAGTTGGGCCCGGCGCAGGGAAAAAACTTTCTGCTCACGCTGGCTATTACAAACATCATCGAGCAGGAGTCGTTGGACGTGAGCGTGTGGGGCTCGGAAGACGGCCAGACATGGAGCGAAAAAGCATTGGCGGCGTTTCCGCAGAAATTTTACAAAGGCATCCACCAACTCCTGTTGGATTTGAGCGGACAGCCCGGCGTTCGCTTTCTGAAAACCAAATGGGAATTGAACCGCTGGGGACGGGGCGACCCGAAGCCTCGGTTTAGTTTCCTGCTCAAGCTGCAGGAGCAAAATGTCGGGACGGCAGCCTCTCCGGTCCGCACTCCGGCCTGATGCCGGATTCCCCTGAGGTCGGATTACAAGGATACGATTCGGCGATCTGCCCGGTAGGTTCGTGCGTATTCTGAAAGAAAGCCATACCGCTTTGAGTTCACCTCAAGCTGCCGACACCCCCCGTCCTTTTCCCACAATACAGATTGCTTCCTCGAATGCCGGAAAAATTGAGGAGTTTCGCCTGGGTGCTCGCCTATGGCTTGCCGGCTGTGGCCGCTCCTGGCAATTGGTGATCGAGCCCGTGGCCAGCTTCGATGCACTCCCGTCTTGTGAGGAGGATGGCGAAACCTTTGCGGCCAACGCACAAAAAAAGGCCCGCCACTACAGCCGGCTGACCGGCGGACTAATCGTGGCGGATGATTCCGGCTTGGAAGTGGACGCTTTGAACGGCGCTCCCGGCGTGCGCTCGCGGCGTTTCGCAGGGCCCGCTGCCAGCGACGCAGAAAACAACAGCAAACTGATCCGGGATCTGTCGCACATCACCGCCTCGAAGCGAACCGCTCGGTTTGTTTGCGTCATCGCCATGGCGCAGGCAGGGCGGGTGCTGGCCGAGTTTCAGGGAGTAGCGGAGGGAATCATCCTGGACTCGCCCCGTGGCGCGGGTGGCTTCGGCTATGATCCGCTTTTCTTGGACCCGGAGAGCAACAGAACCTTTGCGGAAATTTCACCGGAAGAGAAATTACAACGAAGCCATCGTGGACGGGCTCTTCGGGCAATGCTCAACTGGCTTACGGAACAGCCTTCCGGCTTTTCAGGCAGGTCATAGCCTTCGGAAATCACGCTATGTCACAACCAGAGCGGGCTAAGTGGGATGAGCGTTTTCGGACAGGGGACCATGTCGCTACGCAGCCGGACCCTTTCTTGGAGCAGTTGGACGAGTACGCAGAAATGCTTCCCAAGAAGGGCCGTGCGCTGGACGTGGCCTGCGGAGCGGGCCGCAATGCAGTGTATCTGGCGGAAAAAGGTTGGAACGTCACGGCCTGCGATATTTCCCAGGAGGGGCTGCGCAGGGCAAAGGCGCTGGCCGCAGAGCGCGGCGTTCGGCTGGAGCTTTTCTGTCAGGACCTGGAAACGGCTTCGTTGGGCACGAACTGCTTTGACCTCATCCTCTGTTTTTTTTACCTCGAGCGCAACCTGATTCCCGTGCTCAAGGCTGCCCTGAAGCCGCAAGGCCTGATCGTTTACAAAACTTACTCTGTGGAGCAATTGCGCTTTCCGGGCCGTCCCCGCCATCCGATGCACCTGCTCGAACGTCAAGAGTTGCTGGAACTGTTTCGCGACTTCCGGATTCTCGCCTACCAGGAAACTGTGCAGGAACGCGGCGTAGCCCAGCTCATCGCGCAAAAGCCTTGAACCTGCGTTTCCGTACTCAAATGGTTAAAGGTAGGAACCCATTGAATCCCTGTGGCTACGGGTGTAGGATCACCTCGGCGGGCTAACTATCGAAAATTCGTTTTGATATTAACCGGATCGTGTATCAACAACCTTCCCAACTCCCATAGGAGGGACACATGGATACCAAGAAACAAAACCGAAGGCGGTTCCTGAAGGAAGGCGCCGCGCTGGCCGGTATGGCCGTGGGAGCGATCGGATCCGCGAGCGCCCAGACACCCGGGGCCGAAGCCTCCCCCGTACCCTACCGAGACCGCCGCGCCTATGGCCGGCGTTCCCGTTTCGTGAACTCGGTGCGCACGAACGATGACGATGCCACGCACGCGGCCTTTGGCCGCAGCTTTAACGTATATACTCCGCTTCAGGATTCCATAGGGATCATCACACCGTCCTCGCTTCATTGGGTCTCTGCGCACGGTTATGAACCGCCGGACATCGACCCGCAGGAGCATCGTTTGATGATCCATGGCATGGTGGACCGCCCCTTGATCTTCACCCTGGAGGAGTTGAAGCGCCTTCCTTTCGTATCCCGGATTTATTACCTCGAGTGCCAGGCAAACAGGCCGGAATACAAGGGCGAGACAGTCCAGCAGTCGCATGGGAAGACCGCTTGCTCGGAATGGACCGGGGTGCCGCTGTCGTTGTTGCTTCAGGAGGCTGGCGTGCAAAGCGGGGCGGGTTGGATCGTTTCCGAAGGGGATGAGGCGGGGAAGATGACCAAGAGCATTCCGATGGCGAAGGTTATGGAGGACGTTCTGGTGGCCTACGGACAGAATGGCGAGCCGGTGCGTCCCGAGAACGGTTACCCTTTGCGGCTGGTGGTTCCCGGCTTTGAAGCAATCTATAGCATGAAGTGGCTGAGGCGAATCAAGGTGGTGGACCGCCCCTACCTGGGCTATAAAGAAATCTCCAGGTACACGAGAGACGACAGCAGATCGAGCTGGTTCCAATTCGAGATGGGTCCAAAATCGGTCATCACCTTTCCTTCCGGCGGACAACGGCTGCCCAGCCGCGGCTACTACCAGATCACCGGCTTGGCTTGGTCCGGAGGGGGGGCCATCCGCAGGGTTGAAGTCTCCACCGACGGCGGCCGGACCTGGAAGGACGCCGAGCTGCAAGGGCCGGCGCTTCGCCTGGCGCATACCCGGTTTAATATGGCCTGGAAATGGAATGGCGAACAAACCGTGCTGCTGTCCCGTTGTACGGATGAGTTGGGCCAGGTGCAACCCTCGCTGGCCGAGTTCGCTCGATTCTGGGGAGCCACCTCGGAGCAATTCCTGTCGCGCTCAGCAAGAGGAGCCGGTCACAGCAACTCCATTCAACCCTGGGGCGTGAACCGGGATGGGAGTGTTTACAATGCGATTTCTTAATCTTCTTGCGCCCGTGTTGACGCTGGCGTCCTGCGTCGTAGTGCTGGCGCAGTCGCCTACCTATGGTCTCGGCAGGACCCCGAGCGAACAAGAAATCCTGGCCTGGGACATTGCGGTCGGCCCTGAGGGAAAGGAACTCCCGGCTGGAAGCGGAACCGCTAAGGAAGGGGAAGCACTCTATGCGCGGAAGTGCGCCGCCTGCCATGGGCCCACCGGGACAGAGGGGAAGGCGCCTCGTCTGGTGGGAAGACAAACGAGGACCGTGGGAAGTTACTGGCCGTTTGCGACATCGATATGGGACTACATCAACCGCGCCATGCCCATATATCAAGAGGGATCGCTCAGCGCGGACGAGGTGTACGCTCTGACCGCCTTCCTGCTCTTTAAAAACGCCATCATTCAGGAGAGCGACGCGATGGACGCCGAGAGTCTGCCGAAGATCCAAATGCCGAATCGGAATGGATACCAACCCCCGCCGGTTTCGGAGTGGAAGCCCGGGATGCCCAGGCCATTCGAGATTCTCCCCTGACTGCCCGCGATTAGCGCAGTTTCATAGTTGCTATAGTTGCAATGGATCAGATGGCAGCGGGGAAAGCTCTGTAACGCTGCCATTCTGAGCCCCTTCGGCTGCGCTCAGGGCAGGCTCCGCGAAGAATCTGCTTGTCCAACGCAGGTCTGCACGGCCCAGAAAACTGCTTTAGGGTTCCTGAAGTGGCATAGTTCTTTGCGGCGGGTCCCCCCGGCAAGCCAGTCATCGAGTCCTCGTCCCCCGCCCCCGCCGGAAGAAATAACACCCGGCGCGCATCATAAACTAGAAGCGGTCTCAAAAATGGTCATTTTCTGTCAACCGTCAGGGCACGGCTTCAGCCGTGCCGTAAAAAGCCTTGAAAAACAGGGGCTTCAGCCCCTGAGGTAACTTCCGTTTTTGCCAGTTGCGTCATTTCGCGCATTTTTGAGACCAGTTCTAATTCATCATCGCCTGCAGGCGGCGCAGGGCCACATTTGCCAGCATGTATTGCGGGTTGTGTCCGAGGGAGGCGCGGTAGCAGTCGATGGCTTTTTTCCACAGGCGCTTTTGCTCGTAGATCCGCCCGAGATTGTAATGGGGGAAACAATAGCTTTCGTAGCGGGGAGCGCGCGTTGCCTTTTCCAGCCAGGGGATGGCCTCATCGAGAGCTCCCTGCTCGATCAGATAGGCCCCGATGTCGTTGTACGGATTGCCGAAATCCGGATCGATCTCAATGGCCCGGTGGCATTCCGCGATGGCGTCCTGAGGGCGTCCCATAAAGCTGTAGGTCCAGCCGAGGAAGGTGTGCGCCTCCGCTGTAGGAAGCACTTCGATTGACTTTTTGTACAGCTCTACCGCCTCGTCCAGCTCGCCCTTCATCTGTCGGGCGTAGGCGCGCTGGAAGTGCTCGCGCGATAGCTTTTGATCTTCCTCGGTGCTCATCAGGTCTCCGCCGCTGGCAGGGGGCTGCCCCACCGCATAGTATGCCACAATCAATTATTACAGTAATCACCTGCAACCGGGGCCGCGCGAATTTCCGGCATAGTTTCATTGGTCCCGGGGCCTCGGGAAGATTTGCAACCGGTGTTGTTCCCACCCCATCGGCAAGCACGGCGCGCTCCTAAGCGGGAATACCGCAGCGGTTCTCTCGGAGGTTTATAATAGGGACAAAGGAAGTTTATGAAGATCGCGCTGGCTCAAGTGAATACCACGGTGGGTGACTTGCCGGGCAATGTGGCAAAGATCATCCGCTTTGCGCGGCAGGCCCGGCAGGCTGGGGCCGAGCTGGTGATTTTTCCGGAGCTTTCCGTGTGCGGCTACCCTCCGCTGGACTTGGTGGAGAAACCGAGCTTCCTGGAGCGAAACCGGCAAGAGCTGGAGCGGCTGGCGCGCGACGTGCCCGACATCCATTTGATCTGCGGTTTCGTCAGCAAGGCGGAGAACGACACCGGCAAGGCCGCCTCCAACAGCGCGGCATTGCTTTCCGGCGGGCAGGTTCGGTTTGTGCAGTCGAAAATGCTGCTGCCTACCTACGACGTTTTTGATGAGATGCGGCACTTTGCGCCGGCCCAGCAGCAGACGGTGCTGCCTCTTTGCGGCAAACAAGTGGCGCTGACCATCTGCGAGGACATTTGGAACGACAAAGCTTTCTGGAAGAAGCGATTCTATACACGGGACCCTGTGGAAGAACTGGTGCAGCAAGGCGCCAACCTGCTGGTCACGATTGCCGCCTCGCCTTACTCGATAGGGAAGCGCCCGTTTCGCCGGGAGATGCTGCGAGCCTTTGCGCTGCGTCACCGCATGCCGGTCTTGTTCGTCAACTTGGTGGGCGGAAATGACAGCTTGGTCTTTGATGGCTCCAGCATGGCCATGGATTCGGAAGGGCGGGTCCGTGCCCAGGCGTGCTCCTTTGCGGAGGACCTCATCTGCTTTGACACCTCCACCCAGCAGGGCGACATGCACCCGCAAGTGGACCAGCCCGAAGAAGCTGCATATCAGGCGCTGATTTTGGGCACGCGCGATTACGTGCAGAAGTGCGGATTTCAGCGGGTGCTGATCGGCTTGAGCGGCGGGATTGACTCTGCGCTCACCGCCGCCATCGCTGCGGAGGCGCTGGGGAAGGAAAATGTGCTGGGGGTCGGCATGCCGGGGCCTTATTCTTCTCCGGGCAGCATTGAGGACTCTCGGGCTCTGGCTGCCAACCTGGGAATCCGCTTCCAGGTTCTTCCCATCTCTGATATTTTTCGCGGTTATCGGGATACGCTGTGCCCGGCTTTTGAGGGAACGGCGAGCGCTGGGACCGGCAATGTAACCAGTAATATAACGGAGGAAAACTTGCAGGCGCGTATTCGCGGCAACCTGCTGATGGCTCTCTCCAATAAGTTCCATTCGCTGGTGCTCTCTACCGGCAACAAAAGCGAGCTGGCCATGGGCTACTGCACCTTGTACGGCGACATGGCCGGGGGATTGGGAGTGATCTCCGACATCCCCAAAACGATGGTTTACAAACTGGCGGCGGTGGCCAATCGAGACCGGCGGGTGATCCCCCAAGCAATCCTGGAGAAAGCGCCATCCGCCGAGCTGCGGCCCAACCAGAAGGACACCGACAGCCTGCCGCCTTACGAGATTTTGGACGTCGTGCTGAAAGCCTATATTGAGGAGTGCGAAACGCCGGCGCAGATCGTGGAGAGTTACGGCGTTTCCCTGGAGCTGGTGCGCAGCATCATCGCGCGCGTGGATGGCAACGAGTACAAACGGCAGCAAGCCGCCCCCGGACTGAGGGTCACCTCCAAGGCTTTTGGCATCGGCCGCAGATTGCCGGTTGCCCAGCGCTACGCCGAATAGCGGTCCGCCAAACTTGTTACGGGGAAGGGAACAAGCTCAACCCGATTCCGGAAAGCAGCCGTGGTATAATGAGCCTAGTTTCTGTATGGAAGGCGCGGGGTGCATAGATCCATGAAACTTCCCGGGAAAATTACAGTCGTTATATTTTCTACAGTGCTGACCCTATCGCTGGTCATCGGCGCCTTGCTGGGGCAGGAAAGAAGTTCCCAGGAGCCGTATCGTCCCCTTGCCGTCTTAAGCGAGGTTCTTTCCCGGATTGAAAGTGATTACGTGGAAGACCCCGATCTAACACGAGTGACCGAGGGAGCGCTGCACGGGCTGCTCGAGTCGCTGGACCCGTACAGCAGTTACCTGACCCCGGAGGAATATCGCGAGTATCAAAGCAGGGAGCAGGGCGAGGCCTCGATTGGGGTTGTGCTTTCCAAACGCTTTGGCTTCGTAAGCATTGTGGCTGTGCTGCCCAATAGCCCTGTGCAAAAGGCCGGCCTGCGGCCGGGCGACATGATTGAATCCGTCAACCAGCAAAGCACCCGCGAGATGTCTTTGGCGGAAGTAAACTCCATTCTGGGAGGGCCGGAGGGTTCCCCGGTGGAGATTGCCGTCGTCCGGGAACGCGCTGCGGATCCGAAATTGTTTCAACTGGAGCGGACGGTAACGGTTCTCCCGGACGTGGTGGGCCGCATCGTGAGCCCCGGAATCGGCTACCTGCGCATGGAAGCTTTCCCGGAGGGTGCGTCAGGACAAATCATAACCCTGATTCAGGAGTTGCGGGAAAGCGGAGCCGAGAAATTCGTGCTGGACCTGCGCGACAACGCCTCGGGGGAGATCGAAGAAGCGATTGCCATGGCGAACCTATTTTTGAAGCGTGGGCTCATTAGCTACCTCAGCGGGCAGCAATATCCCCGCCGGAGCTTCCTTGCTGATCCCAATAAAGCCTTCTCAGAAGAACCGCTGGTTGTGCTGGTCAATCAATTTTCCGGCGGCGGCGCGGAGGTCCTGGCCGCAGCCATTATGGATAACCGCAGGGGCGATGTGGTGGGAGAGAAAACTTACGGGATTGGCGCGATTCAGAAACTGATCCCGATGGACGACGGCTCGGCGCTGATCCTCTCCATCGCCAAGTACTTTACCCCGGCTGGCAAGGAGATCCAGGGCAACGGCATCACGCCCAATGTGCTGGTGGATGAAGAGCGGGAGTTTGTTTCTTTGTCTGGTGAAGGAGAAGAACCTGCTGAAGGGGAAGAGCCGCCCGCGCCGCAACAACCCCGTGAAGATGCTCCCTTCAAGCGCGGCATCGAATTGCTGAACGCCATAGAAAGCCAGCCGGAAGCCGCCTGAGTTGAGGCGAGATGCCTCTTCCGGAAATCGTGACCATCCTGATGCTAGACCCGTTCCCCAGGTGCTGTATATTGACGCCGGGGGAGATACGTGCTGGTTCTAAAGGATTAGCGGCGACTTGTATAGATCCACCATCACGGGAACGGGTCTAGCCGTCCTCTACTAGCGCTTCTCTGCCGGGTTGTCCCTCGATCAGATCGCTGCACGGCCCTCTGACTGAACGACCCTCTTGCTGAACAGCCCCCTTACTGCACTGCCTTCTTATTGAACGGCCCCCTACTGTATGGCCCCTACTGAACGAACATAGTCACCGGAGGGCTGTCCTGCCCGGCGACGCTGAGGACCACCGGCACGTCGTTGCCGGTCACGCCCGCCGGGACCACGGCGTTGATTTGGTACAATCCCGTAAAGCCTGGAGCCAGTCCTGCAAATTGCACCGTGGCGTTCACTCCGCCGATGGTGACCGTAACCGTGTCCACCGTTCTGGCAGGAGGAGAGAAAGGAGCGGCCGAGCCTGCTACTGCCGAAGGGTTCACAGCTCCCAGCCCGGCGCACCAGATGATCACCACGTCGCCCGCCCTGGCCGGATTCGACCCGTCCGCCAGCACCTGCGTAGTTGCGGTAGCCACAAAGACCAGCCCCTGCCCTTGTCCCGATTGGTTCAGCGTAAAGACCGCCGGCTGAGCCGGGGCCACCGTCACCGGTTCCGGCACCGTAAAGCTTGTTCCCCGCTGCACGACAAGTTGGTGTTCGGTGTTGGTGGCAATCCCGTAAGGAACCTGGGCGTTGATCTGCCCGGCGCTCGAAAACAGCAGCGGCAAGGTTTGCCCGCCCAGCAGCACCGACGTGCCCTCCAGTTGCGTGGCCAGCGGGAGCGCATCGGCAGCGCCGGTCGCATCGGCCATCTCCACTCCGAAGATCGAGATCAGGCTGCCCGGTGAGGCCGGAACCAGCGCCGCGAAGCTCGCCGCGCTGACCACCGCACCTTCTCCCACCTGCGGGATGCTCGGGTTGGCCTGCAATCCGCCCACAAGCTGCGTTGTTCCCTGGATCGAGGTGCCGGGTATCGCCGCCGTCGCCGTGATCGTGACTTCCGAAACCCCGGCGTTGCGCGCCTGCCAGGTCCCGCTCCAGCGGCCGTCTTGCAGCGACTGGAGCGGCAGCGGCGGGTCGCCGTTGGAGAACGTCAGCAACACCGAGCCGGTTGTCAGCGGATCGCCGCAGTCATCCACCACATTGGTCTCAATCGGAACCGGCCAGGCCGCCGAGACGTTGAACTGGTTGCCCAGCAGGGTGAACACCGGCTGCAACTCCGTCGGGGCACAGCCCGCCAGCCGCGCAATGGGCGGCACGCGTTGCAGCGCTCCGCTGGTTTCGGCCAGCACCA
>JADFGZ010000062.1 GCA_022567475.1 Acidobacteriota bacterium | reverse complement strand
CCGCCGGTCGAGCCGAACGGAAGCTCTTCGCTCATGCGGTCCTCTTGCAGGAGGTACTTGGGAATATCGTAGGTCTCAAAGACCGGACGGGTGGCAATATCTCCAACGGCGAGGCGGCTGATCTTCCGTGACGCCGCCATGTATCCTTCCATCAGCAACGGCGACACCGAGAGAACATCCCCGATGTTGTCGAACCCGTAGCCGGAATCGTCCACGGGAAGCAGCGACATGATGTCCATTGTGTCGGTGTCAATTGCCAGCAAGTCGCGGATCGCATTGGTGTATTCGGCGCGGTTCAGGCGATGGACGGCCGGCCTGCCTGGATCGGGCTTGGCCGCAGCCGCGCGGTCCAGCTCCGTCTCCAGGTACGCAGCGAAAGAATCGTAGGCAGCCTCATCCGGCCGCGGCGCGCCGGCAGGGGGCATCTGCCCGGTCCGCAGTTTGCGCACCACCTTCTCCCACACCTCCGCGCCTTCGCTGACATTCTCCACGTCCATCTGGTCCAGCATCAGGTCAGCCGTCTTTAGCTTTTCGTTGTGGCAGGTGACGCAGTAGCGATTGAGGAGCGCGCGTTGTGGCGAGGCGGGCGGCGCAACAGGACTCGCCGGCTGCTGGCTAGACGCCTGAAGGGAGACGACCCCAACTCCAACCAGCGCGATTCCCATCCAGGCCAGGAGCGTTTTTAACATGAGTTAAAAATCCCGAGTTAAAAATCCCAAGTTGAAAATCCCGCCTTGAACTTCCCCGTTCGCCTTAGATTTTACGCCAGCCGCCCTGTCGGTTCAAGCTTAGACCACGCTTGTCTTGTGGCCGTGAAGTTCCCCGGCACAGTCCTGAAACCCCGCCGTCAGAAATCAAACCTCAAAACTATTCACCATCATGAAAGGAATATTTGGTGAGCCGGCCGGGACTCGAACCCGGGACCCTCTGCTTAAAAGGCAGATGCTCTAACCAACTGAGCTACCGGCCCAAGAAATTGGCTTTCCGCAGTCTAGCATACCGCTCGGATGAATTCCGGCCTTTCGCCTATTGCAGCAGAGAATCCAGTTGCGCTTCATCCAGGATTTTGACGCCCAGCGCCCTGGCCTTTTCCAGCTTGGAGCCCGGATCGCTGCCCGCCACGACGTAATCGGTCTTCTTGCTGACCGAGCCCGTAACGCGGCCCCCCTCCTGCTCGATCTTTTGTTTTGCCTCCTCGCGGGTATAGCTTTTCAGCTCGCCCGTCAGCACGAAAGTTGCTCCCGCCAGGCGAGCGCTCTTCACGGCCTTGCTCTTCTGCTCAAACTGCAACCGCTCGGCCCGCAGCCGTTCGATGAGCTTCTGGTTCTGCGGCTCGCGGAAAAAGTTGCAGATGCTGGCAGCGACCTTGGGACCCACCTCCGGCACTGCTTCCAGTTCCTCCTGCGCGGCTGAGGCCAGCTTGTCCATGGAACCAAAATGCCCAGCCAGGAGCGACGCCGTGCGTTCTCCCACGAAGCGGATTCCCAGGGCGAAGACGACCCGCTCCAAGCTGTTCTCGCGGCTCTTCTCAATCTCCCCCAGAAGATTCTCGGCGGACTTGCGGCCCATGCGCTCCAGATGGATTAAGCTCTCCTCGCGCAGTTGATAGATGTCCGCCACGTTGCGGAGCAACTTGCCGTCCACCAACTGGTCCACCAGCGCCTCGCCCAGCCCGTCGATGTTCATCATCTTGCGGCTGGCAAAGTGCAAGATGGATTCCTTCAATTTTGCCGGACAGTTGGCGTTGACGCAGCGCGAGGCCACCTCCCCTTCCTCGCGGACCACGCGGCCCTCGCAGACGGGACACCGGCTGGGCATGCGGAAGTCGCGCAGCTTGCCGCCGTGCTTGGCCCGTCCCGCCGTCTCCACGCGCACGACCTTCGGGATCACGTCGCCGCCCCTTTCGACCACCACCGCGTCCCCGATCTTCAGGCCCAAGCGCCGGACCTCGTCCTCATTGTGCAACGTGGCCCGGCTGACGGTGACTCCGCCCAGCGAAACCGGCTCCAGCAGCGCCACCGGCGTCAGCGCCCCGGTGCGGCCCACTTGCACCTCAATTTGATGGACCCGTGTCACCGCCTGGCGCGCGGCGTACTTGTAGGCAACGGCCCATCGCGGAGCCTTCGCCGTGGCGCCCATCTCCGATTGCAGGGCGATGGAGTTCACCTTGATGACCACGCCGTCAATCTCATAGGGCAGCGACTCGCGCTTGGCTTCCCACTCCCGGCAGAACTCCAGGGCTTGCTCGATATCCCGGCAGTGCCTCCAGTGGGGATTCACCTTGAAGCCCAGCGCCGAAAGAGTTCCCAGCGCCTGCCGGTGCTCCGCAAGCGGCGCGCGTGCATCGACCAGCAGGCCGTAGCAGAAGAAGTCCAGGCGGCGCTCGGCCACGACGCTCGGCTCCAGCATGC
This sequence comes from Acidobacteriota bacterium, assembly GCA_022567475.1. Lineage (GTDB taxonomy): Bacteria > Acidobacteriota > Terriglobia > 2-12-FULL-54-10 > 2-12-FULL-54-10 > JADFGZ01. Next base: position 13,462 of record JADFGZ010000062.1, on the reverse strand, counting down.
GGATGGAACCGGCGGCGGCGTTGCGGGGATTGGCAAACTTCGCCAAACCCTGCCGCTCTCGCTCCGCGTTGATCCGCTCGAACGCCTTGCTGCCGAGGATCACCTCGCCGCGCACTTCCAGGTCCGGCCCCAGTTTGGCCTTCGCCAAAGCAGAACGATTCAGCGAAAGCGGCAGCGAGCGGATCGTGCGCGCATTCTCCGTCACCTCCTCTCCCACCGCTCCGTCGCCTCGCGTGACGGCCCGGCGCAACAGGCCCCGCTCGTAGAGGACCGTCATGCTCATGCCGTCCATCTTCAGCTCGGCGACATACTCCACCCGGTCCTTGCCCGCGCCTTCGCGAACCCTGCGGTCGAACTCAAGCAACTCCTGCTGTGAATAGGTATTGTCAAGACTCAGCAGCGGAGTGCTGTGCGCCGCCTGCGTGACGCCTTCCCGAGGTTTTCCTCCCACGCGCTGCGTCGGGGAGTCCGGACGGATCAGGCTCGCGTCTTGCGTCTCCAGCGCTTTCAACCGTTCCATCAGCCGGTCGAACTCGGCATCGGAGATTTCGGGATCATCAAGCGCGTAGTAGCGATGCTCATGGCGGCGGATCTGCTCCCGCAGCCGTTCCGTCTCTTTGTGCAACTGTTGCTGAGAACGCTTCACGAAGTTATTCCTGAGGAGGCGCCGGAGACAGGCGCAGCTTGCCGCCGATTGCATCCCGGCTCCGGTCCATTATACATTGTAAGAGTTCCCCGTAAGAGTTCCCCCAGATGTCCAGATGTCGGCAGGAATTCCGCGAAATGCCTCTCAGCCCCCATACAGAAAGGCTCTCCACCGCACCCCGGCATGCTCCCCAGTACACAAAAGCAGTTCTCATCTACAACCCGCACGCGGGACGGCGGCGCTGGCTGCGCCCGCAGCAAATCCAAGCGGCAACCGAAGAACTGGAGCGCAACGGTATCTCGGTGCAGAGCCAGGCGACAACCGGCCCCGGCGCGGGAACAGACTTGGCCCGCGACGCCATCCAAGATGGGGCGGATTTGATTGTGGTTTGCGGCGGAGACGGCACCATCAACGAGGTGGTCTGCGGAATGGCGCATTCCCGCGTCCCTTTGGCCGTGCTGCCTTGCGGCACCGCAAACGTGCTGGCCCGGGAGTTAAGGCTCCCGCTCGATATGAGGACGGCTGCGCGGGCTATTCTCTCAGCCACGCCCCGGCGTCTGGCGCTGGGCCTTGCCGGGAACCGTTACTTCCTGCTGATGGCCGGCGTGGGCTTTGACGCGCAGATCATCGATCAACTCGCGCTGCGATGGAAGAACCTGCTGGGGATCGGCAGCTATGTGCTCGAAACGATCCGGCAGGTGTTGTTCGAGCCGAAGACGGCATTTATTGTCTCGACCGAGGACCGGCAGATGGAGGCCACCTTCGCCTGCATCAGCAAATCCAGCCACTACGGCCCCTTTCGCATGGTCCGGGAAGCCGATCTTTTTTCCGAGAGCTTCTTCGTGTACTGTTTTCGCTCGCGAAACCGCCTGCGGTATTTTGTCTATGCACTAGCACTGCTGACGGGGCGGTTAGCCGGGCTGCCGGATGTCATCCGCTTCCCTGCCCGCAAGGTCCGCTGCGAACAAACCGAACCAGCCTCTAAAAAAGTTTTATTTCAGGTGGATGGGGAACTGGCAGGACGGCTGCCCTGCACGATTGAGATGGCGCCGGACGCGCTGACCCTGCTGGTGCCTGCGGGGCGCTGTTAATGTTGCTCCACCCAAGCCTCAAACTTCACCTTGCTGTTGGCGTATAAATTTGCGAAGCCGTGCTCACGAAATCGTTTTTCAATGCGTTCGCTTTGTTCAAGACTATAGATGGAAATTTTTGCATTTCGGTTTGTATATTTAAGTATCAACTCCTGTGCACGGTGATCAGTATCAGAAAAACGGTAACCTAAAATTGTCAACTCTTCAGAATTGCGTAGAGTATCCGCCGCCTGCTTCCACAAGCCCTCCCAGAATGCTTCTAAAAACACTCCTTTACAAAATTGAACATAGAAAATTTTGTCAGTGGTTGGCAGTATGAGCCCTCGCTCGTGGCCACCGTCATCATAGGGAGCATGATGATCTCGAAGGTTCTGGGAGCCCAGGAAATCCAAATCAGGTTGCATTATTACGAAACGGGTCCCCAACAACGCCGAAAAAGCACCCCCCGTATTGCTCTGTGGCTTACCAATCCAATTGGTACTGCCATGCAGTTTTAACAGTTTGACGAGAGAATCTGATGTCGTTCCCGGACAAATGTCGAAACCGTATCCCCTTCCGAGGTCCCACTTTCCCCCGCGACTTAATTCCCGTTCTAAAGACACGTCGTAGTTAAAGGTGATTATCGTGTCTTTTGGATGGACATGATTCTTTGCAAATATGCTGTATGCATGAGCGTCTCCATGCCGGATTTCATTAAAAAAGCCAGAAATCGCATGACGAAGATCACGGGACAAATTCGGTGGGAGTGTAGAGAAAGACTCTTCCACATCATAGGAGCAATTCGGAAACTGCAATTCGATTTTCTTCTTTAAATCTTTAAAGTGCGCATTTATATGATTTCCCATCCAATGGGACAACTCGTGCCAAAGCTGAGTGGCAAGTGGATAGCCAGCATGAACTGATGCTCCCGCACCTAGAATATATGTCCGCATGGCAGGTAGCCACGGCGAGCGTTTTTCTCGCCGTGGACCTTTCCCGAATTTACAAACCCACGGCAAATTGGAACTGCCAATTTGCCGTGGCTACCAGGATTCTGGCTCCTGACTTCTGTCTTCTTCTGTTTGGGTCTACAGAAACCATGAAACTGCTTTAATTGCGGGTTTGGACCAAAATTGCGCGGATAAATTTTCAGCAGGCCAGCAATCGGGCGGCGTCCTTGGCGAAGTAGGTCAGGATCACGTCCGCTCCGGCGCGCCGAATCGCGATGAGCGATTCCATCATGGCGCGTTCCTGGTCAATCCATCCCAGCTTGGCGGCGGCCACGATCATGCTGAACTCGCCGCTCACCTGATAGGCGGCCAGCGGGCAGTTGAATTCCTGCCGCGCCCGGCAGATCACGTCCAGATAGGGGAGCGCCGGTTTGACCATCACCATGTCGGCGCCTTCTTCAATGTCCAGGGCAATCTCCCGCAGCGCCTCGCGCTGGTTCGCCGGGTCCATCTGGTAAGAGCGCCGGTCTCCGAACTGGGGCGCAGAGTCGGCCGCGTCGCGAAACGGCCCGTAAAAGGCCGAGGCGTACTTCGCCGAGTAGGCCAGGATTGCGGTATTGCTGAGGGATTCGTCGTCCAAGGCTTGGCGGATCGCCGCAACGCGGCCGTCCATCATGTCCGATGGCGCCACGATGTCGGCTCCGGCGCGGGCGTAGCTGACCGCAACTCGTGCCAAAAGCTTGAGCGTCGAGTCGTTGTCCACCTCGCCGTCTTTCACCACGCCACCTTTTATCAAACCACAGTGGCCGTGGCTGGTGTACTCGCAGAGGCACACGTCGCAGACAATCAGGAGCTTCTTGCCGACCGCTTCGCGAATCGCGCGGATCGCCTGGGGCACGATGCCCCGCTCGTCGTAGGCTCCCGAACCTGTCTCGTCTTTTTTCTCCGGGATACCGAACAGAATCACCGCCGGGATGCCGAGGGCGGCGACTTCCCTGCACTCCTCTCCGATCCGGTCCACGGAAAAATGGAAGTTCCCCGGCATGGAAGCAATCTCCCGCTTGACGCCGGAGCCGGGACAGACAAACAACGGATAGATGAAATTGCTGGGAGATAACCGGGTCTCTTGCACGAAGGAGCGCAGCAACTCACTCTGCCGTAAACGCCGGGGTCTGGTGACGGGAAAGGACATGGATCTCTGCGCGATACCTTAAACTGACAACCTCAAATTTCCAAGATGATAGCACAGCCGGAAGAGACCTAGTAGAAGGACAACGGGGATACTCTCCTGTGCGCCCCAGATGGAACCAGGAAGGGGACCTAAAAGAGACGCTCCTGTTTTTTCATGTTGCCGAAGGTGCCCACGTTGGCTATGGAAAATGCCACGCGGAACTGGTTTTCGTTTCTCACGGCACCCAGCGCGAACCGGCGGAACTCCACGCTGATCCCGCAACAATCGTTGTTGTAGCTTACCTGAAAGGCGCTGAACTGCATGAAGCCGCTCCGGATGTCAAAGGTTCCCGCGAAGGCGGCGTTCAGGCCCTTTCTGGCCAGATTGCCGTAGCCGAGCAGGAAACGGACCTGGTTGGAGGGCGCAGAAAGCGCCTCGGAGCTGCGCACGAAGAAGTGGCTGATGGAAGCGAAAGCATCTCCCCAGCGCGCATTCCCGACCAGGCCTCCGTGCGTCAGCCGGCCCCGCGTCGTGTCATAGTCCTGGCGAAATTCGATGTTGTAACGGGCCGAAGGACGGAACCGGAAGAGGGAAACGACGGGCGAAAACCGCCGGGGTCCTTCGATAAAAGGATGGCTGCTCAGGTCCAGAGCGGTGCGGAACAGATTCCTTCGTCCCTCCACAACGGCGCCGCCAAAACGCGGATCGAAATAATAGCGCTGCCGCAGCTCCCAGGAGACGACCTCCAGAGCGCCCTGGCCGCTCTGGCGTTTGGCCAACAAGCGGTTGGTGATCGAGTACTCCAGTTCTCTTGTATTGGTCAGCAAGTCCCGTTCGTCAAACAGAAGAATGCTTTGAAAGTCCCTGACGCCGTTGACGTAGCGGAACGTGGCCTTGGGCTCGATGACGTGTTTCAGCGGACGGCTGGAAAGCGGCCCCATCCCCGAAAAGACTTTCGACAGCGGCGGAAAGATCAAATCAACGGAAAGTTCCTGCGTGGTGCGGCCGAGCGATTCGCCCGTGATGCGGTCCAACTCCCGGCGGCCTCCATAGTGCATGGCGCGAAACCCGAACGTGGGCGTCAAGCGAAACTCCTTCCACCGCAACGGAACGGTGATGCGGGGAGAGAAATGGAACCGCTCCAGCGTGGAGGTTTTCACGCGCTCTCCGCTTCTGGGCGCCGGTTCGTTCCGGCTGACGGCTCCCGCCGAACTCTCCCAGGACAACCACAGCGGAAGACCGCGCCACAACTGCCGTTCCACGCTGTTGAACTCAATTTGGGGCAAATGACGGATGCTGATGGTGTCCTTGGGGCGGATACTCTGGAAAGTCTCGAAGCGGGAAAAGGCGACATTGGCGCTAAAGGAATCGAAGTTCTTGCTGAGAAAGCCGGTGCTATGCACCTCGGAATTGACCGCCTCATTAAAGGTCTGGGTAAAGGCTTCGCGGAAGGTCAGAGAGCTCAGGTAGTTGAAATTCACCACCCCGCGGATGCCGCCGGGCAACTCCGCGACGCCCTCGACATTGACGCTGCGCCCCCCCTGGTCGATCTTCTGCGGCCCGAAACCCCGGTCCTCGACGCCATAGTAGGATGCGTTCAGATAGCTGCCGGCGGTCGGGCGCATCCGAAACGTGCCTTGCTGGGACCATCCCCGTTTGCTCAGGTACTGTCCCGCAATTTCAGCGTCGGCACTGCGGTTGATGGCCCAAAAAAACGACTCGCCGATTACCGTGCCCCAGCGCGAGCTATTGCCGATGGTCGGCATCAGAAAGCCGGTGGAGCGGGGAACGGGGCGCAGGGAATGATAGAGAAAGGGGGAATAAAAAATGGGAACCTTCAGCAGGCGGAAATTCGAGTTGTAGAGCTTGAGGCTGACCCCCGGCTTGATGGTGGCGCGGGGGGCCCGGAAAATCCATGTGGGATTCGGCAAGGAACAAACCGTTACCTCTCCGTTGTAGATCTGGTATGTTTCTTCATCCACCTTCTCGACACGTTCCGCCACAAAAGAAAAAGGATTCGTGGTCGTCAACAGAGAGGAACTTCCCGTCACCGGCGCTCCGAAGCTTCCTTCGACCTGGAAGAAGCTGCCGGTGTTGGTGTTCAGATTAAACTCACACCGAGCGGCCCGAATGTCTTCGTTCCGAACCGTGTTGGTAAAATGGACATCTCCGTCAGCCGTCAGCTCTCCGGTAGCCGCGTTGTAGGTCACCTGGTCGGCTGCCAGGCTTATCCCGCCGGAGACCAGCTCGACGTGACCCAGCAGACGATACAGGTCGCCGGTTTTCTCCTGGGAGTCCGCCGTCAGCTTCACGACCGGGGACGATTGTAGCTGAGAAGGTACCTGAGCGGATAAGCTGGGAACGAGGGAAAGAAGCTGACAAAGAAAACAGGATATGCTAACAAGAACTTGCGTCTTGTGTTTCATGAACTCCGGCTGTGGCCTGAGAGAATCCCTGGCAGAGAGGGCAAGTTACCACGCGCAGGGGCAGATTGCAAGGTTGCTTGGATTTGGATGAGGATTGAAGGTAATGGCTGCTGGACCGAAGGCTGCGGAATGATAAATGATCCGTAATCTCTCTGACCGTCCTTGCAAAACGGCGCACCGTGCAGCTATTGGATATTGGGATATTGAATATTGAATGACGCATGAAGAGAAGGTCTTAACCGCGCCCTGGTGGAATTGTCCCGCCTGTGGATATCGCAACGCGGAGAACGAATATCGCTGCGAAAAGTGCGGGCGGCGACTGCAAACCCTCCAAGCTCAGGCCGAACCGAAGCAGTCAAGGCCCGCCGGTCATGCAGCCCTGTTCCCCTCGCCAAGCGCCATGCCGGAGTATTCGCTCCCCGGCACTGCACGCACAAGACGAACCACAGCGGAAAACCGCTCGCGGGAACCTTTCCTCAGGGCCTCCGGACATGCACCGTCACTGGAGAACCTGCGAGAGCATTTGAGCGGTCGCGTGCAGGACTACCGGCACCGGCGGCTTAACCCGACACTGCCTTTGCAATTTGAGGAAGATCAGGTTCCGGAAAATAAGGTCATTCCCATCGGAACAACCTCCAGCCGCCCGGCCCGCGCGCCGCGCAGACCGGCGGCTGGCAGAAGGCCCAAACGCCCCCGCCCGGTTCCGCCAGGACAGCCGGCGCTGAATTTCCCTGCGCCTGCTCTGAAGCGGGCAAGCTATCTTGCCCCGGCGGTGGCGCCCTTCCGGCTGCGGATGCTCGGCCATGGAATCGACTTCGCTTGGAGCTTGGCGGCCCTGCTGGTGTTTCTGGTGACGTTGAAACTGATGGCAGGCCCTCTGGTTTCAGACCAGTTTTTATTGATCAGCGGCATCTGCGCCTACCTGTTTTTGACGCTTCTGTACGGAGCTCTGTTCCTCGGTCTGACAGGCGCCACACCGGGGATGCACCGGCTGGGGCTGCGCCTGGTGAATTTTGACGGAATCCCCGCCCCACGGCGGCAACTTTTCTGGCGTCTGCTGGGAGCAGTGGCCAGCGCCGGGTCGTTCTTCCTGGGTTATCTATGGGCTGCCGTTGACGAAGAACACCTCTCCTGGCATGACCGCATCTCCAAAACCTTCCTCACCACGGCCCCTTTATCCTAAAGACGCCCTGCGTAGTAACAAGGCATAGTAACAAGCTGAAGACTTGCCCAGAACCGCTCGGCATTTTGTCATTGCGGGTTGTCATTGCGAGGAAGCTACAACGGGAGGGCCACGGAAAACCTTGATGGCGAGATCGCGGGGACCAAGACCCAGAGGCACCAAAGTGAAAAGCGACCGCACAGCCGTATCTACGACGGCCATCTCGCTCGAAAGACTGTTGAGCACCAGCAGATAATGATCATCCGGGGTAAGCGCCAGCGCATCCGGTTGCGCTCCTACGGGAACCGAAGCCAGCACCCTGCGGTTGCTGACATCGAGCACCGAGACGCTGTTGGAGCCGAAATTTGAAATGTAAAGCAACGTCCCGGCGCGATTCACCACGGCGCGGCTCGGGTTGGAACCCGCCCGGAGGTTCTCCGTCACCTCGTCGGCATAGGTATTGATCACCGTCACCGAGTCGGAGTGGAAATTGGTCACAAACAACTCCCCTCCATCCGGTTTTAAGGTTAAACTCGCGGGCGTCTTCCCGGACTCCAGATGCGTAATCAGTTGGCGCGATCCCAGATCGATTGCTGAAATATTGCCGCTGCCCGTGTTGCCGACAAACACCTGCGAGCTGTCGGGGAGCACCATCAGAGGACCCGGCTCGCTTCCCACCGGCACGTCGGCAACTTTTCTCATCTGCTCCAGATCAATGATGCTGACCGTGTTCTCTCCCCGGTTGGATACGGCCAGCAGTTTTCCGTCCGGTGTGGCTTTGGCCTGTGCGGGATATTCACCGGTGGCGATGGTGTGGCTGACCCTCCTGGCAAGCAAATCCACGACGGAGACGGTGCCGGACCCGGCATTGGCCACATAGCCGGTTTCCCCGTCCGGTGAAAGCTCCAGGAAAAACGGCGAGCGCCCCACAGGAATCTCCGTCTCCACTTCCAGTTTTTCGGCATCCAGGAATGAGAGGGTTCCCGAACCGGTATTGACCACGTAGACCTCGTTCCGGATGGGGCTGGCCGTCACCCCCGTGGGACCGATTCCGACCGGGATCGTGCGCCGGACCTGGAAGGTCACGAGATCCACAACGGTTACCGTATTGCTCCTTCCATTGCTGACAAAAACGTACTGGCGCAGGGTAGGCGCATTGGTCTCGATTTCAGCTTGCCGGCAGCCGGACAAAAAGAGGACGCAAAGCAGAAACAGCGCAGCCGTACTATTCCATTTCATTTTATCAACAGGACTGGGAAAACTGCTTCGGCCTGGAACCCGTGCGAACCGGCCCGGGCGCGTTTTAGCGGTCTGATTCTTCACTGGGCTTTCTGGCTGAACTTCGTTACTCAACTTTATTACTCAACTTTGTTACTTAACTGCGTTGCCCAACTGTGTTACTCAACTTCATTACTCAACCTTATTACCCCACTGCGTTGCCATTCTACCATCCACCGGCAGCGGCCCAACTCAAGGGGCTATTTGCGGCGAGTTCTGCTCTTCTTGGGGCGAGAAACGGCGCACTCCGATGGAAGATTCCCTGACCTGTGATAAAATATCGCTTCACAACCCTTGCAGGAATAGCCCGACTTTCAGGAATGCCACAAATGGTTGAGATTATCCCGTCCATACTGTCAGCCGATATGGCGCGCTTGGCTGAGGCGATTGAAACCGTTAAGGCCGGTGGAGCTACTCGCATCCACGTGGACGTGATGGATGGCCATTTCGTGCCCAACATCACCATCGGCCCGCCCGTCATCAGTTCCATTCGCCGTGCCACAGATCTTCTGTTGGACGTTCATTTGATGATCGAGGAGCCGGATAGATTCATACCCGAATTCGTCCGGGCGGGCGCCGATCTGCTGTCGGTGCATCAGGAAACTACCACGCATCTGGACCGCAGCTTGCAACTGATCCGGTCGAGCGGCGCGGAGGCGGGCGTGGCGATCAACCCGGCCACGCCGGTCGAGACCCTCACAACGGTTCTGGAAATTGTGGACTTTGTGCTGGTGATGACGGTCAATCCGGGCTTTGGGGGGCAGAAGTTTATCCCTTATACTTTAGGGAAAGTCCGGCAACTGGTTCGCATTCGGCGGGAGAATAATCTGGCTTTTCGGATTGAGGTCGACGGGGGTTTGACTTTGGAGAACGTGGGAGAAGCGGTGAGGGCCGGAGCCGAGTTGATTGTCGCCGGATCGAGCGTTTATCACAGCGGCGACCCGCGCCAAGCCGTGGAACAGATGCGCAAGGCAAGCAACGAGGCAACCTTGAGCCGGATTTGAGCCCCGGCGGAATTTTCGAAGGCGGGGGCGCGGATGTTGCCGGCAATTTTCGGAGGGTTTCAAATGAGGTCGAAGGCGGGATGGGTGCTTCTATTATTGGCAATCGGGTTGTCCGTTGTTTCCGGATGCTCGCTCCGGCGGCACCCCATTGAGAACCCCATCATCACCGATTCGCAGCAGCCCGACAAGGAGTTGTTCGACCGCGCAGTGGACGATCTGGAGCATTCCCGTTATACCGTCGCCCGCCTGACCTTCCAAACGCTGATCAACACCTATCCGGATAGCGAGTTTTTGGCCAAGGCCAAACTGGGCATCGCAGATTCCTGGTATCGCCAGGGAGGCACCAGCAACTTGTTGCAGGCCGAAGCCGAGTACCGTGATTTCATCACGTTCTTCCCCACCATGCCGGAGGCGGGCGAGGCCCAGATGCGCGTGGCTATGATTCACTACCGGGCGATGGAAAAACCCGACCGCGACCCCACGCGCGCCCTCAGAGCCGAGCAGGAATTCCAGAAATTATTGCTGACCTATCCGGACGGCCCCTTTGTCCCTCTTGCCTCGCAACGGCTGCGGGAGGTTCAGGAGGTGCTGGCCCAAGGCGCCTTTGAGATTTGCCGGTTCTACTATCTTCTAGGTGCGGACAAGGCCGCCCAGCCCCGCTTGGAGGAGTTGGTCGAGCGCTATCCAAGTTTCAGCCGAACCGATCAAGCCCTGTACCTGTTGGGAAGCTCTCTGGAACGATCCGGAGGCGAAGCCGCCGCCAAATCGCCGAATTACTACGCCCGCATCGTGCGAGATTATCCCCTCAGCCCGCGCGTAGAGGACGCCAAAAAACGCATGGCTGCTATGGAAGCTCCCATTCCCGAACCCGACCCGGCAGCGGTGGCTCGCATGACCTACGAAAACACTCATGCGGGCAGCATTGGGCTGTGGGGCAGGATGATGGGGGTGTTCCATCGGCATCCTAATGTGAGCGCCGCCCAGGGAAAAACCGGACCACCCACCATGACCGCGCAGGGGCCTGCGCAACCGGAAGCTGCCGCCGGCAGTTCCTCATCGAGCGGTTCCACCACGACAATCTTCCTGGAACCGGTAGGTGCAGAGGGTTCCGCAGGAAATCCCGACGACGCCCCATAGAAGCAGTTGCAGCTAACAAAGAAACCCGGCTTCCGGCCAGAACGCTTCTCCGCGCCGGAGGGGATTTTCTCTGATCCGCAGTTTTCAATCCGCTTTCATCCCCGCGACGTTTAGTTCCCTGCCCGCTTGCCCTCTAAATTTCTTTTGGGAATGCCCGCCTGGCCGTTGATCCCCGCCATCGGCATCCGCGCCCCCGTTCCTCAACTTGGACAGTCTCCTTGACTCCCCCTGGCAGGGATGGTAAAAAGCCAGTATCGCTTGCAAAGGGAAGGAATCCGGGTTGGGAAAAATACTCCTGGCAGATGACAGTGCACTTGCACAACGGATGGGAAAAGAGATCCTTTCCGCCGAAGGCTTTGAGGTATCCACGGTCAGCAATGGGCAAGCCGCCGCGAAGATACTGAAACAGTTTGCCCCGGACTTGGTCCTGGCTGACGTTTTCATGCCCGGCAGAAATGGGTACGAGCTTTGCCAGTTAGTCAAATCCGACCCGGACCTGCAGCACGTCCCGGTGGTGCTCCTTATCGGCAAGATGGAGCCCTACGATGAGGTAGAGGGGCGCAAAGTCCGGGCTGACGCAGTGATCACAAAGCCGCTGGAGTCTTCCTCCCTGATCGAAACGGTTCAACGGCTGCTGGCTGCGGTTCAAAAGCCGGCCCCTCCCCCCGCTCCGCCGGAACCAGCCAGCATCGAGGAACCTCCGGAAGAAGAACTCGGTGAAGAAGATATTCCCTCACCGGAGACCGAACGCATGTGGACCTCCACCAAAGAGCAATTGGAGATTCCAGACGAATTAGGCTCACAACCACTCAGTGTCTTTGGCGATCTGCTGGAAAGCAGCGGTGAAGCCGGCCCGGAGGCAAACCTGTCCCCGGAAACTCCGGTAACGGAAATGGAATTGGAAGCGGCGCCCTCTCCAGAAACTTTTTCGATTGAGCCGGAAACGGTTCTCCCTGCGGTCGCCGAGAGCGCCATTGCGTTTGAGGAGACACCTGTCGAGCAGGAGCCGTCCACAGCAGAAATCCCAGCAGGGACAAGCTCCCTCTCCGACGCTGACTCCGGATCGGGCTCCGGCTCTACTCAACTGCAAGAGTTGGAAGAGCCTGCACCGCAGGAAGAAATCATCCCGGAAGGCCCCCCAGCGCAGCTTCCCGAGACCGGGGAGCGCGTGTGGACAGCGGAGCCGGTCGCAGCGACCGAGGAAGATGAGAAACTGTTTGAGCCGCCACCACCGCTGGATTGGGAGAAGTTAACGAAAACAGTGGGGACGGAGGCGGCGAAAGTAGCGGAAGTAGAGGAGGCTGAAACTCCGCCGGCCCGTTTGCCCGGCGATCAGCCCGCGCCGGCAGCTTCGGCAGCGGTTCCAACGGCAGAGGCTCCAACGGAGTTGCTTCCTGTTTCCAACACGCTGCCGGATGCGCCGCCAGCCGAGGAAAAATCCGATCCCGCCGAGCGAACCAACTTCATTCCGGAGATCCCGGAAGTGGAAGCTGCTATCGGAGAGGACACTCTGCTGCTGGACCCTGTTTCTGTTTCCAGCCCGCCCCCGGAAGCGGCTGAACCGGCAGCCGAGGCTGTGGACCCGGCAGCCATCGAGAAGCTCGTCCGGGAGTCGGCAGAAGACATGATGCCGCAGATTACAGACCGAATCGTCCGGACCATGGATACAGCAACCATTAAAGAACTCGTCCGGAAGTCGCTAGAAACTATAATGCCGCAGATTGTAGACCGAATTACCCGGTCCGTGGAGATTACCCTGCGGCGCGAACAGAAGTAGGTCCGGAAAAACCTTCCTCCCGGCGAGCACGACCCGCTCGAAGCTTCACCCTAAAACCCGCTACTTTTTGAAGAGTGAATCCCACTTTTTGCGGACCTCATCAGAGGAAACGTCCGGCTTCCGGGTGAGGTCCATGCGCGTGCTGGCTTCAAAGTAATCGCAGTAGTTTGACTTGTCCTTGGATCGCACCCACTCTGCCTGGGTCTCGCGGCACTCGTTGTGCACGGAAGGATCAAAGAAGCGGCAGTTCTTGCAACAGTGCAGGTCAGCGTCGCACCCGGCGCATGTGTCCCTTTTCAGGACTTTCTGCCCGACCAGCACCTGGATGGCCCGTCCGCAACTAAAGCAGGAAAAGGTTACATCCGGCATGAGGGCATTTTAACATAGGAAGTATCGTTCCGATTTGTAGGCAGGCAGGCGAAAAACTTTCCTGGCCGGCTTCGCTTCCTTAATCCTCATGCTATATTGCACCCGATGATCACACTGTCCACCCCGGTCCAATTCATCAAAGGCGTAGGGGAGGAAAGGGCCCGCATTCTGCACAACAAGGGCATTTTCACCGCCGAAGACCTGCTGTACACCGTTCCCTTCCGGTACGAAGACCGCACGGTTCTGCGCGGTCCAGATGAGGTGCGCCCGGGAGAGACGGCTACGGTGATTGCCCAGGTGGTGCGGGCCGGAATGCTGCGCCTGCGCCGAAAAAAATGGAAGATTTTTCAAGCGGAGGTTGGCCAGGGACCCCACCGGCTGAACTGCAAATGGTTCAATGCCGCCTATCTCCAGCGCCTGATCCAACCCGGCCAGTATCTGGCTCTCCATGGCAAGGTGGAAGTGGATTTTT
>JADFGZ010000344.1 GCA_022567475.1 Acidobacteriota bacterium | reverse complement strand
TGGCGACGACCGACTTATATCCTGGCGACCGCTGCCGGAATGGAACGGGGAAGTGTGCCCGTGGGTTCCGGCCAGCGCATCCTTGAGCCTGTCGGCTGCTTTGCAACAATCTCCGGGATCCGGGGAAACAGCCGCTCCACCGCGCCCGAGCGAACAAGCGAGGGGGGAGCGGATCGAACGGGACCCCCTCCGTGTGATCCGGGATCCTTATCCCAGCTACAGCGTGGTAGCGATGGACGTGGAGCGCGGTGAGGTGGTGGTGGGCGACGAGAACCTGTTCCAGATCCTGGTGTACGACCGGCTCGCGAACACGCCGCCGGGTGCGGCGTTTACGGAACCCAAGCGGGTTATCGCTGGACCTCAGACGGGGATCGAGTTCGTCTGCGGCCTGTACGTGGACCAGCCATCGGGAGACATTTACGCAATCCACGCCGATACCGCCGCGGTAATGCAGGTGTTTACTCGGGAGCAGCAAGGCAATGTGCAGCCAGTGCGGGAACTGCATACGGGGGGCGAGGCGAGGGGCCGCGGCTTCGTCGTCGATTCGGAGAACGAGGAGTTATTCATAGCAAGCCAGCACAACAGTGCGGTGGCGGTATGGCACAAGTATGCAGAGGGGGAGGAGCCGCCGATCCGGTTGCTTCAGGGCGACCGGACGCTGCTGGCCAACCCGAGCGGGCTCGCCCTCGACAAACGGAACGATCTGCTCTTTGTCGCAAACCAGGGGCAGGTATCGAGCCGGTCGGCCGAGGGGGTTGATCCGGAACTCCTGGCATCGAACCGGCCTCTGGGAATCAGGCTGGCGGTGCGGGGGTCGGGCCGGTTTCTGCCGCCCTCCATCAACGTGTACCACCGCACGGCGAGCGGCGATACGCCACCGTTGCGGGTGATCGGAGGGCCGCGGACGCAGTTGAACTGGCCAGCGGCAATCGTGGTCGACGAGCGCACCGGGGAGTTGTTTGTCGCCAACGACACGGGCAATTCGGTGCTGGTGTTCCGGGCGGATGCGTCGGGGGACGTGGCGCCGATTCGGGTGCTCAAGGGACCGGATACAGGGTTGGATAGCCCCGCGGGTGTGTTCGTGGATGCGAAGAACGACGAGCTGTGGGTGGCCAATTACGGCAACCATTCGCTGACTGTTTTTTCTACCACGGCGGATGGGAACACGGCGCCGCTGCGGACGATCCGAAGCGGACCGGCCGGCAACCGCGCGTTGATGATCGGGAATCCGGGCGCTGTAGCATACGACTCGAAGAGGGAGCAGATTCTGGCGCCCAACTGAGTGGCCCATCCGCAAATTGCGGCCTTCGCCAGGCTGGCGGAGGGTGGAGATGTGCCGGTTCGGAGAATTGAAGGACAGAAGACGTTGTTGGGCCGGACGATGCACGCCATTCACTACAACGCGGTTCGGGATGAGATCGTCGTGCCGCAGCAGTTCGCCCAGGCGATTCTGACGTTCCGCGGAGCAGCCACTGGCGAGGAACCGCCGATCCGGGTGATCCAGGGGAACCGCACCCAGTTGAGAGGCTCATCGGGGGTCGTGCTCGACACCGTGAATAACGAGATCATCACGGAGGGCCGGGTCTTCCCCCTCGATGCGAACGGCAACGTTGCGCCGATCCGCACCCTGCCGTTTAATGTGTTGGCCGTCGACCCCATCAATGATCTCTACATCAGCACGCGCCGGGGCGACGACGGAGGACAGCAACTCCTGATCTTCGACCGCCAGGCCGACACAGCGGAGCCCCTCAGGGTGATCGGTGGGCCCAGCACGATGCTGACCCAAACGAGGAGGATTCGGGTCATGAATGGCTGGATCGTGGTCGCGCACGACGGGCTTCAATCTCAGACGCCGTCCGGCCTGTCGTATGTTGGGATCTGGAGTGTCCACGACGACGGTGATGTGCCGCCCCGCTGGACCATTGGCGGGCCGCACAAGATGCTCAGGAAGCCCCGCGGCGTCGATCTGGACCCGAAGAACCAGACAGTCATCGTGTCCGACAAGGACCTGAACGCGGTGTTGACTTACCATGTGCCAGAGCTGTTCCGTGAAGCCCCCGGAGCGAGGAAACGAAACCTTGAGGATAATACCATCCTGACCGCCCGCCGAGAATCGGTGTTAGGACGCTTCCAGGCTATCTGGCGCCACCTGGGCAATTGGCTTTAGCAGCTTGCTGAAAAACCCTAGAAAACCGCTTCCTCACGAGGTGTGCCTATCAAAAACTCCATCGGCGATGAAAATCGGCGGAAATAAACTGAAAACCAGCCAGAAAAGAGATTCCCTGACCGAGGTTCTGATTGGGGAAGCCTTCAGAATTGAGTTGGGTGCTGGCCGTGGGTGAAACTGGCCAGGCTATCGCCGATTGACTGGCAGAATCGCACTGAATATTTCGACCCAAACAGCCGTCTCGGTCGCGGATCAGAAATCTTGGAGCCGGGGCCCACGAAAAGGCTTCGCGCATCTGCTGGGCCGTCCATTCCGTAGTCGGATGAGCCGTAACGTTGCAGTGCACGACTCGTCGCCGAGGATGCTCCAACAGGACGAACACGAACAAGAGTTGCAAGTTGAGGGTGGGCACGACAAAGAAATCGACCGAGACGAGCTGCTGGGCGTGGTTCTTCAGGAATGTCCGCCACGTTTGGGACGGGGGCTTGCGGTGTCGGACCCTGTACTTGGCGACAGTAGTTTCCGAAACCTCAATCCCCAGTTTCAACAATTCTCCATGAATTCGAGGCGCACCCCAGATCGGATTCGCCCAACTCATCTTACGAATCAGATCCCGAATCGCCCTGGATACTATCGGCCTACCAGCACATCGTCCTCGGCTCTTCCCTCTCCAGTACAGCCGAAATCCCTTCCTGTGCCAGCCGATCACGGTCTCCGGTTTGACCATCACGAGGGCGCAGCGCCAGTTGGACCAAACTTTCGAAAGCCACGCCCAAAACAGTCGATCCGCTGGACGAAACTGCACCCGCCCCTTCTGCTGTCGGCGCAGAACATTCCACTGGTGGCGCAGAGCGAGATTTTCCAACCGCAGGGATATGGGCGACTGGATCAAAGAACGCAACGAAGATAGAAGGAGCAGAATTGGGGTTGGCATGGCGCCAGAGAGCTTACCAAGGAAAACCTCTATCCTCAATTATTGCAACCCGATGAAATTTCTGGTAGGCACACCCGCTCGCGATTGCCGCAACGCTGCCCGTCACCGAGCCACAGCACGCTCCCTTTCCAACTGTTCCCGAAAATCGCGTTCCCTTCTTTCGATACTGCTCCGACATTCTTCCGGATCGTAGAACGGGTTCGGCTGTTCTCCCTGTTCCAAGCGCCTCATCTTGTCAAGCAACCCAAAGCCTGCGCCGTGCGTCCCCGTATAGATGTCGCAAGGCAGGGCCTTCGCCCTTCGGAGAGTATCGGTATACTCCTCGACGATGGTGGGCCATTCCGTGTTATTCACGAACGGCTGCCTGATCCCCCCGATGCCGCCCCAGAAGACCACGTTGTATCGCCGGCCATTTTCCTCGACCACCATCGTCCATGTGGTGGCACCTCTGGTGTGGCCGGGAAATACGTGAGCCGTTAGGGTCACTCCGCCGAGCGTCACCTGGTCGCCGTTGCGGATGATGCGGTCCGGTTTCACGGGCTTGTAACGCGGCCTCCCATCGCCCTGGCCGGGGTCCACGCCTCCACTGGCCAGAACTTCGCCGTCGGCTTCCGACATCACGACCTGAGCTCCGGTCAGCTCCTTGATGAGACTATGCCCCTCGACGTGGTCCGGGTGGGCGTGGGAGTTCAGCAGAATCTTGATATCTCGCATGCTATAACCCAACGTCTCAATGCTCTCGCGGATCCAGGGAACCATTCGCTCGTATGTGCTGTCAATCAGGATGTTTCCTTCCGGCGTCGTAATCAGGAGTACCGTCTGATCCGACATCCCGACATAGTAAACGTTCCCGATGATCTTAAAGGGCTTAACCTTCTCATTGACGCGCCGTCCTCTGGCCTCGCGCTGCCCCTCTTGGGCAAACCCTGGCACGCCGACTACAATCAACGTTGCCAAAAGCGTAGCCGACAGGAGGATCCCCGCCAGCTTCGCACCCAAAAGCCGATTCCAGCTAATCGCGTTCCATCTTGAATTCACCAGTCACCTCCTGAAATTTGCGTTTCTTATGCCCGCCGAACCCTCTAACAGTGTGAAGCACCAAAAGCTGCGTTGCTCTGGTGCTTCCGCAGACAATTGTTGATGGGGCGATTGTAACCCGTTCATGTGGTATGGTTTAAGACCTATTTTTGAGGTCACCAGTTCTACTGATGAACGGGTCCAAGCGCCATGAAGAGTCTCCATTGTCCAAACGCAAATTGTCTACTGCGAACAAAACCCTCTTGGGGAATGATCGT
>JADFGZ010000343.1 GCA_022567475.1 Acidobacteriota bacterium | reverse complement strand
ATCAGGAATTTCGTCGAGGCGGGCAGCACCAGCCCGGAGACGCGGTTGACGGCCATCAGCACGAAGCCTGCCGTCAGCAGGCGCCGGCGCGGCCGCAGCAACTCCCAAATTTCCGGAAGCGCCGCGATCATCTCCCGAGGGCTTTTCTTTGGCTTGGCTTGCTCCGGTTTGGCTTGCTCCGGTTTGGCTTTCTCCGGCTTAGTTTTCTCCTCGCCCATATCTTCTTATTAGAGCATGTTCCAGCGCTTTTCGTACCGCGCCGTCCATGCTGAGCAGCTAGCCACGGCTAGCGTATTCCTCGCCGTGGTTTTTCCCATACAAGAGCTATGAAAACGCCTTGGGGATAGAAGAGAGATCAGAAGGAGAGCCGCAAAGCGAATTGAATCTGCCGGGAAGTCGTAATGGTTCTCTGCAGCCGCCCCGCTGTGGGATTCGGCCGTCCGGAGGAGCCCGAAAAAACGATGCTGGAGCCGCGCGTCGGGAGCGCAAAATTGGCATGGTTGGGAAGGTTGAAGAATTCCGCCCGGAATTGAAGCCGCTTCTCGCCTCCCAGAATCATTTCCTTTTGCAGGGAAAGGTCCAGATTGAAGACAGTGGGGCCAACAATCGTATCCCGCCCGGCGGTCCCCAGAGTGCCCGGGGCCGGAACGGTGAAGGCGCACGGGTCAAAATACCGTTCCGGCCCCCCCAAGGGCTGGCCGGGTGCTGCTCCGGCGCAGCCTGCAGAAACTCCATCTGTCGGATTATTGCTCGCCCCCGGACGCAAGTTGGGCCGGTTGGCCGAGAACAAATACCCCGGCGTTCTCACATTTACTAAGGAGTGAAAGGGAGTTCCGGAGCGAAACGAGAATACCCCTCCCGCTCTCCACCCCCCTAAGACCAGCCCCGGGAGACCGGAGTTCCACCAGCCCTGTCCTGTGCCACCGGGAATCGCATAGAAGAAGTTTGCGGACAACCGATGCCGGATATCGAAGTCGGAATAACCGCGGTCCAGCGTGCGCATCAAGGGGTACTGGCGCGTGTAATTCGAACTGGGTCCGCTGGCGGGATTGGAGGCGTCATCCACAGACTTGCTGAACGTGTAGTTGCCCTGGATCGATAGGCCGCCTCTCGAACTAAGACTGGCTGAGACTTGCAGCGCGTTGTAGAACGATTGCGCATCCGTCGAGGTCAGACTAAGCGAGCCAAAGGCCGGATTGATGGGACCCGCATCCGGGGGCAGAAAAAGAGAACCATCGGATCTTAGGACCGGCTCAGGGTAGAAGTTTGCTTGATAGCCCCGGAACAAGTGGTTTCCGCGCGCGCCTACGTAGGCTCCTCGCACGTTCCACCCTCCCGGAAACGACTGTTGCAAACTCAAGTTGTAACGCAACACGGTAGGCGTTTTGATGTGGGGATAGTCGAGCACCGCCGTGCCGATCGGCGTGCCGAACGGAATGAGAGCGGAGGCGGCCACCGCATCCGGGAAGACATCCGAGGCATCAAAGTTCGGGAAAAACGCCCTTTTGTAGTAAGGCGCGGAGTTCTTCTGCGAGTCCGCCACATATTCAAACATGGGGTCGTAGTAGATTCCAAACCCGCCGGCCACGCGAAGATTTTCGCTGACTTGGGGGTTCCAGCTAAATCCAACACGCGGGGAAAAATTTAGAAGAGAAGGATTCTTCCCCAGCATGGGGCCGTTCTGCAACCCTGTGTCGTGCCTCCAATCGGGCAGAAAGGAAGTCCGGCCGTTGTTCTCCTTGATGATGGAGGCGATTTCATACCGCAAACCCATGTCGAAGCGGAGCCGCGAACTCGCCCGGTAGCCATCCTGAATATAAAAGCCAGCCAGGACCTGGCGAAACGCTTTCTGATTGTCCGATCCAGGCAAAGCCACCTGCAAATCCGTGCCTTCCGGTCCGGCCTGGAGAAAGCTCTCCAGACTATTGAAAGACCATATGCCGCCTTTGCTGTTGCTGTTGAAGATGTCCCACCGATAGCGGTGAATCTCGGTTCCGAATTTCAACGTATGCGTTCCCCTCTGGATTACCATGTCGTCGGCAAACTGAAAGCTGTTCATCTTGTTGGCTTCCGGCATGGTGTGGGCAGGCCCGAAAGTAGCTATTCCGGGTATTTTAATCTGCCCGAAGTGAGGCGCGCCGGGAACGAATTGAAGCGAAGCAGGAATATCCACCGAAGCAACCGTGTCGACGAACTCCACCGGCCGGGTGTATCCCAGCCGAAAGGAATTGATCGTGTTCAGGCTGAAGATATGGGTCTCAACCATCGTCAGATACTGCTGGCGGGTGCTTGCAAACGTGCGGAACAGGAAAAACTCCTGCGGCTTGGCGCTGGTGGCGTCGTCAAACGTATAGCGGGTAAAAAAACTGTCGCGCTCCGACAACTTGTGGTCCACCCGAACGGCAAAGAAGTTCTCGTCGGTAGGCAGGAAAACCGGGGCAGAGTGGCGGCCAATCCCTCCGCCGATCGAGCCCAGATTCGGAATGGGATACAGCGCTAAATAAGGTTCGACCGACGGGCTGACCGGAACCGTTCGGACGACGTTCCCCGCGGCATCTGTGACCAGGCCTTTCCGGATATTTACATCGGGCAGGAAGGAGTTGTCCGTGAGGGTGAGCCGGTCGCGCATGGCTTCAAAGGTCCCCATCACAAAGGTAGTCTCTTTCCGGATGGGGCCGGTGAGGATGAACCCGAACTGATTCCGCTTGAAGGACGGGGGTTCCGGGTCGGTGTCGAAAAAGTTGCGCGCATCCATCTTGCTGTTGCGGAAGTACTCGAACAACGTTCCATGCAGCTCATTGGTGCCTGAACGCGTGATGGAATTCAACGTGCCGCCGCTGCCCCGGCCATACTCCGCCCCGTAGGTGCCGCTGAACACCTGCACCTGAAAAACGGCTTCCGAGCCCAGTTGAACCCCTCCGGCGCTTCTCGGAACTTCATTGGCGGTGTCCATGATGTTCGTTCCGTCCAGCAGGAAGTTGTTGGAGGTGGGCCGTCCTCCGGCAACCGTGAGGCTGCCTCCGCCGATCCCTCGAGAGGCATCCTGCGCGGCGGTGTCGGCGATTCCTGCCTGCAGGGTGGCCAGTTGGTTATAACTGCGGCCATTGAGGGGCAGCCCTGCGAGTTGCGCTTCGCTGATGCGTCCGGCCTGGCTTCTTTCGGACTCGCTTTGCAGCACGAACTGCAAAGAAACCAGCTCGCCTCCGCTGACCCGCACTCCCGGCCGCTGCTGCGTCGCAAAGCCGGTCAGGGAGATCTCCACGTTGTAGCTGTCCGGCGGCAGCCCCGTGATTTCGAAACGGCCTTCCAGGTCGCTCTGAGTTTCCCGGCGCAGTCCGCTCGACGTGTTGCTTACCACGACGGATGCCCCTGCCACCGGAGCGCCCGCCTGGTTGCGCACCACTCCTCGGATGGCAGCCTCCTCCTGCGCCGACGAACTGGAACAGCACAAAAGAACCAGAAAGACCGCGGCAAGCATTCGAGCCGCCAGCCCTAGGCGGACTGTCCCGCGCTTACAACGCATCGAAATACCCTCGAAAAGCAGGCCAGGAAAAACCAGTGACAGCCTTCTCGCTGCGCCACCGTTCGTTCCGGCGCCGCCTGCGGCGCATTCCGGTTTCCATCGAATGCGGGCGGCCCGGCAGCCCCGCTTGGCTCACCGACTCCCGCATTCATTAGGAAACTGTATTCGCCCCTGTGAATGGAAAATGCCGGAAATGCTGAAAACAAGTACCAATTATAAGTATAGACATCGGAATACCAAATCTCCAGTGAATCGGCGATTTTCTTGCCGATCCGAAGACGGGGTCTTCAGCGGACAGTTGAGACCCTCAGCCGCTGATTGTTGACCGGCACAGAAAGCATTTGCGGCGTGCAGGAGAAATCGGCGCAAGCCCTCGCAGCAAGCGATCCATAGCTAGGCTCCGGTGTGAAGTCGGTGAGGAAGAATCTCAGTTTTTTGCAGAGTAAGCGCCCCCTAGGCTAAAAGTCACCCATGCAGCAATTAATAGTTCAATGGCTGCAAATCCTTAAATTAGAAGGGCAGCATGCTCCTCATGAATATGGAAGGGCTATTATGGTGGGCGGTGCAGGGCTCGAACCTGCGACCCCCTGCTTGTAAGGAAGGACCGTACGATGATCTGGAATATTACAGAGTGTGATGGAATGCCCGTAACTCTCCCTTGCTCCAGCAATTAGCTTCCAGTTTGGCTTCTCGGTAACTCTCAGTATCATCCCATATCTCGTGTGGACAAAAGCCACTCTATGTGGACATCTGTGTGGACGTGGCACGCTCAGTTGACGGTTATAGGGGATTCCAGCGTCGCAACAGCGGCCCGCTTGGCTTGAATCCGTCTGTGGGAGTAATGCTCAAGCATTTGCCTTGAAACATGCCCAGC
>JADFGZ010000061.1 GCA_022567475.1 Acidobacteriota bacterium | reverse complement strand
GCTTCTTGCAGTGATCAGATAACCATAGGGTGACTTTCCTTGACGTTACTCTTCGCGCTGGGCTATTATCAATAAATTGCGGTCATGAAGGGGGTTCCCTGTTGAGAAGCAATGTTTCTGGATGGCCCGTGTGGAAGCTTGCCCTGAGGCTGTCTTTTTTAACGGCTATCTTCCTGGTGTCGAGCCAGTCGGCACTGGCACAAGCCGCCGCCTCAGTTTCTGCCCCAATTTCTGCCGAGGTTTCCAAAAGTAGCGCTTCCCGGATTTCCATATTCCCCCTTGCCGATATTCGGCCCGGCATGAGGGGAATCGGCAAGACTGTTTTTAAGGGCAACAAGATCGAGGAGTTCCAGGTGGAAATCCTGGGGGTCCTCAGGAACGTGGCCCCGCGCCAGAACATGATTCTCGCCCGGCTGTCGGGAGGGCCGCTGGAGAGAACCGGCGTCATGGCCGGCATGAGCGGCAGCCCGGTTTATATCGACGGGAAATTGGTGGGAGCCATTGCATCCGGCTTCCAGTTTTCCAAGGAGCCGATTGCCGGCATCACTCCCATGGAGCAGATGCTCGATGCCTTCGAGGGTGTTTCTGAAGAACCACAGCAAGAGACCACGCAGATTGCATGGACCTTTGAGCCCGGCATCGAGAGAGGCGACGACCTCCGCTTGATTCCCGCAAGCGAGCCGGACTGGATGCCGCCCTTCCGAAGCGAGCCGAGCCGTGTCTTCTGGGGCGGGGCGGAAATGTCGATGGTGCGCATCGCCACGCCGCTGATGCTCTCCGGATTCACCGCAGAGGCCATGGAGCACTTCCAGCCGCAACTCCGCTCCCTGGGGCTGATTCCCATCCAGGGGGGCAGCGGCGGGTCGCAAGGCGACAACGTCATGGGCGACCTTTCCCGGTTGCAGCCCGGCTCCATGATCAGCGTGCAATTGGTGCGGGGCGACATGGGCGTGAACGCCGACGGCACCGTCACGCACGTGGAGCAAGGCCGCGTGTACGCCTTCGGGCACCGGCTGCTGTCGGCGGGTCCCATCGAGATTCCTTTCTCGGAGTCGCGGGTCATCACCCCGCTGGCGGGTTACGCCATCTCGATGAAGATTTCCACGCCGGGCCGGTTGCTCGGCGTCATCCGGCAAGACCGCAGCTCCGGAATTTTCGGCCGCTTGGGGGAAACAGCCCGCATGATCCCCATTGAGTTCGAGATGGTTTCCAACAACCGAACCACGCGCTCCTACCATTTTGAAGTGGTCAACGACCGCTTTCTGCTGCCGTTGCTGATGAGCATGACCATATTCTCGGCCATCGGTTCCACGGAACGCATGGTGGGCGAATCCACATTGCAGGTGGAGCAGACCATCTCGCTCGCCGGGCTTCCGGATGTGAAGCTCGAAAATTATTTCAGCGGCATCGCCAACGGCGCCATCCGGGTTGCCCGGTCTGCCACCGCTCCGCTGGCCTATCTGATGCAGAGCGGATTGGGGAAAGCGGATATCCAGAAGGTTCACCTCCGGGTCACCTCCACGGACCGCCAGATGACTCAGACGCTGGAACAGGTCTGGGTGGACCGGCGGGAGGTCAAGGCAGGCGAGAAGATGGAAGTGACCGCTCTGCTCCACTCCCAGAATGGGGAGGAGACGGTGCAAAAGGCGTGGGTGGAAGTTCCGGCCAGCCTGACGCCGGGCCCGCTCACCATTACCGTGGCCGATGGGAGTTCCCTGGACCGGCGGGGAGCGTTGCGGGGAGGCAGGCGGGTTCTGCCTAAAAATCCGGAGCAATTGGTCCGGGCCATTAACAAGTCACGCCGGAACAACCGGCTGTATGTGCGTCTGGAGCGGCGCGAGATAGGATTTGTTCTTCATGGAGAGACCTTTCCTTCCCCTCCGCCCTCGGTCGTGCGCGCTTTTTCCACCGACCCTTCACTCGGCACAACCATCGCCCCGACCGGCATGTCCACTGTGGCCGACTATGAGCTCGATTCCTTGCCCTCCGTCGTAACCGGGTACAAGAGAATTGTGGTGACCGTAACAAATTGAAGAATGATTGAATGATTGCAGTGATTTTTATGATGCTCCCCAGCGAATATCCGGACCGCGTTTCCACTCGCAGCAGACGGATGGGTAGTCTTTCCTTCCGGCGGCAAACCGGGCGTGGCGCGGCGCAGTTCGTGACGAGGTCAGTAGCAAGGTCAGCCGGGATGGCCCGAGCGACGGCCAGGAAGCTCAGGAATGTGGTTGTCTTGGGGTTGCTGATTAGCTCCTGGGCGTGGGCCGTCAACACGCAATTCTGGTCGAGCGCGACCTTTGAAGATTTTGAGCGCGGCGACCTGAACGGAGTCTCCCTGAGCCGGGAGGGCCGCATGACGCTGGCCCCCAAACTGGAGGAGTTGTTCAGCACGGATCAGGCGATGATCTGGGCGGTGGCGCAGGACAAACAGGGAAACGTTTACCTGGGCACAGGACACAACGGCAAAGTCTTTCGGATGGGCCCGGAGCTGGAGGGTTCTCTGTTCTACGACGCTCCCGAGTCGGATATCTTTGCGATGGCCGTGGACAACGACGGACGGCTGTATGTGGGGACCTCCCCGGACGGCAAGGTGTATCAGGTGGACGCCTCCGGCGAGGGACGGGAGTTTTTTGACCCGGAGTCCAAATATATTTGGTCTCTCGTGTTTGCCGCCGACGGCGCTCTGTACGTGGGTACGGGAGACCGCGGAAAGATCTATCGCGTCCCGGCCAGCGGCGAGGGCGAGCTGTATTATGACACCCAGCAGAGTCACATCATGAGCTTGGCCGTGACTCCGGACAACGAATTGATCGTCGGCACCGAACCGAACGGCCTGCTCTACCGGGTGTCGGGGCCTGGGAAAGCTTTTGTGCTCTATGACGCTCCCATTGCGGAGATTCACAGCGTCGCGGTTTCTCCCGATGGCGACATATTTGCCTCGGCCATGGGACGTCCCGGCCGGGGCGGCTTACGCCAGCTTGGCTTTCCCGCTCAGGGCGGGCAGACTCCGGTGCGAACTTCTACAACCATCACCGTCCGTGCTGCCGACGAGCCGGGACTTCCCCCAGGCGGAGCGGAGGAAGGACCGGGCCAGCCGGGAGATCCTAACAGGCCAGGAAATCAACTGACGGGGCAGACCGCGGTTCGTACGGCTGGCGGCCTTCCCCGGGTGCAAAACCGGCGAACTACTACCCAAAGCGCTCTCTACCGGGTTTTGCCGGGCGGCGGTGTGGATACGCTATGGAGTTCGCGGCGCGAAAATATCTTTGACTTGCTGCCTGTCGGAGAGAAGCTCCTGTTTTCTACGGATCAAAAGGGGCGTATCTATGAGCTGACGCTTGACCGGCAGCTTTCCCTTTTGGCGCAAACCGACCAGGAGCAGACCACTCGTTTGTTTCCCTACAAAGATTTCATATTGGCGACGACGGCCAATCTGGGGAAGGTGTTCCGGCTGGGGACAAAGCCCGCCGCCACCGGCTCATACGAATCCGAAGTCCGGGATGCAGGCAGCATCGCCAGTTGGGGCCGGATCAGTTGGAGCGCCGAGCTGCCTCCGGGATCGTCGCTGGAGCTGCTCACCCGAAGCGGCAATTCCCGCAGGCCCGACTCCACTTGGAGCGATTGGTCGCAGCCTTACCGGCAGGAGGAGGGGGAACAGATTAGCAGTCCCTCGGCGAGGTACATGCAATGGAAGGCCGTGTTCCGCGCTGCAGCCGAGAGCGCCCCTGTTCTCTCTGAAGTCATCCTGGCCTATTTGCCCCAGAACCGGGCTCCGGTATTGACCGAGGTGAAGGTCACCCCGCGCGGGAGCAGTGCCCCGTCAAGGACTACATCGGGCAATTTAGCTGCGGCCAGGTCCATTCAGAACCTGACATCTGGCCGGGCGGCTTCTTCGCCAAGCACTTCCTCCCGGCGGGCTTCAGGGCAACAAGGATTGAATATGACATGGCTGGCGAATGACCCGGACCGGGACGAGCTTGTCTATGAGTTGTATTTCCGGGGCGAGGGAGAGACAGCGTGGAAGCCGCTGGCAAAGGACTTGAAGCAGAATTACTTTCAACTGCAGAAAGATGCCCTTCCGGACGGCAAATACCGGCTCAAGGTGAAGGCTTCCGATGCCGGGGTGAATCCGCAGAGACTGGCAAAGACGGCGGAGCGGATCAGTTCTCCCTTTCTGGTGGATAGCACGCCGCCCCATGTGCAGGTTCAGCAGACCTCCCGCACAGGCCATTCTGCAATCGCCCAGTTTAGCGCCCTGGACCAGGCAAGCGTTCTCACACGGGCCGAGTATGCTGTGGATGCCGAGCCGCCGCGGCCCTTGTTTTCCGGCGATGGAATTGTCGATTCCAAGCAAGAAACGTTCACGGTGGAGATCGACGACATGGCGGACGGGGAGCATTTGATTACCTTGCGGGTCTACGATTCGGCCGGTAACGTTGGAGTGGGTAAGGCTCTGTTGCCTGCCAGTAATACCGGGGAAGAGCGGTAAGCTGTTTATTTTGAATAAGATGAATTTATTGAGGGCGGCCTCATGGAGGAGCT
Source organism: Acidobacteriota bacterium (assembly GCA_022567475.1). Classification (GTDB taxonomy): domain Bacteria; phylum Acidobacteriota; class Terriglobia; order 2-12-FULL-54-10; family 2-12-FULL-54-10; genus JADFGZ01. The sequence continues at coordinate 11,417 of JADFGZ010000061.1, read as the reverse complement.
TTCTGATTGGAGTGTTCCGAGGCGCAGCCTGTTGATTTTTTTGCAGTTAATTGCGATTCCCATGCAACTCCAGGGAATATTTCCCGCATCTGAGCTAGCGAGGGCAGGTGCGTTTCGTAGAGCGATTTGAATTCGAGCCCCCACGATGTTCCAAAAAGTTCGGAAGCTGAGGCGATTGAGCAGGCCAAGAATGGAAATGCCGACGCCTTTGAGCTTCTTTATAACGCCCACAAGCGCAGGGTTTATTCGCTTTGTTTACGGATGATAGGGAATACGGCCGAAGCCGAGGATCTAACGCAAGAAGTGTTTCTCCAGATGTTCCGGAAAATCGGCACCTTCCGGGGCGAGGCGGCGTTTTCCACCTGGGTCCATCGTTTGACCGTCAACATGGTGTTGATGCGGCTCCGCAAAAAAAAGCTCGTGACCGCATCTCTGGAGGATATATCCGGCCGGGATACGGAGAACGTTTCCAGCTACGATCCGGGAGCGGTCGATCCGGTGATGGCCGGGTCGGTGGATCGTCTCAACCTGGAAAAGGCGATGCAGGCCTTGCCGGCCGGCTATCGGTTGATTTTCCAGCTTCACGACGTGGAAGGGTACGAGCATCAGGAAATTTCCAGCATGGTCGGATGCTCGGTCGGCAATTCCAAGTCGCAACTGCACAAAGCCAGGATGAAGCTGCGCGATCTGTTACAGGGGAAACCTTATCCAACTCCCAAGAGCCCTCGGTGAGGCTGCTGCTTCAGCGGGGCAAGAGAGCTTAGGTTATGAACTGCGCGGAATTTGAAAAACAGTTACAGGAAGTCGATCTCTCCAGCCCGTCTCTATCCTCCGGGATGGAGGCCCACCGCCAGGATTGCGTTGCCTGCTCGGGGTTGATCGGTGGTTTGAACCAGATCACGCGGCAAGCCCGCCTGCTTGTTCCGGAGGAAGAGCCCTCCGTGCAGGTGTGGCAGCGGATTCATCAACAATTGCGGCAGGAGGGCCTGATCCAGGCCCCCGCACCCCTCCCGTTTTCTCCGGCGACAAGGCTAAGGATCGGGTGGTTCCCGCGTCTGCAGATGGGCATGGCCTACGCCGCCATGTTCCTGGTAGGGCTTGGTGTGGTCTATCTGTACAGTGTGGGCACGACTACACCGGATTTGCTCCGGGAGCCTCCAATCACAGTAGCAGCAGTTCCAACCGCTCCGGTGGAACAGAGCCTTTCCGGGAGCGACGAGCCTATTTTGCAGCTCATTGAGAAGGCTCCCCAGGAGAAGCGTGCCACCTACGTGACGAACCTCAACCGGGTGAACTCTTCGATCCACCAGTGGAACACCTTCATGGCGGAGCATCCGGAAGACTGGTTTGCTCGCGAACAGCTTTTGAATGCCTATCAGCAAAAGCAACGACTATGGAATACCTTGGTCAATTGGGAAGAATTCTGAGCCGGGCGGTCTTGACGCCCACCCTGCCAATGCGGCGTACGGGGCAAGCGCTGCGAATGCGGACGCCTGTTGCCGCCGTGGCAGCCGCTGTGCTCTGCTTGGGCATTCCGGCGATCCAGGCTGAGCAGATCCAAAGGAACTTTCCCACCTCCGCCACTCCTTCTTTTCTCTTGCATAACCATATCGGCAGCGTCTCGGTGAAAAGCTGGGAGCAAAACGAAATAGAAATCCGGGGTGAGAGCTTCTCCGATGTCGTGGAGATCATAATCGAGGGTGGACCGGAGAAGGTGAGCGTGCAGATACACCCCAAGCGGGAGGGAATACCGCCGCAGCAACTCAGGGTGGACTTTCAGATTCGGGTGCCCCGTCGGGCCACGGTGCGGCTCGATTGCGAGAGCGGAAACCTCATCGTCGTGGAAGACCTGCAGGGCGACGTTTTCATTGAGTCGGTCAGCGGGCGGGTGGAATTGTCCCGGATCCAGGGAAATATCTCGGTCCGCACGATGGACGGCCCCATCCTCATCCGCGATTCCGCCGGCCACATTGAGGCCCGGTCCATCAGCGGGAACTTGGAGTTTATCGGCGTCAATGGTTCCCAGTTGATCGGCAACACCAATTCCGGCACCATCAGCTACGAAGGAGATTTCGGGTCCGGCGGCAATTACGTTTTGAACAACCACAGCGCATTGATCCGCATCCAGCCCTCCCTCCGGTCCAGTTTTGATTTGAAGGCGCGCGCGGTGGAAGGGGTCATCGAGAGCGATCTCACTTTCCTTCCTATCCCGTTTGCCACCCCGTTCCGCCGCTTGTCACCTCGTAAATTCGTACAGGGCCGCATCAATAGTGGCGAGTCTACCGTCACGATCACCTCATTTAGTGGTACAATCCGGCTGCACCGCCCTCGGTGAGCGGCTGGCGTCTGCCGGAGAGCGCTTCTGCATCCCGCAGGAGTCGCTGTTTCCGGAGACTTGCCAGGCGGCGAATAGCGGGAGTGCCGCTCCATCCAAAACAGGGAATGACTTCTCTTTCTTCTCCTTCATCGATTGCGCAAAACGGAGTCTTTTTGGCTGGCTTCATGGGCTGCGGGAAAACCACGGTCGGTTTGCTTCTGTCGCAGAAGCTTGCCTGGAAATTCATTGATTTGGATGAACAGATCGAGCAAGCGGAAGGCGCGACCATTGCCGAGATGTTTGCGCGCGCGGGCGAAGCCGCCTTTCGCAAAAAGGAACGGGAAGTCCTGGGGCGAATCTTGCAGGAAACCGCGCAGGCGAGCGGCCGCGTGGTGGCGCTGGGCGGAGGAACGTTTGCCCAGCCGCAAAACTTTGAATTGCTCGAACGCTGGGGAGCCACTACCATCTGGCTGGAGTGTCCTGTGGAAGTGTTGTTGTTGCGTTGCGCCTTGATGACCCATCGCCCTTTATTCCGTGACGAGGCCAGCTTCCGGCAACTGTACCAGGAGCGGTTGCCTTTCTATCAGCGAGCTGCCTGCACGGTTCACACCGGACAGTCGGACCCCGAGGAGGTGGTGAGCCAGGTCCTGGCTGCGCCCGCCTTGAAGGGAGTGGTATGCCGAGGTTGAAGAACAGCTTGTTCAGAAAATGCTCGTTTGGAAAAAAACCGTTGGGAATTAGCCCGTCTGGAAAGGGCTTGTACTCCATTCCGGGAGACCATCCCCAACTTTCGCCGGGACTTCGAGCTGTTGGTTGTCTGCTTCCATTGCTGCTCTGGGTCGCGATCCTGTCGGCAGGCAGGATGCCGGTCGCCTATGCGGCTCAAGATGCCTCCAGCTCTACCTCTGCCGACATTGCCACCTCCACCGCTACGTCCACCGCCACCTCCACTGAGCGAGGCGTGTTTTCCATCCTTGCGGGAAATCGCAAAATCGGCACGGAGACATTCCAGATTGTTTCCTCCGCTTCCGGTTACGAAGCAACCGGAGAAATTTCACTGAAGGTGCCCGGCGGTCCGAACCTGTCGGAAAGCTCTACTTTGCGGGTGGACCAGAACCTTCGTCCGGTCTTATACGACAGGAGCCAGAAAGCTCCGCAACAGGGAAGCGTCACGGTGCGTTTCGGATCACCCGAAACGATGCTGGTTTCCGAGACGGAGGAGGGGTCTCAGAACCGCATCTTCTATCTTCCCGAGACCGACTTGGTCGTATTGGACACGAATTTTTTTCACCACTACACTTTCCTGCTGCGCCTGTACGATGATTCCAAACCCGGGCCGCAGCACTTTAATGTTTTCATTCCTCAAGAGGCGACGCCGGGCACAATCAACCTGTCGTTCCAGGGCATGGAAAAGCAAGCCGTCGGGGGCGTCACCGCAGACTTGCATCATTACCAGGTGGCGACCGATCAGCTGACCATGGAGATTTGGGCCTCGCCGGACGCAAGAATTCACCGGATTTCGATTCCCCAGATGAATCTGGAGATCGTGCGAGAGGAAGTGGAGTAAGGTTCCGAGTCATTTTGCCGGAAACCCATCCCGCCGGATACTCCCGCCCCCTTGCGGAAGCGCCCATACGACTCCTTTGAACTCTTAGGGCATCCAACACGGAAAGATAAGTTTCCATGAAGTGGAATGTCGAACGGGCTGTGGTTCTGGGCGCAGGCACGATGGGCGCTCAGATTGCAGCCCACCTCGCCAATTGTGGTATTCCCACCAGTTTGCTGGACTTGGTTCCCGATCATTTGACGCCGGAGGAAAAGAAGAAGGGTCTTAGCCTGAGTTCGCCCCTGGTGCGCAACCGGCTTGCAAGGGCTGGCATAGAAACGGCCCGGACAAGCAAACCGCCGGCGTTCTTTCTGCAGGAGAAAACTTCCTGGATTACTCCTGGAAACTTTGAGGACAACCTTTCCTGGGTGGCTGAGGCCGACTGGATCATCGAAGCGGTGTCGGAGAACCTGGAGGCGAAGCGCGGACTTTTGGAGCGCGTCTTGGCATTCCGCAAGCCGGGAACCGTGGTCAGCTCCAACACCAGCGGATTGCCGGTGGGACGCATTGCAGCCGGTTTTCCGGAGGAGTTTCGCCGCCACTGGCTGGGCGTCCATTTTTTCAACCCGCCCCGGTATTTGCATCTGTGCGAGCTGATTCCAGGCCCGGACACCTTGCCGGAGATCGTGGAGGCCGTCGCCGGCTTTGCAGACCTGCGCCTCGGCAAGGGCGTGGTGCGGGCCAAGGACACGCCCAACTTCATCGCCAACCGAATCGGGACGTTTTTTGCCTGTAACATTTTCCGCATCATGTCGGAAGAAAACTTTACCCTGGAAGAGGTCGATCAGCTTACCGGCCCCGCCTTGGGATGGCCCAAGACCGCCACCTTCGGCACACTCGACCTGGTGGGTCTGGACATCCTGGCCAGCGTCACGCGCAACCTGCTGGAGAATGTTCCCGAAGACGAGAGCAGGGAACTCTTCCGCCTTCCGGCCTTCATGGAGAAGATGCTCTCGCAGGGCCTGCTCGGCGCCAAGACCGGAGCTGGTTTCTACAAGCGCGTGAAGCAGGCCTCCGGAAGCAGCGACGCCCTCGTAATCGACCCGGAAACGCTGGAGTATCGCCCGCAGAAAAAATCGCAGTTTGCTTCTCTTGAGACCGGCAAGGGCATAGGCAAGGGCATACAGGATACGCGCGAGCGCGTCGGAATGCTTGCCGGGTCCGACGACCGTGCCGGGCGCTTCCTGTGGAAGGTCTTGAGCCGGACCTTTCTATACGCCGCCCGCCGCATTCCGGAGATCACCGACCGGATTGTCGAAATCGACCGGGCCATGCGGTGGGGATTTGGCTGGAAGCTGGGTCCGTTTGAGCTGTGGGACGCAGTGGGGTTGGAAGGTTCCCTCAGGAGGATGGAAGGGGAAGGATGCCAGGCGCCGGAGAACATTCGGCAAATGCTTTCGTCAGGGCGTAAGCGTTTCTATCAGAATGCAGAACATGGGTTGCTGTACTTCGATTTCGGACGGGGCAACTATCGGCTGATCGAACAGCCGCCGGGCGTCCTGCCGCTCGGGGGGCAGGGCTCCCATCCCGTCATCGAAAAAAATGACGATGCCAGCCTGCTCGATCTCGGCGATGGCGTGGCGTGCGTGGAGTTCCACAGCAAGGGGAACGCCATCGGCGCCGGGACCATTGCCATGGTGGAGAGCGGCCTCCGGGAGCTGTCCGCGAATTTTGACGCTTTGGTGATTGCCAACCAGGGGACCAATTTTTCAGCGGGCGCCAATCTGCAATTGCTGCTGGAGGAGATTCGGGCGGAGCATTGGGAAGCGCTGGACCGGATGCTCCGCAGCTTCCAGCAAATGAACATGGCGATTAAATACTCGCCGAAACCGGTTGTGGTGGCTCCCTTCCGCTTCACGCTGGGCGGAGGCTGCGAGATGGCGTTCGCGGCTTCGCGCGTGCAGGCGTCGGCGGAAACCTACATGGGATTGGTGGAGACGGGCGTGGGCCTGCTGCCCGGCGCGGGCGGCACAAAGGAGATGGCGCTGCGGGCGGCGGACTCTCTCCCCGCCGGGTCCGAGTTGCTTCCGTCCATCCGGGAAGCGTTCCAGACGATCACCAACGCCAAGGTCTCCGGCAGCGCGGAGGAGGCGCGGCAACTGCGGTTCCTGGGGCCTGCCGATGGCATTACGCTGAACCCGGACCGCCTGGCCGCCGACGCCAAACAAGCTGCCCTGGAAATGGCGCGCAATAACTGGAAACGCGCTCATCCGGCTCCGCGCACCGATGTTCGCGTGCTGGGGGAGGGGGGCCTGGCGGAGCTGAAGATCAGCGTTCACTTGTTCCGGAGCGGCGGCTTCATCAGCGACCATGACGCCCTGATCGCGGGCAAGATAGCCTGCGTGCTGTGCGGGGGCAAGCTGACAGGCCCGGCTGCCGTCAGCGAACAGTATCTGCTGGACCTGGAGCGGGAGGCTTCGTTGAGCCTTTATGGCGAGCCCAAAACGCAGGCCCGCATCGAGCATATGCTACGGACAGGCAAGCCATTGCGAAACTGAATCCCTGGTTGCAGCATCCTATTAGGGGGAGTAGCTCAAAGGGAAAGCGGAATTCTGGGTAGTGTCTCAGTTTGAAACCGGCGAGGACTGGCAGGGTAGCGTTGACCGTGGCATACTCCTGAAATTCGGGAGCAAGCGATTTAAGGCCAGTACCTCTGTCCGCCAGTTAGGAGTGCGATGTGATTGAAATTCCCTGCGACGAAGACTGGGAATTAGAAACTGATCGGCTTCTTCTATCCCCGATGTCCGCAACTGACGCCGGACGGCTCTTCGAATTGCTGGAGGAGCCTGCTCTATATTCGTTCGCCGGAAACGCTCCGCCTTCCAGCGTGCATGAGCTGGAAGAACGAATTCGCTTATGGGAACACCGTCGATCAGCTACGGGGGATGAGGTCTGGCTCAATTGGACCCTCCGCCTCAAGGGGGATGGGTCAGTTGTCGGTTATGTTCAAGCCACCATCAAAGCGAGTCAAGCGGAGATAGCCTGGGTAATCGGGCTCCCTTTCCAGGGACAGGGTTACGCTACCGAAGCAAGTCGTAAAGTTGTGGGCTGGTTGACGGAGCGGCTCAAGGTAAACGAACTACGAGCCAATATTTACCCAAAGCATGCAGCTTCACAAGAAGTAGCTAAGCATATTGGGCTTCGTCCTAGCTCGGAAATTACCAAAGAAGGCGAAGAGGTTTGGGTATCTCGTTTCTGACAGATCTCAGCTCCCGCGATTCAAACTGAAACACTACCGAATTCTGCGTTGGATTGAAGGTTGGATGGAAAGCTTGCGGGAAAGGAGAAATTAGCTATGAGAGAAGCCGTCATCGTAACAAGTCTCCGCACCGCGATCGGCAAAGCGCCCCGAGGGACGCTGCGCTACACGCGGCCCGACGACATGGCCGCCGTCGTCTTGTCGGAGGCGCTGCGGCGCACGCCGGGACTCCAGGCAGAGGAGATTGAAGACGTGATTCTCGGCTGCGCCATCCCCGAAGGGGAGCAGGGCCATAACATGGCCCGCATCGCCACCCTGCGGGCCGGCCTGCCCCCGACGGTTTCGGCGATGACCATCAACCGGTTTTGCTCTTCCGGGCTGCAATCGATCGCCATGGCGGCCGAGCGCATCCTGGCCGGGTTTGGGGATGTGATCCTAGCCGGGGGAGCCGAGTCCATGAGCATGGTTCCCATGACCGGGCACAAGCTGGCTCCCAATCCATACCTGACCGATTCCTATCCGGATGTTTATCTCAATATGGGGCTCACGGCGGAAAACTTGGCCCGCAAGTACAGCATCACGCGCGAGGACGCCGACGCGTTTGCCCTGGCCAGCCACCAGAAGGCGGCGGCGGCTATCCGCGACGGCAAATTCAAAGACGAGATTGTTCCCCTGGAGGTCACCACTACCGTTGTCTCCGGCGGGCAGGACGGCAACGGCAGCAATACGGAAAGCAAAAGGAAAACCTTTGCAGTGGACGAGTGTCCGCGTTCGGATGCCTCCCTGGAGGCGCTTGCAAAACTCAGGCCGGTCTTCCACGTACGAGGGACCGTAACGGCTGGCAACTCCTCGCAGATGAGCGACGGAGCCGCCGCCGCCGTGGTGATGTCCGGGGAGCGAGCCAGGGCGCTGGGATTAAAACCCCTGGCCCGCTTCCTGGCATTCGCGACCGGCGGCGTTCCACCGGAGGTCATGGGGATCGGGCCGGTCGTAGCCATTCCCAAGGCGCTGCGCTTGGCCGGGGTGAAGCTGGCTGACATTGATCTGGTTGAGTTGAACGAGGCCTTCGCGGCGCAGGCCCTGGCCGTGATTCGGGAAGTTGGGCTCGATCCCGCGAAGGTGAACGTGAACGGAGGGGCCGTGGCCCTGGGGCATCCTCTGGGTTGCACCGGCGCGAAACTTACCGCCACCTTGCTGGCGGAGATGAAGCGGCGGGGTTCCCGCTACGGCATGGTGACGATGTGCGTGGGTGGGGGCCAGGGAGCCGCGGGGATCTTTGAACGTCTGAGTTAGGGGCCGAAGAATCGGAATCTTCGCAAGAATCGGAAGAATATTATTGCCTCACCACTTTGCCTGTAGAAAAATCGACTTGTAGAAGCCTGCGCAGGAAACGGAAAAAGGAAGGTGCGTTGTAAAAGCAAAATAAATTTTATGCAAAACAAAGCCAAAAAAGCAACCAACTCATTTGGAATCACAAGAAGTCTTCCGGCAATGGCTAGATCAAACCCACGGAGAGGGGGTTGGAAATAGCTTTTAAGACACAAATTCCGGGCGGCGGCTTCCTGATCGAAGAGCGTCTTCCGGAGGAGGTCTTCACTCCTGAGGATTTCACCGAGCAACACCGCCTCATCGCCGAAACCGCCGAGCAGTTCATGCGCAACGAGGTCCTGCCGCGGTGGGAGCAGATCGAGCGCCAGGAGCCGGGACTGACCCCCAGGCTTTTGCGCCAGGCCGGCGAGTTGGGCCTGCTCTCCATCGACATCCCGGAACGGTACGGCGGGACGGAGATGGACAAAGTGTCCTCGACCATCGTGGTCGAGCGATTCGCGCAGTACGCTTCCTTCCTGGCCTCGCATGGCGCCCACTCCGTGATCGGCACCCTTCCCATCGTCTTTTTCGGAAACGAGGAGCAGAAGAAAAAGTATTTGCCGCGCCTGGCCACTGGCGAGCTGATCGCCGCGTATTGCCTCAGCGAGGCGGAGGCGGGCTCGGACGCGCTTTCCATTCGCACCCGCGCCGTGCTTTCCCCGGACGGGAAACACTACCTGCTCAACGGCGAAAAGATGTGGATCACCAACGCCGGCTTCGCCGATCTGTTTATTGTTTTTGCCAAGGTGGACGGGGAAAAATTCAGTTGCTTCATCGTCGAGAAGGGCTTCCCGGGCGTTGCGACCGGGGCGGAAGAAAAGAAGCTGGGGATCAAAGGGTCCTCCACCCGCACCGTGATTTTGGAGGACGCGCGGGTCCCGGCGGAAAACCTCCTCGGAGAGGTTGGCCGGGGACACGTCGTGGCCTTCAACATTCTCAACGTGGGCCGCTTCCGGCTGGCTGCCGGCTGCATCGGCGGGGCCAAGCAGGCCTTGCAGCACGCCGCGGGCTACGCCAACCAGCGCCGGGCGTTCGGGAAGACGATCGCGCAGTTCGGCCTCATTCAGGAAAAACTGGCGGAGATGGCCACGCGCATCTATGCGGGAGAATGCATGATCTACCGCACCGCAGGCCTCATCGATCCGCTGCTCGCTGAGGCCATCCCGGATTCCCCCGCCTACGGGGAGCAGGTCCGCAAAGCCATCGAGGAGTATGCGGTGGAGTGCTCCATCGACAAGGTTTATTGCAGCGAGATTTTGGATTACGTGGCGGATGAGTGCGTGCAGATTTACGGCGGTTACGGCTACCACCAGGACTACCCGGCCGAGCGCGCCTACCGCGACGCCCGCATCAACCGTATTTTCGAAGGCACGAGCGAGATTAACCGGCTGCTGATCACCGGCATGTTGTTGAAACGGGCTGCAAGCGGCCGGCTGGGCTTGCGCGCAGCCATCGAGGGCCTGTTTCAGGGGTCGCCCGCCTCCGGGAGAAGCACGGAAGCGAGAAGCATGGAAGAAAGAAGCACGGAGGAGAGAAACACGGAAGCTGCCAGCCTGCTGGGCACGGAGAAACATTTGGTGGCGGCGGTTAAAAAGACAGCTTTGCTGGTGGCCGGAGTGGCGTATCAGAAGTTCGCGGACTCACTCGCCGATCAGCAGGAGATCACAGCGGCTATCTCCGACATCGTGATGGAGGTCTTCGCCATGGAGTCCGCCCTGCTGCGGGCCGGGAAGATGGCCGCCCGGTCCGGCGTCCAATCCAGCCCCCAGCCGATCCCCGATTCAGGTCCTCAAACGGTAGATGATAAGACGGCCCACGTCCTGGCCATGACACGTCTTTTCCTGCATTCCCGGATGGACTGGGTGGAACAGCGCGCCCGCACCGTTTTGGCTGGAGCCATTACCGGAGACGCGCTCCGCAGGCAACTAGCTACCCTGCAACAAGTTACTCGGCGCGAAGCTGTGGACACCATTGCTTTGCGCCGCCAAATCGCAGCGCGAATCATCCAGAAAGGGAAGTACGCAGCAGGGTAAATAAGACGTAGCGACGCTGGTTTACAGTTGTTGCGATACCCTGTGAAGCTGTAAAAATTGTTCCGATTCACTTCAGATAACCTGTTATACTCGAAACGGTTTGAAGGGTCGGTTTGTTTGAATCCATTCTGAGCGAGTGTTTGCTTTCTGCCTTACGCGGCTCCGTCAAATTTCCGAACGCCGTCTCGGAGTAGTTTGTTTTTCGTCGGCTGGCTGGACCACTGGGCCTTGGCGCTGTGGCAACTTCAAGGAGAAGAAGAGAATGAAAAATTTGTTTGTCGGCAACATGAGTTTTGACACAACGGAAGGCGAGCTGCGGGCGTTGTTTGAACCCTTTGGAGAGATTACGCGTGTCCAGGTGATCACGGACCGTGACACAGGCCGGCCGCGCGGCTTTGCTTTCGTGGAAATGACCAATGACGAGGAGGCGACCAAGGCCGTTGCGGAGCTCGACGGAAAAGAAGTGGGCGGCCGCGCCCTGAAGGTCAATGAAGCGCGTCCCCGACCGGAGCGCAGCAGGTCGTTCGGCGAAGGGGGTGGCCGTGGTGGTGGTGGCGGCGGCGGCGGCGGCGGTCGTGGTAGTGGCGGCGGTGGCGGGCGATTCCGGCGCGAACCGCGCTGGTAGTTGGTTGTAGATAGAACGTATCCCGCATGCAATCCGCTTTGTTCCCTACAAGATTCCAGGGCTATGCCTTTTCAGGGGTAGCCCTTTCTCGCAAGATCATTGTGCCGGTTCTCCATCCATAACACATCAACAGGCTAGGTGCCGAGCAGGCGGCGCAGTGTCACCAGTTGTCCTAAGTGATAGGCGTTGTGGTCGGTCACCAGAAGGACTTCCCGGAGGATAGTCTGTCCGTCGCCGTGCGCCATGGGGGCAAGCAAGTCGGTTGAGGG